>JAFQLV010000053.1 GCA_017396515.1 Clostridia bacterium | reverse complement strand
GTGGGTTCCTTACCCTCGTGGTCAACATAATCGTGGTCAAGAGCGTCTATCTTCTGATAGGTTGTGTAATCGCATCTTGTACATTTCTCATATGCTTCCCAACCGTCCTCTGTGCAGGTTGCTGCCTGACCCTTATATTGCTTCAGGTCGTGATTGAGTGCACCTATTGCAAGGTCTGTTATTTCATTCTTGTCTTCGTCAAAATACTTATGGCAGACAGAGCATTCATAGTGACCGCGTACACCGCCCTCAAGGCAGGTTGCGCTTTCTTCTTCAATCCACTGGCCGTAATCGTGACCGGGAGATGTTATCCTGGCAATGTACTGAGCACCGCAGCCCTTTGCAGTACAGGTGTGAAGCATTCTTCCGTCTTTTTCGCAGGTGGCTGCCTCTGTGATTTCACCGTCATTCCATGTGTGAACCTTATTGTCGCCCTTGATACCGCAGGTTTCGCAGGTCTGATAGTGAGTAGCGTTAACACCGTTGCCGTTTGAAACATATGTTTCTGACCAGTCATGACCGAGAGAAGGAATTGTTTCCTGAGCAACAAGAACTATTCCGCAGACGGAGCAAATCTTGCCTTCTGTTTTACCGCTTGCTGTGCAGGTAGGCTCAACACCGACTATAACCTTTTCTTTGTGTCCCTCATGAGGAATTGTTTCCTGAGCAACAAGAATCTCACCGCAGATTTCGCAATGCTTACCTTCAGTCTTGCCGTCCTCTGTGCAGGTTACCTTAACAGCCTCATCAACAACCTCTTTGTGTCCCGTAGAGGGAAGAACTGTTGTTTCACGGCTGATTTCGGTGCCGCAGATTTCACAGTAAACCACTGTCTGATATGAACCGTCATTTGTGCAATCGGGTTCGTCTCTGTTTTCCTCAACAGCAACAGCGGGTGTGTGTCCTGTCATATCAACCTTACCTGTTTCAATATAGCCGCAGGTCAGGCAAGATCTCTGCTTTGAGCCGTCCGTTGTGCAGGTAGGCTCGTCAGTAGTTGTCCAATCGCTCCAATTGTGAGCCTCTGCTTTTTCTATTTCTGTATAGGTTGCGTTTCCGAGCACCTCTGTTGAAACATTTGCAGGCCAGCTGTATGAATAGTGATAACCGGCATCGGGATCCTTGGTTGAGTTACCGGGTACGGTTATGATTGTGCCGTAATCGTATGTACCTGAGCTGGTTGTGCCGTTATTAAATCTGAATGTAACGGTGTACTTCTGTATTTCCATTGAAAGTGCACTGTTGAGTGCTGCAGTAAGAGCGTCTATCTTGCTCTGATCGTTTGCAGCATTCTGACCGGCATTCCATGTGCTGCTGTCTGAGAAGTTTATTGAATATGTTGTAACACCTGTATCATAGGTGGTGTTATCAGTAGCATTGTATAAAGCAGTGTCAAGAGCCTGTCTTGTTGCAGCAGTATATTTAACAGCGTAATCTGACTCGTTCTTTATTGCTTTTGCCGCAGTAATTGCATTTTTGAGTGCTGTGTTATCTGCAGCGAACTTAAGTGCGTTTGCAGCACTGTTAAGAGCATCTGTTTGGTTGTCAATGGGTGTCTGTGTTGTCTTTCTTGTTGTAAGAAGTGAACTTGCCGAGCTGCGCTGAGATGTGAAGTTTGAATAGTCGCCCGCTGTAAGATATTTGGTATAGCCGTTTGTGCTGTTGTAAAGTGAATTTGCTTTGGTAACAGCGTTATTCAGAGCCTGCTTGTCATAAACGGTTACATTCCAGGCCATTTCAATCCACTGACCCTCCCAATAAGAGGAGTCTGCACCCTTTGAATTAAACTGAGCAGCACCGTCTTCATGGGTTCCCCAACCGCTGTTGTATTTTTGTGCGAAACCGTAGCTTGCGTAGCTGCCGCCTGAAGTGTTATATTCTGTTGTCGTACCTACATAGCTTGAAGAAGGGGTACCCATAAGGTAAATCGTTGCATTGTTTGTGCTCTTATTACTTCTGAAAAGAACATATTTTTCGTGTCTTATACCGTTCTGGTTGAAGCCGTCACTGCCTTGACCGGAGTGGTTATAACCTACAATTCTCAGATCATAGTCTGTTGCACTGGATGTTTTGCCGTAAAGACCGCTGGGATAGCTCTGAGGCAAGCTTGCATCGACAGCATAGTCGTCAGGGAATATATTATTCATTGTTGCAGCTCTGTCTGCATATGCACCCCAGGCTTTGTTGTCACCCCAGACATTTGCACCGAGGAAAATACGGTAATTTGTTCCGTCACCGAAATGCCACTGAACATTGAAATAGTAGCCGGCTGACTGAAGTGTTTCAGTCTTGTCGAGATAAATATGAGACGGGTAATAAACCGTAGTCCAGTCATTACCGTTCTGCCATTTGAACCAACGGTCTGTATTGCCGTCAAAAACAGGAGTTCCGTAAGCCGCAGTTGAGCCCGAGTAGTGCGAGCCTCTAATTGCAGGAACACCGTAAACAGTGCCGCTGATTGCCTCTGCCTCTGTGGGTGCCACAAATACCCAGCAGGTCATAACCATTATAACGGTCATAACAAGGGAAAGGGTTTTCTTTAAATTCTTTTTCATAAAACATGTCTCCTTTTTTATTTTTATTTTTGTTGCAGCTAATCTCCATACAAAGCGCATGCTTTTTGTCTGACCTCCTATATACACTCTGTATAAAGACGCTGCTATATCTATGTTTTATAGTTTATTATAACACTTTTTTAATATTTCGTCAACAATTACCAAAAATAAACACCGTGTCAACTTGTAAGAAATTTCTCCTTTTTATTTGTTAATGATGAACAACGCTACCTATGGTTCCTAAACTAAAAAGAAACAAATCGGGAAAAGTCACCCGATTTGCCTGTTTTCATAATACTTTTCAGTTTTTATAATGCTCTTTCAGTATTGCGTATTCTTCCTCACTGATTTCAACTATTCCGCCGTGCTTGAAGCCATAAGGGAATGAAAAGCTTTCTTTTGCCATAGTGAAATTGCTGTCCCCGGGCTTTGGTGAAACAAAAGGCACATAACCCATTTTAGGCTTTTCACAGCCGAAGAAATCAAGCATAAGGCACCATCTGCCGTCAGGCAATATAAGAGTTGTGGGAGCTTCATAGCTGCCCGGCTTTTCAAGAGTAGCCATATATTTTTCAAATGCTTCGTCATGCTTATAAGGGCCGTAAAGATTACGGGATGTAGCATGCATATTCATTGACGGTCTCTCTGCATTTTTATAGAACATATGATAAACACCGTCAATTTTTCTTATGTGGGTGTCGAGGATTTCATTGTCCTTTGTGAAAAACAGCTTCGGCTCTGAGAAGGTCTCAAAATCCTTGGTCACACAGCAATAAATTGACATATGGCTGTAGTCATCCTCTTTTACCGTTGAGCCCCAATGAATGAGGTACTCCCCTGTTTCTTCTTCAAAATACACCTCAGGTGCCCACATACAGCCGAAGCTTTCTGTGCCTATGGGAGCAAGTATTTCCTCTGAAAAATTGATAAGGTCTTTGGTTTTCCACATTCTCAGGCATTTGCTTCCGGTACGGTTGACCACCTTCCAGTTGACCTGATAGTTTTCATCATAACGGTTTGCTATACATTCATCTGTTGTGAGTATAACGAAGCCGTCATCGATTCTTACAATTTCAATATCACGGCAGCCCTTGAAGCCCTTTTGGGCTGTGAGCACGGGCTGACCGCCACCCAGTTCTTCCCAGTTAAAGCCGTCACGGCTGACAGCAAAATATACCTGCTCTCCGTCGGGGGTGAGCTTTTCTTTGAAGTGTGTGAATAAATATGGCATAGTCTTTCTCCTTTTCATCTTCACTCTGAATGAGTATATCATATTTATTATTTTATTACAAGAAAAAACATCTTGAAAAAGAAATCTGTTTGTAGTACAATTCCCTTATAAAAGCGTAAAGGAGATTTACTATGCTGGAATATAATGAAATAAACGAAAACGGCGAAAGAATTATATGTGAAATGGGCAAAAAGCATGCCGATATGCTTATGACAATCAAGGTTAAGCAGTTTAAGGAAAACGAAACAATCACAGTTTTTGACGATATGTGCGAGACAGCTTTCCTTCTCCTTAAGGGTGAGGCTGAAATCACTTGGCAAGGTACAACAGAAAAAATCAAAAGAAGCTGCCCCTTTGAAAAAACACCCTACTGCCTTCATGTGCCGAGAAGGGTTGAGGTAACCGTCACAGCTAAAGAGGGCACGGAAATTCTCATTCAGCAGACGGATAACGATAAGGATTTTGCACCTGTCTTCTATAAGCCCGAGGATATTCTCTATCAGGAATTCGGCAAGGGTCAGTGGGGCGGCACAGGCCACAGAATATGCTCAACGGTTTTTGACTATGACAACGCACCCTATTCAAATATGGTGCTCGGTGAGGTTTTCAATCAGCCGGGCAAATGGTCAAGCTATCCTCCCCACCATCATCCCCAGCCTGAGGTATACTATTATCAGTTTGATAAGCCTCAGGGCTTCGGTGCCTGCTTTGTAGGTGACAATGTTTATAAGAGCGTGGAAGGCTCAGCCTCATATATCAGCGACGGTAACGACCATCACCAGGTTGTGGCTCCCGGCTATGAGATGTGCTATGTATGGATGATAAGACACCTTGAGGGCGACCCCTGGTATAAGACCACACGCTTTTATGCAAAAGAGCACGAATGGCTGGCGAAGTAAATGCAGAGTGCAGAGTGCAGAGTGCAGAATTGTGGTCGCGACTTCACCACTGACTAACCTCGAGTCTCTTTCCGCGGAGATGAAGCTCAGAGGCAGCAAATCTCATCAATCTTAAAATTAAACGGCAGGTCACTTCCATATCAGAAGTGACCTGCCTTATTTATTCTTTGCCTTCCCCTTGCGGTGGATGAGGATTATAATCTACAGAGTAGGAATTTCATCCCCGTTCTCTTTGCGGGTGAAGATTGTTTATCGGCAGAAATTCCCCCGCGACCAAAATTCTGCGCTCTGCACTCTGCGTTCTGCATTCACTTAAAGGGAAACATCTTTCTGAAACGCTTCTGCCATTTGTTGAGATAGACAGCAACGGATATTGTAAGAAGATAGTCGAAGGCTATAAAGGTTACATTTCCGATTGCCAGTGTTATAGGCACGGCAAACCGTACCCACCATGCCGTTTCGCCCTCAGTGCCTAAAAGCTCCGCAAGAGGCATGCCGAAAACCTTAACCATAATAAAAGCCGCTGCTAAAACCGATGCGTTGAATATAATGATTTTTATAATCCATTCCGGCACTCTCGGCATATTCCTGCCCTCAAGAATTGCCTTAACTATCGGGTAATGACCGAAAAAGCAGGCATAAAACACAGCCGCCTCTTTATTAGGCAGAAGTATCAGGCTGAGAATCGACACAGCAATGTATATGCCAAACGCCCATTTCTTATCAAGCTCGATTATAGTGAACATAATAAGTATTCCCGCAAAGGCAGGCAGGGCATATGTCCATAGCCCCATAACCGTAGGCAGCATAAGCACCACAGACAGTGCCGCCGTCATGCCGCCTATGGCAGTTTTTGCACTCTGACTCATAAGCTGTTACCTCAACAACAGGGAATTAAATCGCCGCCGAAGCACTCACAGCAGCAGTCCGCACATAAAAGGCCCTGACAAATGCTGCAGGTGTCGCAGTCTGACCCCTGATTGTGTCTGCCGTTTGTTCTGAAGCCGCCTGCACGCTGTCGGCTAAGGTTTTCATAAGCGTGTCTGTATTCCGCATTGTTCGGCTCCATATTATATGCCGATGCAAAGTAAGTAAATGCCTGATCTGTCCAGCCTCGCTGATAGTTAATCTGACCCTTGAGATAATACCACTGAGCATCTCTTGTGCCGGGTGACATATTTTCAAGCAGCTGCTCTGCCGCATCAAGCTTGCCCAAACGCATAAGCTCACGCACCTGCTGATAGCTGTTAAAGCCATAGCTGTGTGTGGAGGAAGCACTGCTGTGAAAGCCTGAGGCACTGCCTGAAATTATGGCATCATAAGCCTCATTGATCTCCTGCATTTTCTCGTTAGCCGTTTCGGCAAGAGGGCTGCCTATATAATTATCGGGGTGATATTTTTTTGCAAGCTCTCTGTATTTTGCTTTAACCTGCTCTTTTGAAGCGCCTCTGGGCACTCCGAGCACCTCATAGGGATCTCTCATTATCGTTCTTTCCTTTCGATTTTTCTTTATTTAATACACTGTTAAGAGTTTTATACATTCCGTCACAGATTATGTTTTCCATTATTGCGGTAAGGGATTTGTTTTCTGCTTTTTCATAGCTCTCGGCAAAAACCGCACCGCACATATTCATTGTACCCGTGAGGGCCTCTTTAATATCGTAGGCACTGTCTCCGGCACGAAGGTCATATTTATTGACAAAAACATTATAGCTGCCCGAGCTTATATCCTTTTCTATATCGTCAAGTGCATCTGTGAGATAAACCCATTTGCCTATACCGTAGCCGAAGCGGTAAATGTTGCCCTGAGTGTCATCCATATTATATGCCGTTATCATGCCAAGGGCATGAGCACTGGCGTGGGCAGCCTCATCGGGAATATCGGTGTTTTTCCTTTCGGTTTCTTTTTGCAAAGCCATTGACTGCTCAATTATTTCTGCAATTTCGCTGTACATCCCTTTGGCTTTTTTATATTTCAGGGCTGCCCAAGGCAAAATGATATACATTAAAAGCCGTCTGAATAAACTGCCGTCTGAGATATTGTCCTTCACCTTAAAGTAAAACATCATCATAGATACCGCAGCGGCATAACGCAGCTCTTCATCGGTGTTTTTGCAGTAATTGCATTTTTTAGCGGGGTTGAAGGGACATCTGCCGCCCTCAAAGCAGGGCACGGTACCTTTGAAGGACAGCCTTGCCAGCACTAAAAATGTGATATCATAACTGAGCGTCAGCCGTGAAAGCACCCCGAAGTGCTTGCCCATAGCCTTGCAAAGTGAGCAATAAAGGCCTCTGTAGGTCTCATACTCTTTTATTTTCATTTCAGGCTTATTGGTTTTCACATAGCCGAACATAACTTAACCTCATAAATTTTTATTGGCACATATTATACACCAATTTGATTTAATTGTAAACCATAATAGTATATGAACCTTAAAATTAAATAAGTTATTGATTATTTTACTTTTTTATATTATAATGGTGAACGGTAAAAAAAACAGCGGAGGTTTAAACTATGGCTATTATCAGAAAAGATGCTTATTTCCTTTCCTCAACAGGAGTGAATAAAATTTATTGCCGTATATGGCAGGACGATGAAATCGAGCCCAAGGCAGTGTTTCAGATTGCACACGGTGTTTCAGAGCATGTTCAGCGTTATGATGAATTTGCCTGTTTTCTTGCAAAGGAGGGCTATGTAGTCTGCGGTAACGACCATATAGGCCACGGCAGAAGTGCAGAGTGCGAGGAAGACCTGGGCTTCACTGCAGATGAAGACGGCGACAAGAGAATGATTGACGATATGCATATTCTCTATAACATTATGCACAAGAGATATCCATCACTGCCCTATTATCTTTTCGGTCACAGCATGGGCTCATTCTGTGCAAGAGTTTATGCCACAAGCTTCTGGCACGAGCTTTCGGGTCTTGTGCTTTGCGGCACAGGTGAAATGCCTTCGGCAGCCGTTGTGCTTGAGGAGCCTGTTAAGCTTGCCTGCAAGAAATTCGGTCCCCGTGCAGTTGTGCCCAATGTGCTTCTCGACAAGGCTCAGGGTGTGCTTTCAGGTGACCTTTCCACAGCTACGGGCTGGCTTTCACAAAATAAGGAAAACATAGAGAATTATGTAAATGACCCTCTGTGCGGTTGCGGCTTCAAGCTTGCTCTTCTTCGTGACCTTCTGTCAATTGCAAACTCAGCCTGCACAAGTGAATGGGCATATCTCGTTCCCCCCACCTTACCTATACTCCTTGTTTCAGGTGCAAAGGACCCTATCGGCTTTAACGGCAAGGGCGTTATCAATGTCTGCGACAATCTTGAGGATGCAGGACATCAGCCCAGCGTTATTCTCTATCCCGGTGACAAGCACGAAATTCTTTTTGAGGATGACAGAGACAAAATTTTTGCTGATATTCTCGATTGGCTCACCACAACTGCTCAATAAAAAATTCAAGGACTGCAAAGACAAAAATCTTGCAGTCCTTTTTTTATATTCTGAATATAATGCCCAGCACCAACAGATGCACGGGATAAAACCAATAGAAAAACCACTTGGTAAACCTTGAGCTCTTTCCGCCCTCACCGTTATAGAAATAAAGCAGGGGCAAGGCACCGAAACAGCCGAGCTGCCACAGTGAGTCATACCAGCTGCCGCCTTTATCAAAAGTCACCACGCAGCAGCGCACTACCCAGAAGGCACAAAGCACCGAGTACCACAAAGCCATTTTATTTTTGTTGTCTTTGCAAAGATAGAAGCACATCACCCAAAGCGGTGCCATAAGTCCCCAATCGCAGAAATAGCCTAAAGCGGCAATGCCTGCAATAAGCGCCACCTTAAAAAACAGATTTTCTACCCTTTCAAAGGTGTAAAGCATCATAAAACAGAGAAAGAGTGTGGCTATAACATTAAAATGTGCTTTCCAGAAATAGCCGTACATCAGGTATGCAAAGGGAATCTGCGATATGAGAGCAAAGATAAAGAGTCTCGTGCCGTACTTTTTCTTTGAGCTTGTGTAAGCAAAGCCCTCAGCCAGAAAAAAACACATTATCGGTGCTGTGAGCCTGCCAACAACTCTCATTGCAGTACCGAGGGGCGTTGCTATAGGCACAAACAGCATACCTATATGGTCAATAAGCATTGCGGCTATGGCTATATATTTGAGTATGTTTCTGTTCATAGCCTTACTTATTAAATCTCAGCACATTAAAGGAAAGAGGCTTGAGCTCACAGACAATATTCTTGCCATCCTCTGAGGGAAGTGCATTGTCGTGCATTGTAACGGTTTCCTCTGTAAAGGTGTTTTCCTGCTTCACATCGTATCCGTCCATTGATTCAAAGTGAACGGCCTTATAGCCCTCGAAGCCTAAAAGTGAAATATCAAGCTCTATGCTTTCATCCATTGAGCGGTTGACACAGAAAAGAGCAACCTCATGCTTTTCCTCGTCATAGGATGCAACTGCTTCAAGATAGGGCACATCAGTAAATTCCTTGCAGTCATATTTAGGGCAGTCGATAAGAGGCTTTATTGCATTTCCTCTTGCGTACTTCGACATCTCGCGGAAGGGATAGAAAATAGTCTGACGGAAGGCACCGCCGCCTGTTTTTGTGAATATAGGTGCAATAACATTGACAAGCTGTGCAAGGCAGGCAATCTTCACTCTGTCAGCGTGACGAAGCAAAGTGATAAGCATACAAGCCGTTACAAGTGCATCCTCAAAATTATAGATATCCTCAAGCTGATTTGGTGCAACCGACCATCTCTCTATAGGCGCTCCGTTTGAGTGGTACCACACATTCCATTCGTCGAAGGAAAGATTTATCTGCTTTTTTGTGCGCTTTTTTGCCTTGACAAAATCGCAGGTGCATATAACGCTGTAAATGAAATCGTCAAGCTCCATACTCTTTGCAAGGAATGAGGGTGTATCATTGCTGTGGTTGCCGTAATACTGATGAAGTGATATGTAATCCACATTGTCATAGGCAATATCAAGGGTGGTTGCTTCCCAATCACCGAAGGTGTGCATTCCCCTGCTGGAGCTGCCGCAGAGAACTGTTTCAATAGAGCCGTCAACCCACTTCATAAGCTTTGCGGCTTCATTTGCAGTTCTGCCGTATTCCCCGGCGGTTTTTGCACACATCTGCCAGGGGCCGTCCATTTCGTTGCCGAGACACCAGAGCTTAACACCCCAAGGGTCATTATAGCCGTTATTTATTCTCATATCAGCGTACTTTGAGCCACTCTTATGGTTACAGTATTCAACTAAGGCCCGTGCCGCATCAGGGCCTCTTGTGCCTAAATTTACAGCCATCATAGGTGATGTGCCTGCCTTGCGGCACCATTTCATAAATTCATCGGTTCCGAACTTATTAGGCTCTGTTACACCCCATGCAAGGTCAAGTCTTGCAGGGCGTTTTTCCACGGGGCCTACACCGTCTTCCCAATTATAGCCGGAAACAAAGTTACCGCCGGGATAGCGTACAACGGGTACACCAAGCTCATTTATCATTTTGATAACATCCATTCTCAAGCCGTCCTCGTCAGCCTCGGGATGTCCCGGCTCAAAAATGCCGCCGTAAACAGCTCTGCCGAGATGCTCGATGAAAGAGCCGAAAATTCTTCTGTCAATTTCGCCGATTTTAAGCTCACCGGCAAGGGTAATTTTTGCCTTCATATATCTTTCTCCTTTTCTGAGATTGGTTTTAGTTTAGCATAAACAGATTTTTGTGTAAAGATAAAAGAGAAAAATAATTCACCTTTATTGCAAAACTCCTTTCACTGTGCTAATATATGACTAATGACTATACAAGGAGAAAGCATTATGAAAAAACGGACAGCACTGATTTTAGCGCTGTCTCTTGTCGGCATACCCGTAACGGCTATGGCGGCAGACAGCGGTGCACTTTCATCGGCAAAGGCTATTTGCATATCAAACCCCCTCGATAAAATATGGAATGTCAAATCAAGTGACATCCACCCTGAGCTCAGAGTTATAGGCAATGCCATAAGAATAATAATGCCCCATTTTACCGAGGGCTTCTTTAAGCTTGCCAACTTCTTTATGGATAACTTCATATGCGGAATTAATCTCGCAGATGTTAACTTTGAAGAAAAATACATTGAGCGTGAAGACGGCACAGCCCTCAGAATATGCGTATATTCGCCAAAGGAGAAAAAGGAAAATGTTCCCGGTCTTTTGTGGATACACGGCGGCGGCTACGGACTCGGTGCACCTGAGCAGGATTTCTCTTTTGTTGAAAGCTTTGTAAAGGAAAGCGGCTGCGTTGTGGTTGCTCCCGATTACACCAATTCTCTTGTTGCTCCCTACCCTGCCGCACTGAATGACTGCTACAGCGCTCTTTTGTGGCTTAAGGAAAACGGCGAGGCTTACGGAATGAGAAGTGATCAGATTTTTGTCGGCGGCAACAGTGCAGGCGGTGGACTTTGTGCAGCAGTTACTCTTATGGCAAGAGATAAGGGTGAAATAAATATAGCCTTTCAGATGCCCCTTTATCCCATGATAGACGACAGAATGATCACCCCCTCATCACAGAATAACGATGCACCCATATGGAACACAAAATCAAACGAGCTTGGCTGGAAGCTTTATTTGGGTGATGCCTACGGCACTGACAGTGTGTCAAAATATGCCGCACCTGCCCGTGAAACCGATTATTCCGGCTTACCCCCCACTCTTACATATGTGGGCGATATTGAGCCCTTCACAGATGAAACGCTGCAGTATGTTGAAAACCTGAAAAAGGCAGGTGTTGGGGTTCAGTTCAGGCTCTTTGAGGGCTGCTTCCACGGCTTTGACCTGCTGTCCTTCACAACTCCTGCTAAAGAGGCGAGGCAGTTCCTTTCAGAGGGCTTTATGTATGCGGTAGAAAATTACACGGCCGAGCAGAATTAAAACATAATAAGGAGAACAGACATGAAGAAAAGCGTTTATTTAAGAGGTACCACGGCAAGATATTGGTATAACTTCACAGAGCTTCTTGCCATGGCAATACTTCACAGAAAAACACCCGACCATATACTCTTTGAAAAAAGAGTAAAATACGGTGAAGGCAAGGCACAGTATATCAATATTTTCTCACCGAAAAACACCCTGAAAGAAAAGAAGCCTCTGTTTATTTATGTTCACGGCGGCGGCTTCATCTCAGGTTTAACAGATATGCGTAACACCTATGTGTCCCAGTGGGCAAAGCTCGGCTTTTTCTGTGCATCGGTCAGCTATACCTATGCACCGGATAAAATCTTTCCCGAGCAGCTTCACGAGGTCTTTTCTGCTGTTGATTACATATTTGACCACGCTGAGGAGTACGGCATAGACACAGACAACATTATAATTGCAGGCGAAAGTGCCGGCGGATATTACATTTCATATATGTCTGCCTGCTGTGCGGATAAGAGCCTTTATGATAAGCTTAATATCAACTTTAAGCACCGTGACGAATTTAAGGTGAAGGCTATGGTTTCAATCTGCGGCTGCCATAACCTGACAAGGCTGACGGATAAGAGCAAGCCTCAGTCGAAATTCCCTGATATAAAAATGATGGTTTCTTCCTTTGCCGGTGTGCCCTATAAGGAAATTCCCGATTTTCTTATGAGCGAAAAGGGTAAGCTCTTTTCACCGCCTGTGCTTAAGGACTATCCTCCCACATTCCTTATCTGGGGTGACAAGGACTATCTTCGCTATGAAGCCTTTGATTTTGCTAAGGAGCTGGAGGTGCTCGGCGTACCCCATAAGCTTTATAAGGCAGACGGCATAATAGGCATGCACGCCTGGGCAATTGCCACTATAGTCAGAAAGGGCAGAGCTTGTCTTGAGTCAGCCTTTGACTTCACACTCAGATATCTTCCCGATTGGTTCGTAAAAGAAAACGGACAGTGGAAAATAAAGAAGGGCGGTGACTGTAATGGCTAAATTCAGATGGGCATATATCGGCTGCGGCAGCATTGCCGACAAAACGGCAAAGAGCATTCTTAAGGGCGAGCATAAAATCGTCACCGTTTATTCAAGGAATTATGAAAAAGCCAAGGCCTTTGCCGCAAAGCACGGCGGCAGAGCTTGCAAGAGCGCCGAAGAAGCTATTTGCTTTGACAGTGTTGATGCTGTGTACATTGCCACTCCCCACACCTCTCATGTTGAATACAGTCTCATTGCCCTGAAAAACAAAAAGCCTGTTCTTTGTGAAAAGCCCGTAGGTATATCGGCAAAGGATGTGGAGCTTCTGATTGAGGCGGCTAAGGAAAATGACACCTATTTTGCCGAAGCTATGTGGAGCTGGTTTTCCGACACATCTCTTACTCTTAAAAGATGGATTGATACGGGAAAAATCGGCAGAGTACAAAAGGTTAAAATTCATCACGAATATCCGGGGCTTAAAAAGAAGCCCGATTCAAGAGTGCTTGACCCTATGACAGCAGGCGGCGCACTGCTTGATATAGGCATTTATCCCATAACCTATTGCTACAACCTTTTCGGTGTGCCCGATAAAATTGTGTGTGAGGGTGTGCTGAAGGGCGGCATTGATATAAAAGAAACCATCACTCTTCACTACGGCACAATGCAGTGTGAGCTTCACATTTCCTTTGAAAGGCTCAATGAAAGCTTTGTGGCAGAGGGCACAGAGGGCAAAATTCACCTGCCTATGTTCCATGTTGCTCCTGCGGTTATTCTCAAGGGCAAAAAGATGAACAGGGTCGCCTTTGGCAAAACCACCTATCTCAATGAGTTTGACCGTGTGGCCGAAGAAATAAGGCAAGGCAAAAAACAGTCGGATTACATTCCCTTTGAAAGCACGCTTCAATGCATGAAAATTATGGACGAGTGCAGACAGCAGCTCGGTCTTAAATATCCTATGGAGGTTTAAATCATGAAAAAACTTATCGCAGCAATTCTTTGTCTGACAATGCTTTTCAGCACTCAGGCACTCGCCTGCAATCAGGCAGACGCCACTGTCAGTCAGTCGGTTTTCATCCGTGTAATAGCAGATTTCTTTGAGCGTTTCATCAGCGTTTTTGAAGGCAGCACCAACGAAAAAAGTGATATTGTGTACACTGCCGAGACAGGTCGCCTTTTCAAAAAGAATGAGCATTTCAAGTCATCTCACGCCTCAACAATTGTAAAAATGAGTGACGGCAGATTTATGAGTGCCTATTTCGCAGGCACAGGTGAAGGCTATGACGATGTGCGAATCTGGTTCAGTGTTTATGAAAACGGCACATGGAACAAGCCCGCACAGGTCCCCTCAGAAGACACGGTGGCTCACTGGAACCCTGTGCTTATAAACTTCGGTGACTTTGTAAGACTTTATTATAAGGTCGGTGCAGAAATCCCCTATTGGGTAACAAAATACACCGATACCTATGACGGCGGCAAAACATGGTCCGCTCCTCAGGAGCTTGTTCCCGGTGACACAAGCGGCGGCAGAGGTCCCGTAAGAAATAAAAGTGTTGTGCTCACTGACGGCACGGTAATTGCAGGTGCTTCAACAGAGCAGGGTCCGTGGCGTGCCTTCTTTGATATTTCCGTTGACGGCGGCAAGACATGGGAAAAGACAGACTTCATAGTAGCTAAAGGCATAAACGGCAAGGAAATAGGCATGATTCAGCCAACTATCTGGCAGGATAAGGAGGGGGCAGTTCATGCAATGTTCAGAACTGACTGCGGACGCATTTACAGAAGCGACTCCCTTGACGGCGGCAGAACCTGGAGTGAAGCTTATTCAACAGGTCTTATGAATAACAGCAGCGGTATTGACTGTGTTATGACCGATGACGGCCGTCTGTGGCTTGTTCACACACCTGTGGGAATGAAGGTAAGAAACAAACTCATACTCTCAGTTTCAGAGGATAACGGCGAAACATGGAAGGATGTCATGACTCTTGAAAACAGCATTAATCTTGCAGCTGAATATTCCTACCCTGCAATTATTGCCGAGGGCAACAGACTTTATATAACCTACACCCACAGCAGAAAAACTATCAACTACGCCTTCATTGAATATCAGGCATAATTTAAATGCACCGACTCAGCCGAGCCGGTGCATATTTTATTGACCTATCCACATATTTTCAAACTTCTGACCTGAGATTTTCTCAAGGTCTTTCTTTTCGCTTTCGGTGATTTCAATATATCCCTTTTCTTTCTTCTCTTTTATTTTTTCTCTTATGAAGCTCAGCTTTTCTCTTGTGAGCTTATAGTTCATGATTGAAAGGAATGACAGGAACATAAAGACCATAGGGATAAGGGTGAAGCATATTGTTACACCGAAAACTGCCCTTGAGCTCTGCTGTGCGGCGGCAAGCTGTGTGTTATAGCCAAACCATCCGAGAAGCTTGCCTATACCGAAGGCAGCAAAGCCATTGACAAACTTCCTGATGAAGGTGGAGAATGTGGAGATAACACCCTCGCGTCTCTCGCCTGTTATCATTTCGTCAACATCGGTAACATCGGGGAAGATGTTATTCTGCACGCTTGCCATGCCTGAAAGGCCGAGACCGTACATAAACTCAACAATAAAAATGAATATTGCCGTACCGCTGTTTCTTGTCAGCCATGCAAGGCCCAGTGCCGAAACTGCAACGGGCATAAATACCTTTGCAGGCAGCTGCTTGTTTTTCTTGATTGAAAGGAAATATGCCGGCAGGAAGCCGAGGATTTCACCCACAGCCTGAGCCATAGTCAGCATTGAGTAGTTGCTTTCCTGATGAAGCACTGTTTCCAGGAAGTAGTAAAAGCTTTGTGAAACAAAGGCTGAACCGAAAAGCATAATAAATCCGAAAAGGAAATACTGACGGAAAACTCTGTTTTTGGCAACCTTGATATATTGCCCGAAAAATTCTCTGAGGTCAAGCTTTTCATTGACCTGCTCCAATGAGCTTTCCTCTTTAGTACCCTTATAGGTGAAAATAAGCGGTAGGCTTGTCCACAGGCAAAGTATTGCCGCCATAAGAGTAAATCTGCTTCTGTGCTCGGGACCGAAGGAAGGCGTGACAAAAACACCGCTTATTCCGCCAAGTACCGTTGCCGCAACAAAAAATGAGGAATAGCTTGCTACCGCATCCATAACCGTGCGCACTGCATTGAATTGAGTACGCTGGTTATAGCCCGGAGCAATGCCCGGCAGCATAGCCGTGTGCGGCACCATAATCATTGTGCTGACGGTTTTATAAAGCATATAGGCAAATATGTAATAAAGCATTACGGGGCGTGTGTTGCCACCCTGACAGGAGGATGAAATTCCGAAGGAGTTCCACATCAGGAAAAATGCTATCATGGCAGGTATAACACCGTATTTGAGATAAGGTCTGTGTCTGCCGTCCTTGTGACGGGTTCTGTCGGTGATAATGCCCATTAAGGGATCGGTTATTGCATCGCATATACACGAAAACAACGCCACTGTTCCGTACTGCTCTGTGGTGAGACCCTCAACCTTTGTCTGGAAGGGCAACAGATAGCATCCCAAAACATAAGGGCCGCCACCGGAAAAGAAAATAGCTGAGTTATAGGCTATCATAGGCTGAAGCCTTGTGCCGGGTTCAACACCTATAAGCTTTTTCACCTTTGACAGCAGAGCATTTTCGCCCTGAGGTGTTTTATTCTTTGTCATATATCTTACCTCATCTTTCACTTTAGTACCTTTTAATTATATCCCTAAAAACACCTCAGGTCAAGTGAAACCCTTATAAATCGAGTGTTAGGATATTTTGTCAAATTTGCACCAAAGTTTTTCGACATCTGTATAACTCTTGTCTATTTTTAACGAGATGCTAATATTTTGTTTTCCTTATGTTAATATTTGTCATATATCATATTGATTATGGAGAAAATATTAAAGTTGGGAGAGCAATATGAAAAGAAAAGCAACCCTCGCATTAGCTACAGTGCTAGTTGTTGTTATCCTTTTCAGCGGTATATCTCATATTGTTTATGACCGTTCGGTTATGGCTTCACTGTCAGAAATGTATATGATACTCATTGACCGCGACAAAATTTATGAACAGGGAAACAGCTACTACGAAAATCTTGAGCTTCGTGCCACAGAAAATCTGAACGATTACATAAAGCCTGATGAGGTCAAAGTAGATATCCCCTACTATGACACTCACGAACACGGTATGCAGGTTTTCTATTTTAATGAAGACACCTTCACAGACACAATTATTATGTATATCCCCGGCGGTGCTTATCTGCACAATCCCCTTAAGTACCACTGGAAGATAATTAACAGACTCTCGGGCGAAACAAACTGCCCCATTGTAATGCCAATTTATTTAAAGGTGCCCAATTACACCTGCGAAGAGGCTTATGAAGCTATGGTTGACCTTTATCTTGATGTTGCCTCAAGGCAGGGCGTTGAAAAGATTATTCTTATCGGCGATTCATCCGGCGGCGCAATGTCATTGGTACTCGCACAGCTTATCAGAGATAACTACCCCCATGCCCTCCAGGCAGAGGAGCTTATTCTTATAGCTCCGTGGATGGATGTTTCAATGGAAAATGAGGACATTCTCGAAATTGAACCCATTGACTGCATGCTGGGTCTTTTCGGTACCGTTGATTTAGGCAAGCAGTGGGCAGGCGACAAGGATGTTCACGACCCTATGGTAAGCCCTATTTACGGCAATTTCCACCACCTCGGCAGAATAACTTTGTTTGTCGGCACAAGAGATATGCTGTACCCCGATGTGGTCAAGTTTTCATCCATACTTGAAAATATGCAGATTGACCATACCATAGTTATTGAAGAAAATCTTGATCACCCCTATCCCCTGTTCCCCACCCCCGAGGCAACAAAGGCACAGGATATGATGATAGATATTATCAATACACATATAAACTAAGACTTTTAACCGGACCTCCTATAAATAAAAAAGAACTGCAGCATCGATATGCGGCAGTTCTTTTTGTGTGGGTTTTGTGTCCGGAAATCAGATTGATGACAAGAAAGCTTCATAAGTATCTGAAAGCATAACCGCCGTGAGGTTTTTCCGCACGACGGTATTTATGTTTTAACTCTTTACCCCAACTATTGACAAAGAGCCTAATAAGTAAAAATCGACAACCTTCTGTCGAAGATTGTCGATTTTTGTGTTTACAGCTTAATTTAGCAACAAACCGATAAATCGGAATTTATCGTTATAAATCAATATCAATTTCGTATTTATCATCAATAAGCAAATAATTGACTTTGTGCTTTTGAGCGAGTTCTAACACCTGTGCATGATCTGCTAACACGCTTTCCAAAGTACAATCTGTATCATCTCCACGATTTTCAATGACGCTTGCATATTTCTTTATGTCAAAAAAGTGATTTTTGATGTATTCCTCACTCATTATAAGACAGTAATATTTGATGTTTTCAAGATATTCATGCTCAAAGTCCTTTTGCCAATCGAACGGAATATAGCAACCTTCGACAATTAAGTTCTGCTTGTTTTCGATAG
>JAFQLV010000052.1 GCA_017396515.1 Clostridia bacterium | reverse complement strand
TTTTTATGGCTCCCTCCGTCACACTTCGTGTGCCACCTCCCTCTATTCGCAATTTCATTGCTGAGGGAGGCAAGTCTCGGCTCCCTGTTGAGGGAGCTGGATTTTGCGTAGCAAAAGACTGAGGGAGTTCCCACCGCAGACTTTCTCAGCGGGCAAAAACATCACTCGCCCTCGTGGCGAACATCACTTGCCCTTTGGCAAGCATCACTTCGGCACCGCCGAAACTTCACTCTCTGTGCTTTTCATTTTGCATTTTTTTCGTTTACCTCTTGATTTTCTTATAAATATATATTATAATAGCTAAGCTAAAGAGTAAGATACTTTATTTTGGTCATGCGGTGGTGGGTCCTGTGCGACAGTACGCCGCGAACCATGTCAGGTGGGGAACCAAGCAGCATTAAGTGGAATGTCTGTGCGACACAGTTAACGCCTGCCACCGTGTGACCAAGGGAATGTGTCTTACTCATTTTTGATAAAAGGAGTGGACTTATATGTATCAGGTGCTTTACAGAAAATACAGACCCAAGGTTTTTTCCGATGTTGTGGGTCAGGAGCATATCACATCTACTCTGCTCAAGGAAATTGAGACAGGCAAGATTTCCCATGCCTATCTTTTCACAGGCTCAAGAGGTACGGGTAAGACCACCTGTGCCAAAATTCTCTCTAAGGCCGTCAACTGTCTTCATCCCGTTAACGGTAACCCCTGCAACGAGTGTGAAATATGCAAGGGTCTTGACTCGGGCGCAATTCTTGATGTTGTTGAAATTGACGCCGCAAGCAACAACGGTGTCGACAGCATAAGGGATATCCGTGATGAAATCAATTTCACGCCTGCCTCATGCAAATACAGAGTTTATATCATAGACGAGGTTCACATGCTTTCAATAGGTGCCTTCAATGCCCTGCTGAAAACCCTTGAGGAGCCTCCCGCACATGTTAAGTTTATCCTTGCCACCACAGAGGTGCATAAGCTGCCCGTAACCATAGTTTCACGCTGTCAGCGCTTTGACTTCAAGCGTGTCACTCCCGAGGCAATGAGGGGCAGGATGGAATATATCGCGCAGTGTGAGGGCTTCACTGCAGACGAGGAGGCACTGTCTCTTATTGCAAGAATAGCCGACGGCGGTATGCGTGACGCACTCTCACTTCTTGACCAGTGCACAGGCCACGGCAAGCATATCACAGCTGATACAGTCTGTGAGGTTGCCGGCATGACAGGCAAAGACCACCTTTTCTCTCTTGCGGACTCTGCCGCTGAAAACAACTCAGGCAAGGCACTTGAAACCGTCAATGAGCTTCACGGCAATTCCTGCGATATGGAAAGACTTTGCAGCGACCTTATAAATCATTTCAGAAATCTTATGATTGTTAAAACAGTTAAAAGCTCAGGAGATATTCTTGTGTGCACTGCCGACGAAGCAAGGCAATATAAGGAACAAAGCGGAAAATTCACTCTGGAAAATATACTTTACTGCATTTCTCTTTTGCAGGAAAGTATGGCTAACATAAAAAAGGGTGTGAGCCGCCGTATTGAAATGGAAATGGCAATGATTAAGATTTGCTCACCCTCTCTTTCAAGCGATAACGAGGCTCTTCTCAGACGCATAAGCGACCTTGAGCATAAGCTTAAAACAGGCACATTTGTTGCAGGTACCCCTGCCGAAAAGGTAAGCGAGGAAAAAGCCACACCTGAAGCAAAGCAGGAAAGCCCCGATACGAAAGCTGAAGCTCAGACATCACTGCCGGTTGAAGAAGTACCGCCGCAGGACGAGAGCGAAGGCTATATTGACTGGGCTGAGGTGCTCAGCGAGCTGACAAAAACCAATATGCCCTTATGGGGTGTGCTCACAGGCTCAGGTGCATTTATCAGAGGCGACCATGTGATTATTGTCAGTGATAATCCGACCCTTTCAGCATTTATCAGAACAGGCACCAATGCAAGAGATGTCAAAGAGGCTGTTTACAGGGTGACGGGCAAAAAATACCGTCTGGGTCTGCAGGGCACAAATGCTGCCACTGAAGCACAGGAAGCACCTAAGGCAAAAAAAGACCCCCTCTCTGAGCTTATAGGCAGAGCAAAGGATATGGGCATAAATATTGATGTAAACAACTGATTACAAACCGAATCAGAAGAATATAATTTAAAGGAGACTACTAAAATGAAAGCAAGAATCCCCGGTCAGGCTGCTGGCGGCGGCCAGATGGCTATGATGAAAAAAATTCAGGAAATGCAGGAGCAGCTTGAACAAAAGCAGGCAGAAATCGAAGCAAGCAGCTTCACTGCATCAGCAGGCGGCGGAGCTGTTGAGGTAACAGTTTCAGGTGCACACGAGGTTAAAGAAATCAAAATGCAGCCCGACGTTGTTGACCCCGATGATATCGATATGCTCTCAGACCTTATAATTGCCGCAACAAACGAAGCAATGAGAAAAGCTGACGATGCTATGGAGCAGGCTATGAATGCTGCTAAGGGCGGTCTCGGCGGCCTCGGTCTTCCCTTCTGATGGCAGGATATAATGTAGCGACTCTGTCAAAGCTTATCGAGCAGTTTGAAAGAATGCCCGGCATAGGCAGAAAAACTGCTCAGAGACTTGCCTTTTATGTGCTGAATCTCTCTAAAGAGCAGGCGGCAGAGTTCTCTGAAGTCATACTTTCGGCTCACGAAAAGATAAAGCAATGCTCACGCTGCTGCAATTTAGCAGAGGATGAGCTTTGTCCCATATGCAAAAACGAAGACAGAGACAAAACCACTGTCTGCGTTGTTGAGGACCCCCGTGATGTTTTTGCTTTTGAGCGTACTCACGAGTATGAGGGCACTTATCATGTGCTTCACGGTGTCATTTCACCTATGAACGGTGTGGGCCCCGAGGATATCACAATCAAAGAGCTTTTAGCGCGCCTTAGTGACGGCAAAATTCAGGAGGTCATAATGGCAACCAACCCCACTGTTGAGGGTGAGGCAACTGCTATGTATATTTCACGCCTTCTCAAGCCTATGGGCATAACTGTCAGTCGTCTTGCTTACGGCGTACCGGTTGGTGCAGACCTTGAGTATGCTGATGAGGTTACACTCTCAAAGGCACTTGAGGGCAGAAGGATGCTGTAAATTCGGAATGCGGAATTCGGAATTGCGGGCAGGTTTTGATTGTTTTTGAAATCTCAGACCGCAGAATAAGTGAAGTTCTTTTGATTACTTTTCCGTGGGGGAAAGTAATGCCCCATGGCAAGCGAAAAAACGATAGATAGGGACACGGTGTCCGTGTCCTCGATATGTTGTCTGCGACAACTCGATATGTGCTATGCACTCGATATATTCCTTCGGAACTCGATATGTTTGCCGAGGCAAACAAGAAAAAGGAGCTGATAAAATGGCTAAAAACGACAGATTTGAAAAAGTCTATACACAAGGCGCATTAAATGTAATAGAAATCTGGGTTGATAAGGAAACAGGTGTAAACTACATCTTCCATCAGAGCGGTTATGCAGGCGGAATGACACCTCTTTTAGACAGAGACGGAAAGCCTGTTATTTCTCCCATTGTGAACAGATAAGGTGCTGTAATGTATAAAGAACTGATTTCAGAAAACTCAAAAGATAACCCTTGGGTTAAAATACAGCCTCCTGCAACACCGCAAGAAATTCAGAAAGCAGAAAAAATAGTCGGATACACTTTCCCCGACGGATTAAAAGAACTGCTTTCGGAGCTGAACGGAGATTCCTATTTGATTTTATCTACCGGTGAAATCAGTGAAAACTGTCTGCGTAACAGAGAATATCTGAAAGAATGTTATGAGGATATTGACCGTCATATATTCTTTGCAGGCAACGGCTGCGGTGATTATTATTGCTACAATATCACTCACACAGGGGAAGCTGACACTTCCGCCATTTATATATGGGAACACGAAACCAATGAAACGCATATTGTTGCAAAGAACATAAAAGAGCTCATAATCAGATACTATAATTCGGAAATATGATGTTTTTCGGCGGGGCAAAGCTTTCTGTCACCGCAAACTTGCACGCGTACAACAATTCATAATTTGCAAGAAGGGAGTGCTTTGTATGGCACAGGTACAACAGGACGAGAAACAGATAGTTGCCCAGAATAAAAAAGCAAGGCACGACTATTTTGTTCTTGAAACCTATGAAGCAGGCATCGAGCTTTTCGGTACCGAAGTAAAATCAATAAGAAAGGGCAGAGTCAATCTCAAGGATAGCTGGTGCAGCATTGACGGCGGCGAGATTTTCGTCAACGGTATGCATGTGAGCCCCTATGAGCAGGGCAATATCTTCAACCGCGACCCTATGAGAGTCAAGCGCCTTCTTATGCATAAGCGTGAAATCAACCGCCTTTACGGCACAATAAAGCAGCAGGGTCTTACATTGGTACCACTGAGTGTCTACTTCCTTAAAGGCAGAGCAAAGCTTGAAATAGGTCTTTGCAAGGGTAAAAAGAATTACGATAAGCGTGAAACAATGGCTCAGCGTGACGCAAAACGCGATATGGAAAGAGCTATGAAAAACAGTTAAAATTACCTGTTGATTTTTTGATTAAAAGGTATATAATAAATATGCTTACAATCCGTCACGAAGTGACCCACAACATTTGCCCAAAGGGCAAAAATTTCACATCGACAAGGTCGATATTTCACACACCGTCAGGTGTATTTCACATGACCGCAAGGTCATATTTCACGCAATACCAAAGGTATTGCTCCTATGGGGACGAAAGGATTTCGACGGGGATTTTGAAGCATGATAAGCGGGTAGCGCTGTGGCAATCGCTTTAAAAGGTCACAAACTTAAAATAACTGACAACAATACAGTTTTAAAGGCTGCGTAACGCGGCCCGTCTGACC
>JAFQLV010000051.1 GCA_017396515.1 Clostridia bacterium | reverse complement strand
TCAGCTGAAGCTATTCAGTATATGAAGGACGCTGCAACAAAGTCCTACTCAAAGAAGGGTCAGGATATTGTTGACGCTAACCACAACGCTATCGATGCAGGTGCTACAGCCTACCATAAGGTTGAGGTTCCCGCTGCATGGGCAGATGCATCAGACGACGCAGCAGTTGCAGCTTCAGAGGGTGCAGCTAAGCTCGTTAAGATGGTTGACACAATTCTTAAGCCCGTTGGCGTTATGGACGGTTACTCACTTCCCGTTTCAGCCTTCACAGAGCATGCTGACGGTACCTTCGAGCACGGTGCATCAGCTTATGAAAAGAGAGGCGTTGCAGTTCTCGTTCCCGAATGGGATCCCGCAACCTGCGCTAAGTGTAACCAGTGTGCTTATGTTTGCCCCCATGCTACAATCCGTCCCTTCGCTATGAGCGATGAAGAGGTTGCAGCTGCTCCCGCAAACATGAAGAAGGCTCCCAAGCCCGTTGTTAAGACAAACTACACATATACTCTTGCTGTTTCTCCCATGGACTGTATGGGTTGCGGCGTATGTATCGGCGTATGTCCCACAAAGTCACTCAAGATGGTTTCAAAGGAATCACAGCTTGAGGAGCAGAAGGTATTTGATTACTGCGTAGCTAACGTAACAGAGAAGAAGGAAACAACTGCTGTTATGAACGTTGTTTCCAGCCAGTATAAGAAGCCTCTTCTTGAGTTCTCAGGCTCATGCGCAGGCTGTGCTGAAACATCATATGCACGTCTTATCACTCAGCTCTTCGGTGACAGAATGTACATCTCAAATGCTACAGGCTGTTCATCAATCTGGGGCGGTCCCGCAGCAACATCACCCTACACTGTCAACAGCAAGGGTCACGGTCCTGCATGGGCAAACTCACTGTTTGAAGACAACGCAGAGCACGGTCTCGGTATGTACTACGGCCAGAAGGCTATCAGAGACAGACTTATCGAAGACGTTAAGGGCATGATTGCTTCAGACGTATGCGCTGCTGAGGTTAAGGCAGCAGGCGAAGAGTATCTTGCAACACTTGAAGACGGTGATAAGAACACAGCAGCAGCTGATGCTCTTGTTGCAGCTATCAAGGCAGCAGGCGCAAACTGCGAGCTTTGCAAGGACGTTCTCGACAACAGCGAATACCTTTCAAAGAAATCCGTATGGATCTTCGGCGGTGACGGCTGGGCATATGATATCGGTTACGGCGGTCTTGACCATGTTCTCGCATCAGGCCAGGATGTAAACGTAATGGTATTCGATACAGAGGTTTACTCCAACACCGGCGGTCAGGCTTCAAAGGCTTCAAACATCGGTCAGGTTGCACAGTTCGCAGCAGCAGGTAAGGAAATCAACAAGAAGAGCCTTGCTGAAATCGCTATGAGCTACGGCTATGTATATGTTGCTCAGATTGCTATGGGCGCTAACATGGCTCAGACCCTCAAGGCAATTCAGGAAGCTGAAGCTTACAACGGTCCTTCACTTATCATCGGTTACTCACCCTGCGAAATGCACTCAATCAAGGGCGGTATGATCAACTGCCAGAGCGAAATGAAGAAGGCTGTTGAATGCGGTTACTGGAACCTCTTCCGTTACAACCCCGCACTCAAGGCTCAGGGCAAGAACCCCTTCACTCTCGACAGCAAGGAACCCAACGCTGAGTATCAGGCATTCATCAAGAATGAAGCCCGTTACACAAGACTTATGCGTGAATTCCCCGACAGAGCTGAAACACTCTTCACAAAGAGTGAGCAGGTTGCTAAGGACAGATACGCTCACCTTCTCAGACTTAAGGATCTCTATGCTCCCGACGCTGAATAAGGCAATATAAAGTGAATTAAGGCACTGCTCCCTGCGGTGCCTTTTTTTCATACTTAAGGCCTATAGCCTGCCGTGTAAAGGCATCTATATCATAGGTCGGCTCATCCCTGAGCAGCCGCGGAGTATTTTTGCCGTAATAATTATTTCTTTTGTTTTGTTTTTTCGCGCCGCAGGCATCCCTTACATTATCAATATCATTATCATTATCATTGTCAATATCAATATCATTATCATTATCATCTAAGCATCCGCTTGCATGCATTTGCATGCTTTCGGATGCATTTGCATTCTTTTGCACTCCGCTATGCCATCTTTTGTTGGCGGCAGCCGTTCTTTTTTCGCAAATATCTTTGTATCTATCCTCATTAATTGCAATGTGCTCCCTTATCTGACCGAAAAGAATATTTAAAGCCGGATTGTTGCCCAGGCTTGGCTCCTCCCCCTCAAGCTGCAACTTTGCCAAGGCTCTGAAAAGCTTGCCTATCTGACTGTCTGTCAGGTACTCAAGCCCCTTAAGGTCACTGTTATAAATGATAAAGCTGTTTTTACCCATTAAATCACTCCTCAGAAAAAAATAAAAAACGAACATTCGTTCGCTTACATATTTAATTTTACAGATATTTCAGACTTTTGTCAACAACTATTTTAAAAATGTTTAATCATATTCCCCCTTTTTGTACACCTTTTTTTCTTGACAGGAAATTTTTGCTGTGTTAAAATTATTGAAACAGATTTATATAATCTGAAATTCGACATCAGGAGGCTTCATTTATGAAAAAATTCTTATCACTTACTCTTGCTGTAATTATGATGTTCACTCTTTTCACACCGGCATTTGCCGCTGAAGATGCAACCTCAAGAAGCAAGGTACCCACCATTCTTATTGCCGGCGACGGTGACCCCCTTTATGATGCAGACAACAACCGTCTTTTCAAGCCCACAGAAATTCTCGATTATCTCGGCGGTGACGATGAGGAGGAGGACGGTGAGGACTCGGCAATTTTAGAGTCTGTTGCCAATGTGCTTATGCCCTTTTTGCTTGAAGGCATTGCCTTTGACAGATGGGATAATTATTACGAAAACCTTCAGAAGGAAATCAGCGAGCTTTTCTCTGATATTATCCTTGACAAGAACGGCGAGGTCACTAACGGAACAGGCATTTCAAATGCAAGAAAGAATTATATGGCAAAGGCCATAAAGACTGATAAGGCAGATAAAAACGGTGAATACGGTCTTTATGATTACCGCTTCTGGTACGATTGGAGACTTGACCCCGTTGCCGTAGCCGATGACTTCCACAATTATATTGAGGCTGTTAAAAAGGTGACAAAAAAGGATAAGGTTGCCATAGTTGGCAGATGCCTGGGCACCTCAGTGGTTCTTGCCTATGTGGCAAAGTACGGCGCAGAAAGCATTCACGGTGTTGCTTTTTACGGCAGTGTTGCCGCAGGTGCTGAAATTTTAAGTGAGCCCATAAGCGGCAAATTCAGCATTGACGGAAACGCTATCAGCAGAACAATGTCAGACTATTCCGAAACCCTAGGCATACACCCCTTTATAGGTGCAACCATAGAGCTGCTTGAAAAAAGCGGTGCCCTTGACGCACTGACAGATGTTGCAAAGGAAGAAATCTATTTCAAATTAGTCAAGGGTGTAACCTCAGCTCTGGCTCTTTCAACCTTCTACACATGGCCTAACTATTGGGCAGCCGTAAGCGAAGAGGATTATGACGAAGCTATGCTTTATGTTTTCGGCGAAGAAGGCAGCGAAAAGAGAACCGAGTATGCAGGTCTTATCGAAAAGCTTGAAAGCTATGACAAGCTTGTAAGAGACAATCTCACACCTCTTATGAAATCCTTCGGTGAAAAGGGCATCAATGTTGCCATCCTTTCAAAGTACGGCTATCAGCTTCTGCCTATCTGCAAGTCATCCGAAGCCGTGGCTGACGAATTCACATCGGCAAAAAGATCATCCTTCGGTGCAACAACATCAACAATTTACACCACTCTCAGCGATGAATATATAGCAGCTCTCGGTGAAAAGAGCAAGTATGTTTCCCCCGATAAGAGAGTAGACGCCTCAACCTGCCTTTATCCCGATTCCACCTGGTTTGTAAAGGGCTCAAGCCACACCTTAT
Source organism: Clostridia bacterium (assembly GCA_017396515.1). Lineage (GTDB taxonomy): Bacteria > Bacillota > Clostridia > Oscillospirales > Acutalibacteraceae > UBA6857. The sequence goes on along the minus strand of JAFQLV010000051.1, from coordinate 16,129 downwards.
GGAACAGATATGAGGATGAGCTTGTGCACACCGTTGCAACAGCTGACAGACAGCTCACCACAGCTGATATGGGCTACACACAGTATATGGTTTACGATGCAGAAAAGGACACCATGTCCGTTATGACTGAGGAAAACTGCAACACCGAAAAATGGGTAGCAAGAGACGAGCTTGACAATCCCGAGGGCAAAAAGGGCAGACTCGTCGCCTTCCTCTGGGCACTTATGAACTGGCTGACAAATCTCTTCAATATGATAAGAGAAAAGCTGTTTTGAGTTATAGATATTAAAAAGCAGGCACTTCACTTTTGAAGTGCCTGTTCTTGTATGCTAAAAAGTGTGCCCCAAAACGAGACACACCGAAAAATGTATCCCGTAATTTCTGCTACAAAATTTTTACAATCATGCTCATAGAGTGACTATAATAGGGAAACACTTTTACCGTATTTTGCCCTATGAGCATAACAAAACCAAGATATTAAATTGTAAAAATCTTGTAGCACTAATAGGATACCACCTTTTAAGAAAAAAATCAAGCAAAATCAAAACATCTGCATCTGCTTTTGTGTGTTCTGTTGTGTCAAATTATAAAACAGCATTGACAAACTGACTCTATAGAGATATAATATAGATGAAGTAACTCTTTAGAGATAGGAATAAGGAGGCTTTTATATGGGCAAAATTGTTTTATATCACGGTTCTAAAGAAATAGTTGAAAAACCGCTTTACGGCAAGGGCAAGGCTTATAACGATTACGGTCAGGGCTTTTATTGCACTGAGCACATTGAGCTTGCGAAGGAATGGTCCTGCAATGAAGGCATTGACGGTTTTGCCAACGAATATGAACTTGACACAACCGGATTGAAGATTTTAAATTTATCAGGGGAAGAATATACCATTCTTCATTGGCTTGCTTTGCTTACGGAAAACCGCCGTTTCCGCGTGTCAACTCCTGTTATGCGCAGAGGCATATCGTGGTTAAAGGAGCATTTTTCAGTTGATATCAGTGATTATGACCTGATAATCGGCTACCGCGCCGATGACTCATATTTTTCATTTGCAAGAGCTTTCATAAGCAATGAGATTTCCCTGAGCCAGTTAAGCTATGCAATGCGTCTGGGCAAGCTCGGTGAGCAATATGTATTGAAAAGCGAAAAGGCATTTAATCAGATAGAGTTTAAGTCCGCCCAATTGGCAGACAATGCTATTTACTATGCCAAAAGAAAAATGAGAGACGACGAAGCACGCAACGCTTTCTTTTCAGAGCTTGAAAAAGAGGATTTGGGCGGTATTTATATGAGAGATATTATCAGAGAGGAAATGACAGGTGATGATGCACGCTTACGATGAAATGTATCTCAGTGATGCAATGGAAAATTTAGGCGAAGCCTTTGACTATTCGGCAAGTGTCTTAAAGATACCTATGGATGATTTTCTTGATATGTTTATAATAAGCGGCATTGCCGATCAATTTGCAGGCGGTACAGCGAAATTTATTTCCGGGCTTTCGGGAACGGAGCTTGTGTGGGAGGTTTTGCACCGCACAGGAAAAGACACAGGCTTTCCTTCACCTCAGACCGAATATGATTATTCTCCCGAATATTGGTGCGGATGGATACTTGCTTTTTATCAGTGGCACACAGGTAAAAGCTTTAAAGAAATAAGAGAATATCTTCCTATGAAGGAGATTTATAAGCTATACCCCACCCTGCACGAAGCCTCAGAGGAAAAATTTATTGATGTGGCAAATTCTATACTCTTGCATAAAAATCTGCCTGCAAAATTGCAGACAGTACGCAAGGCGGTTGGCCTTTCACAAAAGGAGCTGTCAGAAAAGTCAGGGGTTACCCTCAGGATGATTCAGCAATATGAGCAGCGTGCAAAGGATATAAACAAGGCAACAGCGAGCAATCTCTTTGCTTTGGCTCAGACTCTCGGCTGCAAAGCAGAAGATTTGTTGGAATAATTAAATAATACAAAAACATCCACCTGAACCAAAAGAACAGGTGGATGTAGTTTTTTGTGATGAATGAAATCCCCGAGGGGCTGTGGGAACGGACAGTCGGGGACGCCGTATCCCTACAGATAATATCTACTAACCTCTTCGGCAGAGTACCCCCGCAATTCCGTTACAATACACCGTCAGGTGCCACCTCAGCCTTGGCTCCCCTGAAAGTGGGAGCTGGCGCGAGTTCATTTATGAAATCGCGACTGAGGGGTTATCATAATTCATAATTGAATCAGCCGACAATAACTGTGCCGTCCATCTTGATTTCAACCTTCATGCCGTCCTGAACATAGTCAAGGAATTCCTGACCGAGGTTGTCAACAGCTGTGATTGTGTCGTTTGTCCACACATCGGCAAGAATAACGCCTGCAGCTGCAAGAGAGTCGATAGGCTCTGAGAAAAGCATTGCTCTGGGATGAATTTTCAGAGCTGTTGCAGTGTAGATAACCATACCGCCTGTGGTTGAGCCGATGGTCTGAGGAAGGCACAGAGCCTTGCCTGTGATGTTTTTGCCGAAAAGGTCGGAGTTGTTCTGGTCTGAAACTATAGTCTCCTTCTTTTTGGCAAGAGCACTTTTCTGGAAAGATGCCAGTGTGTTGAAGCCCTGACGGGAAACAACTGCTTCTACTGTACATTCGCCTGCGATAACGGGGCGACCCTTAAATTCCTTTGCCATAACTCAGATATCCCCCTTTACTGCGATTTCACAGATTTCGTCGTCTGTGTAATATCTTGAAGTTGTGTATGTGCGAAGCTTGTTTGAGTTTGTAAGAACATTCTTTTTGCCGCAAAGAGGATTATTCATATACATAAGCGGACAGATGCTTGTAAGGTGAATGCCCATTTTAATGAGCTTGTCATAGTTTGCCTTGTCATTTTTCTTGAAGGCTTCAAGCACATCAGGTGCAGTTGTCATAATTGTGTTCATGCCAACCTTTGTCTTGCCCTGCTTCTTAAGCTCTGCCTCAAACTTAGCGGTCCACTGACCGAGCTGTGCAAAGGTCAGGTGCGGGCAGCCGATAAAGCAGCGGTCAGGCTTGCCGTTGGGGTCCTTCCACATAACGGGATAGGAAGCCTTTACTCTTTCAAGCTCTGCATCGTCAATAACATAAACCTTAGCATCCTTATTGATAATGTCCTCGCCGAATTCCACTGCTTCGGGAGTGAGGTTTTCAACATGATAAAGACCTACAGCACCGTTTGAAGCTGTGGCAGCACCCATATCCTTAAGGTATGACTTGGTTTCATCGTCAAGAGTTGTGCCGATAAACTTGTCAAGGCCTCTGATAAAGGGTACATCTTCCATAACCTTAAGACCGATAGCTGAGCCGAGAATCTGTGCCTCAGGCTTCTTGCTTGTCTTAACCTCAATTATCCACTTAGCCTTTCTGCCTTCGTCTGTGAGAAGGTCAAATTCGGGCACCTTGCCGAGAATCATACCGAAAAGCTCAATGATACCCGAGTTACGGTTACATCTTGCACCGATAACTGAGTTTGTATAAACAACTGCTGATGATTCAGCCCATGAAAGGATATCGCCCTTCTTGGGGATGTTGCCTACATCGTCAAGATAGCAGGCGCAGGTGAATGCATTTTTATCCTTAAGACCAAGCTTTCTGAGCTGTGCCTCATATCTTGCCTGCTCGCCGTAAAGAATCTTTGAGAAGATAAGCTTTTCAATAGGATTGCACTTTACATTTGCATAGTCGATGGGTCTGGGGTCAACGGTGAAGGGTGCCTTTGCCTTGAGGCCTGCATCAATAAGCTCCTGAGTGATATTGAAAACAGGGCTCATAATTGAAATGCCGAAGCTTGTTACAAGGTGACCGGGAGCTGTTACCTCAACGAAACGCTTTGCGCCGAAGGTCTCACCGTAAAGAATGAGGGTTTTGATAACCTTTGCCATTGTCTCACCCTGAGAGCCGTTTAATATGGCTTCTTCTTCGGGAGTGAGAATCATTTTATATTCCATGGGAAAATCTCCTTTCCTGAAATTGAATTTTTTTATCAGATTTTCATTGCTACATCCCAAGCGCCCCAGATAACTGTTCTGAGGTTGCCTACTGCCTTAGCATCACCGATGATGTGAACATGCTTTGACTTTTCAGCAATGGGAGCAGGATTATAACCGACGGACATAATAACCGAATCAGCTTCAAGCTTGAATTCCTTGCCGTTTTTATCCTTGACAATTACGCCGCCGTCAACGATTTCTTTAAGGCCTGTTTCAAGATAAACGGGAACCTTATTGGTCTTGAAGCAGTCACGAAGGAAGGATGTGTTTGCAAGGCAGATGCCCTTTGCAGTGATAAGGTCGTCCTGCATTTCAACAATTGCAGGCTTCTTGCCCTGAAGGAAGAGATCGTAAGCGATTTCACAGCCGGTAAGTCCGCCGCCGATGATAACAACCTTTTCGCCAACCTCTTTATTGCCCAGAAGATAGTCAACAGCCTCGATAGCTGTGTCTGCACCCTTAACGGGAATTCTCTTTGCAGTGCTGCCTGTTGCAATGATAACCTCATCGGCACCGAGAGCATTGATATCTGTAACTGCAGTGTTCATCTTAACCTCGATGGGAAGCTTTGAAACCTCACGGATATACCACTTGATAAGGTCTCTGTCCTTCTCTTTAAAGGAGGGAGCTGCAGCTGCAATGAATACACCGCCGAGCTTGTCGCTCTTTTCATAGAGAGTTACCTTGTGGCCGCGCTTAGCCAGCAGAATTGCTGCTTCCATACCGCCGATACCGCCGCCGACAACTGCAACCTTCTTCTGCTTCTTGGCAGGAACAATTTTATATTTCTTGCTCTGCATTGTAAGGGGGTTGATAGCACAGCGTGAAAGACCCATTGTGTCGGGAAGGTCCTGAGTGTTGTAATGACCCTTTGCTGAGGAGAAGTTGAAGCAGCCGCTGTGACAGCAGATGCAGGGCTTGATATCCTCAAGGCGGTCTTCGATGATCTTTGTTATCCACTCGGGGTCTGCAAGGAACTGACGGGCAACGCCCACACCGTCAATCTTGCCTGCTGCAACAGCCTCGGCACCTACATCGGGCTCCATACGGCCTGCGCATACAACAGGGATATCAACAAACTTCTTAATGTGTGCAACATCCTCAAGGTTACAGTTCTGAGGCATGTACATGGGAGGATGTGCCCAGTACCATGAGTCATATGTACCGTTATCGGCATTGAGCATATCATAGCCTGCATCCTGAAGATACTTTGCGGCTCTTTCACTCTCGGCCATGTTACGGCCAACCTCTTCATAGTCCTCACCGGGCATTGCACCTTCGCAGAAGCCCTTCATCTTTGACTCTACGGAGTAACGCAGTGATACGGGGAAATCCTGACCGCAGCTTTCTTTGATTGCCTTAACAACCTCAGCTGCAAAACGGTAGCGGTTTTCAAAGCTGCCGCCGTACTCGTCAGTACGCTTATTGAAAAATTCCATTGAGAACTGGTCAAGAAGATAGCCCTCGTGAACAGCGTGAACCTCAACACCGTCAACGCCTGCCTGCTTGCAGAGCTTGGCAGTTTTGGCAAAGGCCTCAATAATTTCGTGAATCTGCTCCTTGGTCATTTCGGGGCAGATAATGTCGGGTGCCCAACGGGCAGGCTGTGCACTGGGTGAAGCAAGCTCGTGGCTTGTGTCAAGAATGGGCTTAAGGATAGCACGTGTTACCTTGTTTTTGTGAAGAGGCCCGATAAGCTCGGTAATAGCCCATGAACGGCCCATACCTGCTGTGAGCTGAATGAAAAGCTTTGCGCCTGTCTTATGGATTTCATCCATAAACACCTTAAGCTCATCAAACATTTTGGGGTTTTGCCAGAGCCACTTGCCCCAGAAGGTGTCACGAAGAGGAGCAATGCCGGGAATGATAAGACCTACATTATTCTGTGCACGCTCAAGGAAGAGCTTTGCAGCCTCCTTATCAAAGCCACAGCCTGTAAGTTCAAACCAGCCGAAAAGTGATGTTCCGCCCATAGGACACATAACAATGCGGTTTTTGATTTCCACATTGCCGATTTTCCACGGGGTAAACAGGGCTTCATATTTCGGGTCGAGTTTTTCCATGTTTGCCATTGAAATATTCTCCTTTAAAATATTATTTTACTGCTTTGATATCTGCGAAAAAGCAAGGTTTTCCGCGAATATCCGGATACAACAATATTAACAGAATTTTGCCTGACTGTCAACAAAAAAATGGCTTTGCAGGGTGCTTTAGGGCACATTTTTTCACTTTCCTCTTGCATTTCACCTGCTTTATGGTGTATTCTATATAGTGATGAAAAAGTGCACTGAAAGGAAGTGAAAACAATGAAGAAAATTATAGGTGTAACAGGTATGCACTGCACCCATTGCTCAAAAGCCGTTGAGGATGCTCTGGGGGCAATAGACGGCGTGACAAAGGCTAAGGCAGACCACGAAAAATGCATTGCGGTGGCAACAATGAAAAGCGATGTTGACGACAAGCTCCTTATTGAGGCCATTGAAAAGGCAGGCTTCACACCGGGTGAAATCACAATTAAAGAAGGCCTTTTCGGATAATGCGAATATTATATAAAAACCAAAAGGAGATAAATTATGGCAAAAGAAAAAGTAAAAAAAGAAAAGCCGGTCAATGACCACCCCAATAAAATCGGCATAAAAGAAGCGGCAGGGTACACCATAGCCGAAGCCGGTAATATGTTTAACCTGACATATATTTCCAGCTATCTTAAGATTTTTATGACCGACGTGCTCAAAATTGCCCCTGCAAAGGCAGGTCTTATGTTCATCCTCACCCGTTTGTGGGACTGCATAAACGACCCTATCTGGGGCGCAATGGTTGCAAAGAAGCCGCCTAAGCCCGACGGCAAATTCCGTCCCTATCTCAAATGGGTTTCGTTACCCCTGGGTATCTCAACAATTCTTTGCTTTCTGCCCTATGATAAGCTCACATCAAACACCACAATTTTGCTTATCATATGCTACATAGCCTACATTTTCTACGGAATGATGTATACGGGCATGAATATCCCCTTCGGCTCCCTTGCAAGCGTTATCACCGATGACCCCAACGGCAGAAACCTGCTTTCCACCTTCCGCAGCATCGGCTCAGGCATCGGCGGTGCAGTTGTTTCCCTTATCGCCCCCATGGTTATCTATTCAACCAAAATGCAGCAGAACCCGGTTACAGGCGAAATGACAGCAGTTATCGACCAGACCACAGGCAAGGCTGTTGAGGTTGCCAACGGCAACAAGATGTTCATTTTCGGCCTTATTATGGGTATCCTTTCAATTGTATTCTATCTCTGGGGCTACAAGACCACAAAGGAAAGAGTTCCCTCAGAGGCAGACCCCAAAATGGACTTCAAGAAAACCTATCTCGGCCTTCTCAAGTCAAGACCCTTTGTTACGGTTGCTCTTGCAGGCGTGCTCATCAGCGGTCAGCTTCAGTTCAACTCCTTCAATGCTTATCTTTATAAAAACTACTTCACCAACACAAGCCTTAGCATTTTAGGCACCATATGCAACTATCTGCCTATGGTTTGTCTTGTGCTTTTCACTCCCAAGCTTTCAGCAAAATACGGCAAAAAAGAGCTTTGCGGCAAGTTTTCGATTATAGCCGCCATCACATCCGTTGTGCTTGCAATCTGCGCAAACAATCAGAGCATTATTGATAAGCTCAACCCCGAAACAGGCATCTTCCCTGCATGGATGTTTATGGCAGCGCTTCTGCTTATCGGCTTCGGCTACACCTTCGTCAGCCTCACCTGCTGGGCAGTTGTTATGGATGTTATCGACTATCAGGAGTACACAACGGGCATAAGAAACGAAAGTGCGGTTTATGCCGTTTACACCTTCTCAAGAAAGCTGGGCCAGACTATTGCCGACGGCTTAGGCCTCTTCCTTCTTCAGTGGGCAAAATATGACAGTGAAACAGCAGGCAACGGCTTCATCACTGCCAACGGCACCAGCAAGAAGATCATGTTCATCTGCACAATCATTCCTGCAGTTGTTTATACAGGTGTGTGGCTTCTTATGAGATTCGGCTATCCTCTTACAAAAGAAAGACTCGAGCCCATTTATGCTTTCATCCGTGAAAAAAGAGAAGCAGCAGAGCTTGAGGCAGCAAATGCATAATACTAAGGGGCACCTTCTTTGAAAGAAGGTGCCCCGCTAAATTTTCTCTTGCGATAGTGAAACTGTCCTCAGGACAGTGAAGCTTGCTTCGCAAGTGTTTTTTTATTTAATCAGAATTCAGAATTCATTACTGTGAAGGTCATTCTTTCCTGCAGGCTTTCACCGCCGTGACCCGTGCCTATGCCGCCGTGGTCTGAGGTTATAACAACAAGCCACTCCTCTTTATCATAGGTTTCTCTCTCTTTTATTGCGCTGAGCGCCTCAAAGCCGTAAGCATCCGCTGTCACAAAGGCTTCTTTATATCTCGGATTATTAAAGGAGAAGCCGAAATTATGGCCTGTTGCATCTGTAGGCTCATAAATAACAAAGATGAAATCTGCACAGTCCTTTTTGCCTATTTCCTCCAGAGTAGCTTCAAAGGAGGCTTTATCGTTTTTGCATTTATTAAAGCTGACGGCAAGTGAGTTTTCCTCGCAATATTCCTTTTCAAGCAGATAGGTTGCATTCTTTCTTGAAAAATGGCCTGCCCATTTGGTGATGAAGGCTGCACTGTCGATAACCTTTTCTTCAGTGAGACTTGTCAGCAGGGTTTTAGTTTCAAGGCTCTTGGTTATATCGTTGCCGGTTATGCCGTGAACATCTGCCCAAACGCCTGTGAGAATTGAGCACCAGCCCGGTGCCGTTGAGGTGTCCTGAGTGTTAGGTGCGGGATAGTTGACACCGCCGCAGTATGTAAGGCTGATTGAGGCACCCTCTGCAAGCATTGCGGCAATTGCACTGTTTTCCTGCTGCATCTGAGTGAGAATGTCGGCACGGCAGCCGTCATAGCCCAGGATAATTGCCTTCTTTTCTGTTTTGCCCTCAGGCAGCTCAGAGCTGAAGTGGTTTTTGATAACATTATAAATTTCAGTTTGCGGGATTGCAGTTTCGATAGTGTTTTCATAGCCCACAGCCGCAACATTTTCTCTGAATAATTCTTGTGTATCCTTGGAGTCACTCATATAACGGGTGAAGTAAAAGGTGAGTGACAGACCGATAACGAGAAGCACCGCCACTGCAATTAAGATTTTCTTTTTCATTTCAATTTCTCCTTTTTCTTTTAATAATTAAAGGGACTGTTTTCACAGCCCCTTTTTTATTGCCTCTTATTTGTGGATGATAGCTGAAAGGCGCTTCATGGGCTTCTTTCTTCTGTGCTTTTTCTCTATTGTGATGGGAGTCTTAATAAGCATATTTGCAAGAATGCTCCACAGAATTGTGAGAATGTACATGCCGAAAACAGCATAGAAGCCTGCGGAAAGCGTTGCCCTTGAAACGGTGACAACGGTTGCTAAAATCTGAGTCCATGCACTGTCTGAGAACATACCCACAATGTCACTGAGGTTAATTTCCCCGCCAATGATTTTATCAAAAGCAAGTCTTGCAATAACAATGCCGATAAAGCACAGCACAAGACCGCCGGCTGACATGCCTATAACTGCCTTTCTGTTGCAGGTTGCTGCAGAAACAATTGCCACAGCAAGGAACATAAGCAGTGCAAGCACAAAAAATACAACAAAAGCAATAACGTGGGGAAGTACCGGCTCGGCTATTGCCATAAAGCCCTTGGCACCCTCCTCGGCACCGCTGAGGTCTGCACTGAGAAGCATTTTGATAATTTCAAATGCCGAATATTCATAGTTTGTTTTAACACCGAACTGCTGGGCAAGATTTACAATGCTTGTGATTTCCTCTGAAGCGCCGCCGATTACAAAGTAAAACAGCTTGAGGAAAAGTCCCATTGCAACTGCACCTAAAGCAATTACGGGGGTAATGATACGATATGCAATTTTCATAGCTTTATTCTCCTTTTATTTCCATGAAGACTTAAGGTCAACCGTTCTGTTAAAGACAAGCTTTTCATCGGTGGAGGTTGTATCCACACAGAAATAGCCCTGTCTCATAAACTGGAAGGTGTCCCCTGTCTTCAGATTTTCAATGCCGTCCTCTAACTTGCAGCCCTCAAGGATTGTCAGTGAATCCGGGTTAAGGTTATCCTTAAAGCTGCCCTGAGATTCATCTGAGGGGTTGGGGTTGTTAAAGAGTCTGTCATAGAGTCTTGCCTCAAAGGTGATTGAGTTCTTTGCACTTACCCAATGCAGGGTACCCTTGACCTTTCTGCCGTCAGGTGAGTTGCCACCCTTGCTTTCGGGGTCATAGGTGCAGTGTACCGCTGTAACCTCGCCGTTTTCGTCAGTGTCATAGCCCACACACTTAACGAAGTAGGCACCTCTGAGTCTTACCTCATTGCCGGGGAAGAGTCTGAAATACTTCTTCGGCGGCTCTATCATGAAGTCCTCTTTTTCAACATAAAGCTCCTTTGAGAAGCGGATTTTTCTTGTGCCCATTTCAGGTCTGTCCTGATTAACGGGCAGGTCAATTTCTTCAATCAGGTCTTCGGGGTAATTGTCGATGATTACCTTCAGGGGGCGAAGCACTGCCATAGCTCTGGGGGCGTTGGCGTTGAGGTTATCTCTTACGCAGGCCTCTAAAAGGCCGAAATCAACAACACTGTAGGCCTTTGAAACACCCACACGGTTAATGAAATCTCTGATAGCTTCGGCAGGATAGCCTCTTCTTCTCATACCGCTGATTGTGACCATTCTCGGGTCATTCCAGCCGTCAACTATGCCCTCATTCACAAGCTGCAGACACTTACGCTTACTTGTCAGGCAATAGTTAAGGTTAAGTCTTGCAAACTCAATCTGACGGGAGGGCTCTTTGAAGCCCAGTTCCTTAAGGAACCAATCGTAAAGAGGTCTGTGGTTTTCAAACTCAAGTGAGCAAAGTGAGTGAGTTACGCCCTCTCTCGTGTCTGACAGAGGATGTGCAAAGTCATACATGGGATAAACGCACCACTTGTCCCCTGTCTGATGGTGGCTCACATGAGCTATTCTGTAAATAACAGGGTCACGCATATTGATGTTGGGTGAAGCCATATCAATCTTTGCACGAAGCACTCTTGCTCCGTCAGGGAATTCGCCGTCGGTCATACGCTTGAAAAGGTCAAGGTTTTCCTCTATGCTTCTGTCTCTGTAGGGGCTGTTTTTGCCCGGCTCTGTGAGAGTACCTCTGTATTCTCTTATTTCATCTGCAGTCAGGTCGCAGACATAAGCCTTGCCCATTTCAATGAGCTTTATTGCACATTCATAGATAAAATCAAAATAGCTTGATGCGTAAAGCACCTTATCCCACTTGTAGCCGAGCCACTGAATATCCTCTTTGATAGCGTCAACATACTCCACATCCTCCTTTGAGGGGTTTGTGTCGTCAAGACGCAGGTTACAGGTACCGCCGTACTTCTCTGCTGTGGAGAAGTCTATCTGTATAGCCTTGGCGTGACCTATATGAAGATAGCCGTTAGGCTCGGGAGGGAAACGGGTCTGCACATGGGAGTAAACACCCTTTTCCAAGTCTTCATCAATGAAGTCATGAATAAAATTTGAAATTTTTACTGCTTCTTCCATTGTTTACTTCCTTTCACGCACTGAAATGCTTAAGTGCTAAATTAAGTCTTTCCATAACCTTTTCTTTGCCAAGAAGGCTCATAATTGAGTAAAGGTCGGGAGTGTTTCTTCTGCCTGTTACGGCAACGCGGATAACTGTGGAAACATCACCCACATGACCCTTGAACATTTCGGGGTTTTTCTTATACTCCTTAACATTGGGAGTGTAGCCCAGTGGCTCACAAAGGTCCTTCATTCTCTGGAACCATTCGTCCTTGGTGTCATTTTCATTATATACATCCCTATATGCCGTGAGGATTTCCTTTGCCATGGAGGCTGTGATGTTTTCGGGCATTTCAAGTGTGTTTTCAAATATCTCATCAAAGAAATAGCTCACATAGTCCTTCACTTCACTCCAGCAGGCTATATCCTTTCTCGGCTTGGGAGTATCACGGTCAATGCTGAGAATTGCCTTTGAGTAGCCTTCGTCTTTTGTCAGCAGGGCATAAAGCTCTCTGTCATATTCCTTTGCCCACTGGGCAGTGTAATCATAAACCGTATCTGCACTCATGAGTGAGATAACATTCTTAGAAACATCCTTGAGCTTCACCATATCAAAGAGAGCACCTGAAACGCTCATCTTTTTAAGGTTAAAGGGGAAGTCATCTATAGATGCGTCCTTGTTTGTTTTTCTCCAATCCTCAAAATTGGAGTTCATAAGAGTCATAATGTACTCGTTGACACTCTCTTTGGGGTAGCCCTCTTCAACATAGAAGGTAACTGCTGCCTCAGGGTCCTTTCTCTTTGAAAGCTTACGCTTGCCGCCGTTTTCCTCTTTCATAATGGGGGCAACATGGGCGTACTTAGGAACCTTGAAGCCAAGGCACTTAAACAGCTGCAGATGTACGGGGCAGCTTGACATCCACTCGTCACCGCGCACAACATGGGTGGTACGCATAAGGTGGTCGTCAACGGCATGTGCGAAATGATATGTAGGAATACCGTCGCTTTTAAGAAGGACTATATCCTGCACATTCTCAGGCATTTCAATTTTGCCCTTTATCATATCGTCAACAAAGCACTTGTTTTCTGCGTTGCCCGGGGACTTCAGACGAAGTGTCCAGGGCTTGCCTGCCTCGATATTTTCTTCAATTTCATCGAGGGTTAGATTACGGCATTTAGCGTACTTACCCCAATAGCCCTTCTGAGGCTCATTTTCCTGCTGTGCTCTGATTTCATCCAATTCCTCGGCACTGCAGAAGCAGGGATATGCCAGATCTCTTGAAACAAGGTCTTTTGCAAAAACGTGATAGATGTGCTTTCTCCGGCTCTGATAATAGGGGCCGTAATCACCCTTTTCGGTGTTTTCGCCCACAACGCCCTCGTCAGCCTTAACGCCGAAGGCCTCAAGACCGCCAAGCATAACCTCAATGGCGCCTTCAATTTTTCTTTTCTGGTCCGTGTCTTCAACGCGTACATAGAAAATGCCGTCGGTGGTTTTTGCCGTTCTGTAGGCAACGGTGCCTGTGAAAAGGTTGCCGAAGTGGAGAAAGCCTGTGGGGCTGGGGGCAAGTCTTGTTACTCTTGCGCCCTCCTTAAGGTTTCTCGGGGGGAACTGTGCTTCCATATCATCGGGTGTCTTTGTTATATCGGGGAATAAAAGCTCAGCGAGCTTTAAGTTATCGCTCATGTATTAACCTCCTTTGGTTATGATAATTCATTATATTATCTCAAATTTCAGCGGAAATATCAATAGGTTAGTGAGAAAAAGTGGCTGAAAACTAAAAAAATTAAAGAAAGCGCAAAGAGTTTTATGTCTGCAGGACGTAAAAATAAACCGAGCAGCAAACCCGGTTTTTTATGAAAGTCTTTTTTATTTTTCGCATAAGGTCATAGCTCTTTCAAGAAGCCTCTCTTTGTCTGTACTGTTAAGTTTTCTGAAATAGGTAAGCAGCTGCTTTTCGTCGACAGAAAGCTCTGAAGTTTCTATTTTGCCATTATAGTCTGTGAGCTCTGCAAGGTAATCGAGAGAAACATTATAAAACTCGGCCAATGCCACAGCAGTTTCAAGAGAAAGCGATCTTTCACCTGTTTCATAGCGGCGGTATTGAGTAGTTTGCATATACAGTTCCTCGGCAAGGTCTTTTTGCGTCAGGTCTCTGTCCTCTCTTAAATCACGGAGTCTTTTATAATATGCCATAGTGTTCTCCTTAGGGTGACGAGTATAATATGTAAACAATGATACCAAAAAACACCGTATGGTGTTGACAAAATCTTAAAACAGTGCTAAAATAAACCAAAATAGCACCGTATGGTGCTATGACTGAGAAGACAGGGGGGCGATACCAATGGGCTGAGTGAATGCAAAATACAAAGGGCAAAATGCAAAATTGTGCCCGACAATCTGCAAAAGGGCAAATATCCCCCGCAGAATTAAAATTACAAAAAATACAAAAAGAAACGGAGAAAAGTATTTATGAAAAACAAGAAAATTATATCTTTATTATTGGCATTTATGATGATGTTATCAGTTGTGCCCATGTATGCAAGTGCGGCAGAGCCTGAAGTACTGACCAAGAGCAATATAACTCAATATCCAACGATTTCATTTAAAAATGCAGATGGTAAGTTCTACGCAGGTCAAATGGTCGGTGATGGACTTATAATAAATGATGACGAAATCGTAACTGATGCAAGTGGAAATCAGGTTGCAGGACACGTTGAATTTATTGATTTAACAGCGACTAATACTCTTTCCGGTAGCGGAAGAGCAGATATAAAATTTGTGCCAGATGATGCAACTTCATATACCGGATTTGATTTTCCAAGATGTAGATATGTTACATATCCAATTACTATAACCACTCCTGTATTTATTGATGAAAACGACACTATTCCTGTTGCCACCGAAGTTGAACCCGGTGCAACTCTTTCCACATCAACACTTTCAGGAGCAAAAGTCAAAAACCCTTACAATGAAGCTGAACCTAAAGCGCTTGCAAGTGTTTGGCAATGGCGTGACGGTTCTATTGTTGTAAACGAAAGCGGATATTATGAGGCATATCTTTTTATCAGCAGTGGTTACGAAGATTTATCTGCACAGGTTTATGTAAAAATAGCAAGCAATATTCCAGAAACTACAATTTCAGAAATGCCTGTTATTGAGCCTTTGGTGTATGATGCTTCAATGACTCTGAAAGATGTTGTTATTAAAGGCGGCGTAGCTGTTCTGAAAAATGAAGGAACAGTTGTAGACGGAACATTCTCAATAGCAGAGAGTGCAAAAGATTACTCTCTTTCTGTTGGTAATTATAATGTTCCTGTAACATTTACACCTGCAGACCCCGAAGCAGCATTGCCTTATACATTTGACATTCCTATAACAGTCACAAAAGCTCCCATCAAATTCGTTGACGAAAACGGCAACGAAATCATTCCCGAAATCACAGTTCCATACGGCACAAAGTTGACAGACGGCAATATGAGATACTACATCTCACAGGCAGGCTGCACAGCTGTTGCAGGCAAAGACGGCTGTTATTATGGTGCAACAGATGCTGACGGTTACATTTTCGGCACATCAGCAAGCGGTGAAGCACCTGAAGTAGGCACACACTATTATGAGTTTATTGCAAGACCCTACACCACAGTGGGTGTAACATCATATTATGAAGATACCGTATTAAAGTTAAAGGTTACAGTTACCCCTGTTGAAGCAGAAATGAAGCTTGATACATCTGCTATAAAGGGCACAGACGGTCTTGAATTATGGGTATGGAACAAGGATACAAGCAGTGCCGCAAGACCCGAAGGTACATTTACAGTTTATCTTGACGGTGCAGTTTACAAAGATAATGTTAAATACGGTGAGCATTTCACATGGCAGCCCGCAGAGTCAAAGACTTATGAGTTCAAGGCAACTTACACTCCCACAGAAAATGACCCCTTCACAATTGCAGACTTCACAATGTCAAGAGATATTAAGCTCACACGCAAGCTTACCGCAAGCGAGAATATTCTCAAAGGTTACGGTGATTTCAAATACGGCGCAACAGTTGAAATCAGTGCAAATCTCACTGCAGAAAACTTTGCCGGCTGGAAAGTAACAGATGCAAAGGGCAATGAAGTAACCCTTGACGGTGTTGACAACAGCAAAACAAAAATCACAATCACAATGCCCGACTATGACATTCATGTTGAAGCACTTGAAAAGAACGCTTCCTCAGGCGGCTCAGGCGGTCTCGGCGACATTGACTTCGGTGACCTTAGTGAAGGTGACAGCGAATGGGCAATAATCAACATCATTAGAAACATTATTGCAATGTTCAAGTCTTTCCTTCAGCAGCTTATTGAAACCTTTCAGAGCATAGGCGACTGATAGAAAATGCAAAATGCTAAATGCAAAATGCAAAATTGCGGGTGAGCTGAGGCAAAGAGGTTAATCTCTTACCGCAGGGAAAACACTCTGCGTTCTGCACTCAGCACTCTGCACTTAACAAAGATATCAT
>JAFQLV010000050.1 GCA_017396515.1 Clostridia bacterium | reverse complement strand
TTTTCGCCATCTCTTCGTTAAAATACTCGTAAATCCGGCAGGATTTACTGCGTTTTGTGCCTTGATATGACAAAAATCCGTCTCGCAAAAAATCTGATGACCCAAAAGTGCGAATTTTTGATGGATTTTTGTGTGTTGAGGGTGCCGACAGGCTGCCGCCTTTCAAATCCGAAACACCGAAAAACCGCGAAAATTCACGCTTTTGGGCGGGTTCGGATTATACTCTTCACCCTAAGCTTGCAGAAATCGGCATGGGTACGGGAAATGAGCTTGTTATAGCAACAAAGGGTGAGGATTTTAAAATTCCTGCTTCCTTCGGTTATATGCTTGATATAATGAGTATGACCTTTAAGGCACTGTCTGTTTTCTATAATCTGTTCAATAAGCTTTTCGGCTTTGTCGGCAACATTTTTGCCTGATTAACATATCAAAAATTCAGCGGGTACCTTCCTTTCGGAAAGCGCCCGCTGATGTTATTTTTTAATGCCGTAAGACTTCACTGCTTCATATGCCGTCTCGGGATAATCTGTCAGAATACAGTCTGCACCGTTTTCGGTGAGTGTTCTGATTTCTTCCTCACTGTTTATTGTCCAATACTGCACTGCGATGTTGTTTTTATGAGCATAATTGAGCATTTCTCTTGTGCCGAGATTTATAAGGTTATCAAAGGCACTTTCACCGTAGGGTATCTGCAGAGTTTCATAAGAAGGCTTCACATCCTGCAAATCCCAGTTCATTCTATAGTAAAAATAAAACTGCACGGCTTCAATTGCATCTGCACTGCGGGCAATTTCGGGATATTCCCTTTGCATATACCCTGAGGTTATGGGGGCAAAGGTTGACCACATAACTCTGTGCTGCATATTTCGCTCAGCGATTATAGAATAAAGCTTATCGGCTGCTTTTCTGCCGTTTGCACCTATGCTTTTTATTTCAATCACATAGCGGTACTGCCTGCCGCCGCAGTTGGCCTCAACATAATCTATAACCTCGTCACAGGTCACGACTCTGAGATTATAAGGGATATCGTCACCTCTGAGGCCTCTGTAGGGGTACTCACCGTCAAGAGAGAAGTTTTCGCCCATATTGAGAGCTTTTGCCTGGCTGAGAGTAAGAGACGAAACAAAGACATTGCTTCTGCCGAAGGCCTCTGCAGCATTTGACACTGCATCATAGGTCAAATCGTGAATAAGCACTAATTCGCCGTCTTTGGTTATCTGCACATCAAACTCCAGAGTGTCAACACCCAGTGCATCTGCATTTGCAATTATATTTTCAAATGCCATAAGCGTATTCTGCGGTGCAATTCCGCCGCCTGAGCGGTGTGCCGCAATATCGGGATTTAGATGCTCGCTTATGTATTGATTTGTTGCCCCGGGATAAGCTTCAACCTCTGTGTCCGGGTTGCCCGCATCCCCCATAGTCAGAATAATGGGAATAAGCATAAGCGCGGCAACAACACCGTGAAGGATGTTTTTAACCGTAAGAAATACAGCTTTCATATTTAATCTCCTGAAAAAAAGAATGAGTACACCTGTAAGCCGGGTTCTGTCATTTAAGGCAGTCATCTATCCAGACGACGGATTGCTCCGCCGTTCAAGCCACCTGTCGGTTTGGCGCCCAGCTGACGCATTATATCCGGTCGGTGTTGCTTCGGGTAGGGTTTACATGGCCATAAAGTCTCCTTTATGCCGGTGAGCTCTTACCTCGCCTTTCCATCCTTACCGCAAAAGCGGCGGTTTATTTCTGTTGCACTTTCCCTAAGGTCACCCTCGGCGGCCGCTAGCCGTTACCCTGCTGTGTGAAGCCCGGACTTTCCTCACGTCTCATAAGAGACCCGCAACTGCCCAGTGTACTCGCCGATATTTTACACTAAAGGCAAGTAATTGTCAAGAATTAGTCAGCTTAAACCTTAAGAAAGAATGAAGATATAAAAAAACTCTTGCCATTTTACCGTTAATGAGTTAAAATGTATTAAATAAACAATTAATTAATGCAGAATTACCGGAGGTTCCTCATGGACGATATATATTTCTCGGGTAAAGATAAAAACAAAAACAAGGCTGATAATGAGCCTGCTTCATCAAAAAGGATAGTCAGCGATAAATTTTTAGACAGTGATTATGACGATGAGGTTTTCGAGCTTGATTTCAAGCAAAAGGGCTCAAGTCAGCCCTTTCCTCAAAGGAAAGAAAATTTCAAGGTTGACATTCCTGATTTTGATATAGATATACCCGAACCCACACACATTCAAGCACCCAGACACAACATATATTCAGGCACTCCGTCACGCACTCCTCAGGGCAGGCGTGTCACCCCCGGCTCACACGGACCTGCACACAGTGCTCCAAGGCCTGTTTCACAGCCCGTGAACCGCACTCCTCAGGGAGCAAGGGTTCAGCAGGGTGCACAGGCACAAAGGCAGCCGTCAAGACCTGTCGTTCACCCCGGTGACAGACCTGCTGCCACACCGCAGAGCAGAACACCTCAAGGCGGCAGAAAGCCTGAAAAACGCGGTGTCAAGGGCAAAATTTTCGCAGGGCTTCTTTGCCTTGTGCTGATTTTCCTCGGTGCGGTTTTTGTTTACGGCTACAGTGCCCTTGGCGGTCTGAGCTATGACAGCTCAATTACCGAAAACGCGTACCTTGACGAAAGCACCCTTATGTCTGACGAAAAGGTAAGAAACATCCTCTTTATCGGCTCAGATGCAAGAGAAGGCCTCGGCGGTCAGCGTTCGGACTCAATGATTCTTTTCTCAATAGACAACAAAAACCATAAAATTAAGCTCACCTCCTTCCTTCGTGACAGCTATGTCTATATCCCCTCAAAGGGTTATCACACAAAGCTCAATGCAGCCTTCAACTACGGCGGTGCACAGCTTCTTATGGAAACTCTCGAATATAATTTCGGCGTTGAAATAGACGAGTATGTAATGGTCAATTACGAGGTTTTCATTGACCTTGTCAATCTTCTCGGCGGCATTACCATTCACGATGCAACGGAGGCTGAGGCCAGATATATGCGTGATAAGGTCAACAGACCTAAGTTTAAAGCAGGCACAAATCATCTCGACGGCAGAACAGCTATGTGGTACTGCAGAATAAGATATGTTGATAATGATTTCCGCAGAACGGAAAGACAGAGAAAGGTTCTCACGGCAATTATCGACAAGGCTACAAAAACCAATCCCTTTACCTTGGTTGATATCGTCAAGCAGATTTTGCCCAATATTTCCACAAACATTGACAGAAACAATCTTCTCGTTCTTGGTGCAGGGGCTCTTTTATATATGCACTATGACATTCTTCAGCAGCAGGTGCCTGCAGAAGGAACCTGGTCAAATGCAAGAATAAACGGTCAGGATGTGCTTAAAATGGACTTTGAAGAAAACAAAGAAATAATAAAAGAATTTATATACGGATAAAACCTGAGCAGACACTTCACTTAAAGAGGTGTCTGCTTTTGCATAAACCAAAGACATAACCGCTATAATAAAAAAGAAATAAATATTGAGGGCGATGGTTATGTCAGAATATAAAGTTAACACCTTGCGCGAGCTTCTTTATGAAAGCGAAGCAAAACACAAACAGAGAAATGCATTTTTGCTTAAAGATAGCGGTGGTGCAATTTACAGCCTTACCTATGAGCAGTTTAAAAATGATGCCGAGGCTCTGGGCACGGCTCTTATAAGTCTTTGCAAAGGTAAAGGCAAAAACATTGCTGTTTTCAGTGCAAACTCCTATGAGTGGTGCACCTGCTTTATGGCAATTACCTCCGGTGTGGGCACTGCTGTGCCCCTTGACAAGGACCTTAACGCTCAGGAGCTCTGTAATATCGTTGATTTTGCCGAAATTGATATATTAATAACCGACGAAAAAAGAAGCAAGACTCTGCTTGAAAGCACTGTAAAGCCCAAAAGAAAGCCTGCCGTAATATTATTCGGAGACACTGCACAGGAAGGCACCCTTTCATATAACAACCTTATTAAACAAGGCAGAGAGCTTCTCTCTCAGGGAGATGCCGGCTTTATATCGGCAAAGACCCGTCCGGAGGACACAGCCGCAATATTTTTCACCTCAGGCACAACAGGCATGACAAAAGGGGTCGAGCTGACGAACAGAAATCTCTGCTCAGATTTTATTGCCGTAAGTGAATATATTAAAATCTACGAGGGCGACCTTTCAATGAGCGTGCTGCCCCTTCATCACACCTATGAGCTCATAGCCTTTCTTATGGTGCTTTATTCAGGTGCTGCCATAAGCTTTTGCGGCGGCATACGCACACTCAAGGAGGATTTCTCAGACTATAAGCCCACTGTTTTTGTAACCGTACCCCTGTTGCTTGAAAAGCTTGATGCACGCATCCTTTCTAAAATGGAGCAAAGCGGCAAGCGTAATCTCGCCAGAATAATTTCAAAAATGTCATCCGTCATACCCAAAGAGGGCAAAAAAAAGGTATTCAGCGATATACACTCCTTTTTCGGCGGAAGACTTCGCCTGATTATCTGCGGCGCGGCATCGCTTAACAAAGAAACAGCACTTAATTTCATCTCGTACGGCATACCCGTTATTATAGGCTACGGACTGACGGAGTGCTCCCCCATTGTAATTTGCAACACAGACTCTGAGCCTACACCCGATTCAGTGGGCAGGCCCTTGCCCGGCACTGAAATTAAAATCAGCTCACCTGATGCCGAGGGAATAGGCGAAATCTGCGTAAAGGGTCCTATGGTTATGAAGGGCTACTATAAAAATCCCTCCCGCACTCAAGAGGTAATTAAAGACGGCTGGTTTCATACAGGTGATTCAGGCTATGCTGACAGAAGCGGCAACTATCATATCTCAGGCAGAATTAAAAACATTATCGTCACACGGGGCGGCAAAAACATTTATCCCGAAGAAATTGAATATTATCTGACAAAAAACGCCTGCATTTGCGAGTGCGTGGTTTACAGTGAAGCTCAGGATATTCTTGCTGCAGAAATTCTTCCCGACAAGGAAGAAATCAAAAAGAAAACGGGAAAGCAGGAGCTCACAGACGAGGAAATCCATGCCGCTGTAAAAGAAGCCGTGCGAAGCGTAAACCGCAGCCAGCCCTCATATAAACGCATAAAAAAAGTTACTCTGAGAAATGAACCCTTTGATAAAACCTCAACTCATAAAATCAAAAGAGAAGGCTGACAGATTTTTTTGCAGTAGGGCACATATTTTGCTTATATCATTTGACAATTTCATCTTGCAATAGTATAATCATTTTATATAAACAGTTAATTCCGAAAGGTCGTAAATATAATGACATCCACCCCCATCATAAATGAAAGCTATTACAGATGCGTTGCCAAAATCAATCTCAGTGCCATTGAGCATAATCTGTTTGAGATAAAGAAATGCCTGGGAAACGGCGTAAAGCTGCTTGCCGTTATAAAGGCAGACAGCTACGGCCACGGCAGTGTACCTGTATCAAAAACCATTGAGGAGCATATTGATTATTTCGGTGTAACCAGCATTGATGAGGCTATTGAAGTAAGGCGCGAAGGCATCAGCAAGCCTGTTTTAGCACTGTCTTACATTCCCCCGCGCCGTTTTTCAGATGTGATTGACAATGATATAACCGCAACAATTTACGATTTAGGCGATGCCGTACTTCTCAGCGAAGCGGCTGCAGCAAAGGGCAAAACCGCCAAAATCCACATTGCTGTTGACACAGGCATGGGCAGAATCGGTCTGACTCCCGACAAAAAAGGCGCTGACACCGCCAAGGAAATTTCGATGCTTGATAATATTTATGTTGAGGGCGTTTTCAGCCACTATGCCTGCGCGGACTCTGCCGATAAGAGCGATGCCGCACTGCAGACGGCACTTTTCGATAAATTCATCGATTTGCTCTCAGACCGAGGCATAAATCCTCCTATCAAGCATATCTGCAACAGTGCCGGCACCGTTGAATTCAGCAAGCAATATGATATGTGCCGTGTGGGTGTGCTCCTTTACGGTCTTTATCCCTCTGATGAGGTTGACAAAACAAAGCTCAGTCTTATGCCCGCCATGGAAATTGTCAGCCATGTGGTGCATGTGAAAACTGTTCCCGCAGGCTACAAAATCGGCTACGGCCATATTTATGAGGCCCCCTCAGAAAGAGTTATTGCCACAGTTTCAATAGGCTATGCCGACGGCTACAGCAGAAGCTGCACAGGTCAGGGTTATGTGCTTATCAGGGGCAAAAAAGCTCCCGTTGTGGGCAAGGTCTGTATGGATCAGATTATGGTTGATGTCACAGATATTGATGATGTTCGTGTGGGTGAACGCGCTGTAATTATGGGCGTGAGCAACCGCAGCATAATCACCGCCGAGGAGCTTGGCGAAATGAGCAACAGCTTTAATTATGAGGTTATCTGCAATTTCACAAAAAGAGTTGCAAGACTTTATTATAAAGACGGAAAATTAGTTTAATATGGTAGCCGCTTTCAGAAGAAAGCGGCTTCAATTTATTCTTTACAAAACATAATGTTAATGATACAATAGCATAAAAGTAGCAAAGACAGGGAGTGGTAAAAGGTGAAAGCACTAAAAGACATTATACATAAAGAAATCGGCTCACTCCCCCACTCTGCCAAGCGTATAGGCGGCGGTTATTATGCCGATGTGTATAAATTCGACTGTCAAAACGGTGAACCTATAATAGTTAAGGTTTATAAATCCGCCGGTGTGATGCAAAATGAAATATCACAAATTGAGCTTCTCAGCAA
This sequence comes from Clostridia bacterium, assembly GCA_017396515.1. Lineage (GTDB taxonomy): Bacteria > Bacillota > Clostridia > Oscillospirales > Acutalibacteraceae > UBA6857. The sequence goes on along the minus strand of JAFQLV010000050.1, from coordinate 15,396 downwards.
GCACTCATTGTTCCCTATGCCAAATGTTTTGTTTTCACACATGGCTGACAAAGAATATGACAAAGATTTCATCGCTATGAATTATCTCAAAGGCGAAAACGGCGGAAATATTTTTTATCTGTCAAATGCCAAACGGCAAATGCTTGCAAATCAGGTTACAGACAATCTTATTGCCTTTCACAGTGTTAAAAGTCCCGACGGCTTCGGTGAAATCGGCAGTGAGCAGCGTTATGAGTTATGGAACGAATACTACAAGGAAAAAGCATCGGCTATTCTCGATATGGCTCTGCAATTAAAAAATAAAGGTGAGCTTTCCGAGTATGCTTATGAAGTTATGCAAAAAGCTGTTAGTCAGTTTGATAAAATATTTTATCTTCCCGTTACAGAAGCCTGTTTAATTCACGGCGACTATAATATGTGGAACATTATGGCGGATAAACACCAATGTAAGGTCACAGCCGTTATAGACCCTTGCGGCTGTATGTGGGCAGACAGAGAATATGACCTTTATCAGCTGAATAATGCTAACGGAAGGCATCTGCGTCTTTTAGAAAATTATGCCTCGAAAATACAGCTCAGTGAAAACTATAAAGAAAAAATGGCTTTTTACGAGCTGTTCACCGAAATTGAGCACTACTATAAATCCGGCTATCCCGTAGTAAAAAAGCTTGTTAAGAAGCAAGCAGATAAATTAAACAGTTACTTGGAGAAATTGCTATGAAAAAAGATAAGCTCACAAAAAAAGAACTGAAATACTTCGCCCGAATGGCGGCGGAAAGCTATGTCAATGACCCTGTTCACTCATACGCGTCCAAAAGTGAAAAAATCAGGAAGAAATATGTCTATCACTTTCAGCTTGAAAGACTTGCAACCTCAAACAGGCAGGATGACATTATCTATGTCGACGAGGAAAACAGAGGCATCTGCGTCTGGAGAAGGGCACACAACGAGTATACCTTCTTTGATTTTATGCTCTGCCCCAACTGGGTTTTCCTTGCAATTTACTGGCCTAACACAATAAGAACGCTTATGGCCTATTCGCACCTTGATGTGAAGGTTTTCCCCGAAAATACATATATTATCTCCCCCGTTTTTGTTGCCCCTGAGCATCAGGGCAAGGGCGTGGCAACTAAGCTCATAAAGCAGGGCATAGCCGACCTTATGGCTCAGGGATATAATGTAGGACTTGAGGCACAGAACCCCGACAATGTGGCCTTCTATGAAAAGCTGGGCTTCAAGACAATCAAGAAAGACCATTGGGAGAGAGAGAATATAGATAACCACTATATGTTAATTCATAACAGTCAGGAATTTGGAGTTAGGAGTTAGAAGTTAGGAGTGAGGAGTTGCGGTCGCGGGGATGCTTCTGCCGATAAGCAGTTTTTTACCCGCAAAAAAAGCCGGATATGATACCGACTCTGTAGATCATAATAACAAGGCAGGTCACTACCAAATTGATAGTGACCTGCCGTTTGTTTTAAGATTGATGAGGCTTGCCGCCTGCGAACTTCGTCTGCGCGGAAAGAGACTTAAGGTTAGCGGGTAGCAAAGTCGCGACCGCAACTCCTCACTCCTAACTTCTAACTCCTAATTACTTCTGAAGTGCTCCGTAAACCTTGTTTACACCCTTGTTCATAGCTTTGAGTATGCCTGCGAGAGCGTTGTCAATCACTGTGGGGTCGGGATCGTCTATAATGCCTGCTGCTGCAAGAGCGTTCTCGAGATTTTCTTCAGCTGCAGCCCAAGCCTCAGCATCAACAACAGTTTCGTCAAGAAGTGCGTTTACATCAGCAATAGCCTTTTCAATTGCTGTCTTGTCTTCAGCTGAAACAGCACTCTTGTCTGCTTCATCCCAAGCAAGCATATATTCCTTGACTGTGTTTGTGAGTCTGCCGTTATTGAACTGGGGATATGCTTCGGGATTTGAATAAACATCAACCATATTGTTGTCTGTCATGATACGGATAGCAAGCTTAAGAGCAACGTCATTGTTGGGAAGCTGTTCATGAGCCTGACCCTTGAAGTACCATGTGCTGCAGGGAATATAGCCTGTTGTTGCGTCAACTACACCGTCAGGTGAAAGGTGGTTGTGCTCGGGATTGCTGCAGTATGTGCCTGCTGCCTTATAGTTTTCACCGAGAGTTGTGCCGAGGTCTGCAAAGGTTGCACCCATTGTGGTTGAAGCGGCATGGATAACTCTGTCTGCGTTTGTTGTCTTATAGTCCTTGCAGATGGGGAAAAGGTTCACATCATAGCAGGCAACATCAGCAACAATACCGCCTGTTTCCATAAGCTCAAAGAGGTTTTCCTTGAAGTTGGCTCTTGCTTTCATAAAGGAATCAACCTTATCTCTGATTTCCTTATATTCGTCGTCCATGAGCCAGATTTCTTTTGCCTGCTCATAATAAGCTGTGGGGCACAGAGCCCAGAGAATTGTTGAAGGACGAAGTGCGTGGTCAACAAGACCTGTTGCAAGGCCGCTTAAAGCGTTCATAAGCACATTTTTAGGAAGTATGCGAAGCACCATATTAAGCAGATAAGCCAGCGGTGTTTCACCTAAAAGACCTGGAAGAATGCTTTCATAAAGGTCTTCCTCTGAATAGAAGCTCAGGTTATTGATGAAAAGGTCACCGATAATGTTTGAACCGTCAAGTGCAGGCTCAACAAAAACAACCTTCTTTATAAGCTCATAATCCTCAGGATAATCTTCGAGATACTGAATTGCTATTGTGCCGCCAAGGCTGATTGAGCAGATTTTAACCTGCTTTGCACCGGTCTGAGGCATAACAACATTGTGGATATAGTAGTTGAGATGCTCTGTAATTGCAGTAACATCACCTAATGAATCGTAGCCGAAATAATATACATTGTCTTCGCCCACAATCTGGCTGAGCTCCTGAATGGGAAGGAACTTATAGTATTCTTCCTTAACCTCGGGGCTGAGCTCACTCATGGGGCACTCATAGCAGGGAACTTCAATATTTTTGACATAATTGCCCTTAGTGTCTTTTTCAATAACCCAGAGAGCTTCGCGGGCAGACTTATCAAGAGCAGCGGCAAGACCGCAGTCTTTTCTTGTAACGATGGCACCGAGAAGGGGCAGCAGAGCATTTTTAAGCAGTGCGGTAAACTCTATTCTGAGAGGCCACGCTGTGATATATGCATCTTTATCGTCCTTTGACCAGTTGCCGTTTTCGTCAACGAGATAGGTATTGTTCTGGCTCATACCGTGAACGATAACTACAGGTGTTTCAGTGTCATAGTCAGCCACATAAGCACTCTTGCTGTCGGCAGCAGATGACATAATTATGCACGAGGACATAACCATAATTACCGTAAGAATGAGACAAAGGGATTTTTTGATTTTTTTCATTTTTGCTTCTCCTTTAAATTTTATGCAACCATTTTATACCATTACTTAAATTTAATCAATAGTTTGCAGTAATTTTAAATAAATATTAAGCGAAAACAAATTTATTTTTGCAATAAATTCGCAACTTTTCTTAACAAATTATTAACATTGATTTTTTTTATAATTTTTATTGAAATTTAATATTTCTTTTTGGTATAATAAACCCGCAGGAAGAACCTGACAAATATTTTAAGGAGATGTTACAAATGCTTTTTACTTTTCTTTTCACAATCATAACAACAGCACTCACTAAGGCTTTCACAAAGGCATGGCTTCACATTATTTTCTGATAAATATTTCTGACAAAGCTTAAAGAAAAGCAGGTCGCTACTTAACCGGTAGCGACCTGTTTATGTTTTTATCTGTTATTTTTAACCTGCCAAAGGCTGAAGATTAAGCTGCTTATCTGCAACCATAAACTGCGGGTACTGTGAGAACTGCCTGAGTGAAGGCTGCTTCTCTGACATAAGCAATGAGAAAACAAAGTCACTGTATTGTGTGCCGTAATCACAGGCAACATGGTTTGCATCCTTGATAAACCATGTGCAGTCCTTATAAAGTGCAGTTGAGGCATCTATCGCCTTATCAGGTGAAACATATGCCATATCCGCATTTTTGAGATAATCCTCGCTGAGAGCTTCCCCTTGCTTTGCAAAGGTAGCAAAGTTTGAAGTCAGCTCTGCTTCAAGCACCATATCACCCTGAAGCACACTTTCGGGATAAACGGGAACAAGACCCATATTATAGTTTGTGATAAATGAAAGCTTGACGCCGTCTTTTTCAGCCTTGGCAAGAGTCTCCCCCGTACTCTTGACAAATTTTCCGCATTCCTCAAGCTTTTCCAAAAGCACAGGATATTCATTTTCTCTGCCGCCGAAAACAAACTCAACACCTGAGTCGAAATATTCGTCGGGGCAAAGTGACCAGAGACCTACAGAGGTTGCAAAGCCGTCACGAAGGAACTCATCGTAAACCTTATCAATATTGTTATCTATAAACTTATTGAGAAGAAGGGCAAGAAGCTTATAAACACCGATTTTATCAAGTGCCTTCATAAGGAAATCAACTATAGGTCCGTTTCCTCTTGTAAGAGCTGAAAAAATGTTGTTCATAGCCTCAGGCATTATTTCAATATTTCCGTTAAGTGCTGAGCCTGCAACATAGGTACCGTTATGTGCGGCACAAAGATATACGCAGGAATCAACACTGTCATTGCCGTAATAATAAAGATAAGCAGTAGCTACCATGCCGCCCATGCTTGCACAGACTATTTTCACCTTATCCTTGCCGGAGTCCTTCTTTGCAGTTTCAACAAGCTCGCTGAGCTGTGCGGCAACCTCCTTTGGAGAAAGACGCCAGTCATAATTGAAGAAATATGCGTGCTCATCGCCTGCAATTTCAGCAGCAGTGTGTGCCATACCGTGCTCTGTTGCATAGCCGAACTCTTCTTCAAGATTATAGTTGGCAAGAGACTTTGTGTAATACTCTGCAGTGATATCCTTATTAAGGCTTGTGCCGTCCTTGTCGCTTGCAAGATTTCCCATAAGTCCCCAGACGAAATCAATAACACTGTCAATAAAGAAATCTTCATTTTTATCTATAACCGCACCCTTGAGCATATTGCCAAGCAGTGAGAAAATATCCTCTGCCTTAAACTGCATTGCCAAGGAGCCGTCTTTTTCATTAATGAGGCCGCCGAAATTAATGCCTCTGACAACTATAATGGGATAGCCGTCATAATCGGGCTTGTAGTATGTATCAGCGTTGACTCTGTCTGCGGCAAAAGCAGGCATTGCCATAGTGAAAACCAAAATAAGTGTGAGCAATAAGGATATAAGCTTTTTCATTTTGTACTCCCCTTTTAATAATTATAGATTATATTGTCTTTATATTTTTCTGCCATAGCGAGCAGCTCTTCTTCAGTGAAATATGCCGTTGTGCAGCCCACTGCCGTAACGCACTTGCCGCCTGTAATATTGCCGTAAAGCACGCATTTTTCTATAGGCTCGTCCTTCATTATGCCATACATAAAGCCTGCAAAAAAGGCATCGCCTGCACCTGTTGAGTCAACTCTTTTAAATTCGTCAATGCTCCTCACATAGGTATAGCTCTTGCCGTCATAAATGAGACAGCCGTCAGCGTCAAGCTTGACAACAGCAGTTTCAAGATAGTTTTTCAGTACCGCTGCCGCCTTTTTGGGGTCTGTTTCACCTGTGAGCTTTATGGCTTCATTTCTGTTAGGAAGATAATAGTTGGCAATTTCAAGGTGTGATTTGAAGCCTTCAAGGCTCATTCCCTCAATAAAGCCGGTGTCAAGTATAATAACTGTTCCCTCAGCCTTAAGCTTGCGGTAAACCTCAGGGAAGCCCTCATGCATTGCCGCTGCCTTTGCACCCTTGAGTGCCTCATAGACCTTGTTTTCATCAACCTCATTTTCACTGTTGCCGTAGGACCAGAAGGTTCTGTCATTTTTGGTTATTGCTGCCGCTGTTATATTGACGGCAACCTTATTTCCCTCATAAACATTGATAGGCTCGCATCCTGCCTTTCTGAATTCGGCAAGAGCGAAATCAGAAAACATATCGTCGGAAAGCTCCGTGACATTTCTGACCGGAACGCCGAGACGGGAAAGCGTTACCATTGACCCGGGCACTCCACCGCCCAGACAAAGGGAAAACTTATCAGTGAAAATTTCCTCACCCTCCTGTGGAAGGCGTGGCATATCGGCAAAAAGCATATCAACATTGGTTTTGCCGTAACCTGCTGCAAAGCTCATATGTTTTTCTCCTTTTTATGTAACTTTATTTACTGATTAATTTTATACCAGCAAAGAGATATTGTCAAGTGATATATGGAGCCGCCTGCACAGACTTCCCGTCATTTAATTTTTTCACTCTTTTTCCGACATAAAACCTGACCGTCACCGCTTATAATATTAAAGGTGATGAATTTGACTCAGGTGATTTATGCCGATGTGCTTTTTATACTCAATACATACATAACCTACATTCTTATGCTTCTTACAGCTATGCTCTGCGGTGTGAGTGTCAAAAGACTCCGACTTACCTTAACGGCTTTTATAGGTGGGCTTTACAGTTTTATCATCCTCATTCCACACATCAGTGACAGCCTAATAGCTATATCAAGGGTACCGGCGGCACTGCTGTTTATTTTCATAAGCTTCAGAAATGTCAGTCTCAGAGTTTTCGTCAGACTTTTCTCGGCCTTTTTTCTGGTAAATTTTATTTTTGCAGGTGCTATGCTCGCTTTGTGGTACTTTGTTCATCCCGGCAATATGTATCTCAGCTCTTTCATCATTTATTTTGACATTGAGCCTCTGACACTGATTATACTTACGGCGGTTTGCTACTTTATTATCAAAGCCGTGACTTGTCTTATTAAAATCAGACAGCCGAAAAACACAATATTTGATATGACTTTGCATATAAATAATAAACAGACTGTTATGAAAGCCTTTTTCGACACGGGCAACAATCTTATCGATCCCTTCACCGGAAAGCAGGTCATAATAGTCAGCCGCAGTGCATTAAGCTTCTTTTTTCCTGAGGATACGGATATATATGTTCAGGCTCAGAGCCTTGGACTGAATGTCAGGTTCCTGCCCTTTGACAGCCTTGGCGGAAGCTCGCTGTTGCATTGCTTCAGGGCTGAACGCGTACAGATAAAGGGGCTGTCAGTCAATCTAACTCTGAAAGAGCCACTCATAGCATTAACCGATAAAAAGATAAAAGGCGGTGCCTTCGGTGCACTGTTGCCCTCAGGCATATTTGACAATATTACAAGTGAAACGGGAGAAGATTATGATGAGATTAAACGGTTTGATTTTGCTGATAAAAAATAAAATAAATGCATTTTTTAATGAGGACGCGGTTTATTATGTCAACGGTGCGCAAAATCTTCCGCCGCCGCTGACAAAAGATGAGGAAAACAGAATACTTTGCGAAATTGATGAGGATAACTTTGAGCACAGAGAGCTGCTTGTGATACATAATCTAAGACTTGTTGTTTATATTGCAAGAAAGTTTGAAAACACAGGTGTGGGAATTGAAGATCTTGTTTCCATAGGCACCATAGGTCTTATCAAGGCTGTCAACACCTTTCGCCCGTCAAAGAAAATAAAGCTTGCAACCTATGCCTCACGGTGCATTGAAAATGAAATTCTTATGTATCTGAGAAAGACGGCAAAAAATAAAAATGAGCTTTCCTTCGATGAGCCTCTGAATGTGGATTGGGACGGAAACGAGCTGCTGTTAAGTGATGTTTTAGGCTCAGACAGCGACAGCGTTAACCGCAATATCGAATATCAGGATGAAAAGAAGCAGCTTCTAAGGTGCGTAGAAAATCTCTCTGACAGAGAAAAGCAGATTATGACTATGCGCTTCGGTCTTTTCGGCTCAAAGGAATACACTCAGAAGCAGGTGGCAGATATGCTGGGTATATCACAGAGCTATATCTCACGCCTTGAAAAACGCATTGTTGAAAAGCTGAAAAGAGAAATTGAAAAAGCCTGATATAAAACACTAAGAGCTCTGCTTTCACGGCAGAGCCCTTAAATTTTTACAGTATAAACAGGAACACAAGTGAGCCAAGACCCATTGAGAACATTGTTCCCAATATCAGACCGATTAAATTAATTGCAAATAATGAACCTGCGGCAAACTTGATGCCCATAGTTGACTCGGCCTCTGAGATATTCTGCCACTGAAGATAAACATCTCTGCCCTGTTGATAATATGAGTCAAGACCTACAGCATCTTTGCTGCTTGCCTGAGAGAAATTGCAGTCCTTAAGACCGTTAGCAAAAAGAGTTGCCATTTCTTTATCTGTAAAGGTTATTCTTGCAACTATTCTTAATTCATCTGCAGGCTCAACCTGTCTCAGGTGACCGGGCTTGAAGCCGGTGCACCACCAATAATAATCATAATCACGGGTAAATTCTCTTTTCCACTCACCGTTAAGCTGCTGATGATAAAGAGTCATTTCCATTTTCGGCCAATATTTCTGATCGGCAGTTTTAAAGAAAGTGAAGTAGCCCGTTTCTTTTCCGTCAGCCTCTTTATGATATATACCTATTTCACCGCCATAGAATATATATCCGTACTGACCCTTCCAGAGCTGCACCATAAAGTCCTGATTATCATATTCAAAGAAAACTCTTGTGTAGTCATATTCAAGAGCGATATAAGGTGAGACTATATCATACACTCTAGCAAAGCCGAAATTGTCCTGCCAGCAATCCTTATCGTTTGTGTAATAGTAGTCATCCTGATAGCTGTACTGATAGCTGAGAACCTGATTTTTCATCAGAAAGTTTTTAATAACATTATCGCTTGTTACAACATTAACAGCAAAAACAGCCTCAAGTGGCTTGCCTGCAACTGTAGCCTTTGCCGTAATAAATGATCTGCCCACACTTATACCTCTGACCTTGCCGCTGTCACTGACAGTTGCAACACTTTCGTTTGAGGAGGACCATGTTATTTTCGGCTGAACCTCAACACCCGTCACCTTTGCCTCAAGCTGTAATCTGCCACGCACATTAACATTGAAATCCTCGGCAGAAATTACAATTTTATATTTCTGTGCATTGATGAAATCCTCGGGGATACCCGTTGTGATGCCTGCAGCCGATGCCGAAACACTGAAGGCTAACACCGTGAGCACTAAAGCCATAAAAAGCAGGCTGATTTTTTTAAGAGTGTTTTTCATAAAGTTCCTCTCCTGTTATTATTTTCTAACTTTAGTATAATAACACATTATTATTTTTTTTGCAATAGTGAAAAAAGAAATTGCTCTGCACGGCATTAGCTGTGCAGAGCTGAATTGATTAGCTTAGAAAATTATGCTGAATACCAGACCGAATAAGCCCCACTTAAGGAAGAGTCTTACAAGGCCGAGAAGGATTGTAGCACCCAGACCTGCCTTGATGCCCATAGTGTTTTCAGCCTCGGATATGCCCTGCCATGAAACAGAAACATCATTACCGCCGCCGTAGTAATATGAGTCAATACCCATATATTTTTTCTCAGCTGCCTGAGTAAAGCCGCAATCACGAATACCGTTTGCAAAAAGGCTTGCCATTTCTGCATCTCTGAAGGTGATTGTAACCTCTATTCTCAGCTCGTCGGCAGGCTCATACTGTCTGAGGGTACCCATAACAAAGCCTGTGCACCACCAATATTTATCAACGGGACGCTTGAAAAGAAGCTTATACTGATCAGGTCTCTGACCTTCCTTTTCCTGATGATAAACTGCCATATCCATTGTGGGCCAATATTTCTGACTTGCGGCTGCATAGAATGTGAAGGGGCTTGAATCCTTGCCGGCTGCATCTCTGTTATAGATACCTACCTCACCGCCGTAAAGCACACCGTACTGACCCTTCCAGAGCTGAACCATAAAGTCTTCTTCATCATATGTAAAGAAAACGCGGATATAGTCATATTCCATGCCTACATAAGGGGCAACATAGTCATAAACTCTTGCAAAGCCGAAATTTTTCTGCCATGAAGCCTTGTCATTTGCATAGTAGTATCCGTAGTCATAGTCATACTGATATGAAAGCACATTATGTGTTTCAAGATATGAATGAATGATGTTCTCGTTCTTTACAACCTGAATGGGATATTTGCCTTCAAGAGTCTGACCGGCAACCTCAGCAGTGGCAGTAATTGTGGTATAACCCTCTTTAACGCCTGTTACCTTACCCTTTGAGTTGACGGTTGCAATACTCTCGTCAAGAGACTTCCATGTTATTGCAGGCTGAACCTCAACACCTGAAACCGTGGCGGTGAACTGTGAGCTCTGCTTAACACCGACAAACATATAGTCAGCACTTATTGTCAGCTCGTAGCCCTCGGCAAAGGCTGCAATGCCGTCATCTGCCGCACTTACACCCATAACGCAAAGGCACATAAGCACTGCCGTGATAAAAATAAACGCTGTTTTTCTGAATAAATTTTTCATAACTTACCTCCGCTTTAAAGATAAATTTCCAGTACGAATATAGTATCATAAACGAATAATTAATTCAATAGTTTTTTTACTAATTTATAAACATTTTTAACTTTTTTGTTGCAATAATAACATTTTTTACACTTTGTTGGCCAAAAAGCTTTTTTTAACGAATGCTTTATTGACAAATTCACAAATACAATATAAAATAGAATGGATATATTATTGAAAGAAAGGGTGTTTAAATGGCAAGCAAATGTCCCAACTGCGGCAGGGTACTGAAATGGTATAATGTTAAAGCTGAGTGCCCCGACTGCGGTATAAGTATTCCCAATTTCAACTGGGAGGCGCGTCTTGAAGAAGACAACAGAAAGGCCGAGGAAAAATTCGGCAAATTTTACAGAACACTGAATATGCTCAAATATTCTGTTGCAGGCACAAAGCTCAGAATCGTGAGAATAATACTGTCCTTCCTGCCCGCAATAGGCTTTATCCTCCCCTGGGCAAGCCTGAGCAGCAGCAAGGATACTCTGAATCTTGACCTATTAGGTCTTTTTACCGACGGCACAAGCACAATTGATTTCTTCGGCATATTGTTTAAAAATATCGGTGATATCATTTCGACAATGTCAGGCGAGGGCTTCGGCGGTCCCGTTACATATTTTATGGCAGGTCTTCTTATGATGCTGCTGGGCATTGTTACAATAGTAATTGCCTTTTTCCTTATTTTCATCAAATTCAGAAAGCCCAAAACCAATGCAATCTGGATAACTGATGCACTGAGCATTGCTATGACCTTTGTTGCTGCACTGCTGTTTACAGTCTGCACAAAGAACGCAGCAGGCACTTTCTCAATAGGCACTCTCACCTTTGAAAACGCTCAGGCAGGCATACTGTGGGGAATTTTTGTTTATGTGGCACTGCTTGCTGTTGCACTCATCGGCAATATACTCGTCAGCAAGGCCGATGTTACAAGCGAAGATGACCTTGAAGCCGCAAGACTCGAAAGGGTACGCCTTAAGGAAGAAAAGGCAGAGGCTGAACGCATAAGAAAAGAAGCTGAAAGAGCAGAGGCTAAAAAGAGAGCAGAAGCCGAAGAGGCTGAAAAAATCAGAAAAGCCAAGGAAGCCCTCGAAAGCAAGAAAAATAAATAAGAGAAAATAAAAAAACATTTGAAAGAGTGATATAATGTCAGATACAGTTAACACTGCCTCCCTTCAGGAAGAAAACACTTCCGAAGCAGAGACACTGGATAAATTAGCCTATACCAAAAAGAGATACCTGACCCCCAAGGAAATTGCCGCCTATGTGCTTGTTAACTTCGGTCAGAAGAATCTTTCTCAGTTTATTACAACAAATAAAGACTTTTTCCTTGTCAACTTTATGAAGGTCGACCCGAAGGTAGTTGGTAATGTCAACTTCTTCGCAACAATATACGATGCTGTTGACGATACTATTTCCGGTCTTATCATTGACCGTACAAGAACCCGTTGGGGCCGTGTTCGTCCTTTCTTTATACTTCCCTTACCCCTGTGGATTCTCGGCGGCTGGATGCTTTTCTCCACTCCGGGCATAACAGGCGGCGGACTCACTGCCTTCGTAGCAGTTGCAACAATCATCTACGGTCTGGGTATGAGCTACTTCAATGCCTGGAACCTTATGCTGTATAACATAACACCCAATGTCAATGAACGAAACAATCTTATAACCACAACAAAGTTCTTTGAGCTTTTCGGCACATGGCTTCCCTCTTTCCTGCCGATTTTTGTTGACTTCCTTCCTAAAATCAATCCCGGAATTTCAAGCCAGAGTATTTATATGGGCTTTGCCCGTTTTATGCTTATTTTTGCCGCTTGCTTTGCAGTCTTCGGTTTCTTTAATATGAGAGAACGAATTCCGCTTCAGAGCCGTGAAGAAATGAATAAAACATCCGTATGGGGTTCCATGAAAAATATTATCACAAACAGACCCCTGCTCGCCATTATTCTTTCTGATTTCTTCAATAACTTCAAGGCAGTAGGCGGATCTACAGAACAGTATTTCTGGCTCAACAACACAGGCAAGCTTTCACACCAAACGGTGTGCGGCCTTTTCACAGGTCTTCCTAACTATGTTATGGTACCCTTTGCCGCTAAGCTTGTTAAAAAGTTCGGTGCAAGATCAACAGCCATTTTTGCTGGCCTTTTCGGTCTCGGTGCATACGGCTTACTGTTTGTGCTCGGCTTCCCCAACGGTGCAATTTTCAGCAGTACCTTTGAAGAAAAGAGAATTTTCAATCTCGCTGCTGTTATTGTTCTTCTTACAGTCGCCGGTCTGCCGAACAAAATTATTCAGGTGTGCAACCCCATTCTTACAGCTGAGGCACTCGACTATATGGAATGGAAAAACGGACTGCGTAACGAAGCTCTTGTTACAACGGTGCAGGGCTATTTCCAGAAGCTTGCAGGCTCACTTACCGGTTGGCTTTCAAATATGGTTCTTGCATGGATGCACTATGAGCCTATGTACGACTCAAGCAACCACCTTATCCCCAACACAGACAGCAATATTCAGCGCGGTATTTGGATAGTTTTCTGTATCCTTCCCGCCCTTGCAAGAGGACTTTACGGCTTATCCTTTATCCTCTATCCCATTCACGGTGAGCTTCAGCAGAGAATGATAGTTGAGCTTGCCGACAAGAGAGCTGCCGTTCTCGAAGAAATGTAAGATATAATTTGTCCCATCGCAGTGTCGGTGGGACTTTTTTGTTGACATTAAGGCTTAAAATGTGATAGCATAATATTAGTAAAAAAAAGGAGAGTTTGCCATGAAGAAGGTTGCAATTTTAGGTTTTGGCGGCAGAGGCAGCATTTACAGTGTGCTTTGCCGTATGATGAAAAAGGATTTTGAGGTTACTTCTGTGATAGACACCAACCCACAGAAGCTGGCAAGAGCAAAAAAGGAGCTGAAGCTTCCGCAGGACAGACTGTTTTCGTCTCTTGACGATTTTCTCAATGCCCCGAAAACAGCCGACTGGGTTTTCGTTTGCACTCAGGATCAACAGCACATTGAGCATGCCGTAAAAAGCCTTGAAGCAGGTTATAATCTGTTGCTTGAAAAGCCCGTTGCCTGCACTGTTGAGGATTGTCTCAGAATTGAAAACACGGCAAAAAGACTCGGAAGAAGTGTAGCCGTCTGCCATGTGCTTCGCTACACAAAATACTACACCAAAATCAAAGAGATTATCGACAGCGGTGTTCTCGGCAAAATTATAGCTATTGATCAGGTTGAAAATGTGGGATATTGGCATCAGGCACATTCCTTTGTGCGCGGAGACTGGCGTAATAAAGAGGAGTCCTCCCCTATGATTTTAGCAAAATGCTGTCACGATCTTGATATAGCCGTATACCTGACAGGAAGCCGCTGCAAGCAGATTTCATCAGTAGGTGAGCTTAACTTCTTTAAAAAAGAAAATGCACCCGAGGGTGCGGCAGAGTACTGTCTGAAGGGCTGCAAGGCAAAGGATAGCTGCCCTTATGACTGTGAAAAGATATATGTCAATTCAATAAAGCCGCTGCCACAGTTTATCCGCAAGCACATCTCACCCCATGTCAGACTTACTCCCGACGGTCTGGTTACAATTCCCAAGCTTTATGACGCAATGAACAACACCGATTTCGGCAAGTGCGTTTTTATGAGCGATAATAATGTTGTTGACTATCAGGTTACAACTGCCGTCTTTGAAAACGGCATAACCTCCACACTCACAATGACAGCTTTTTCAAATTGGCTTTACCGCGAAACTCGCGTCAGAGGCTCCCACGGAGACCTTATATGCAATATGGATAAGGGTACTCTTGAGCTGCGTGTTTTCGGAAAGAAGAAAAAGACCTTCCGTCTCGGTGCACTCGGCTCACACGGCGGCGGAGATAACGGTCTAATAAAAAATCTTGCAAGGGATGAACTCAGAACAGATATTTCCGCTTCTATTGAAAGCCACCTTATGGCTTTTGCTGCAGAGGAATCAAGGCTCAACGGCGGTGTACCCGTTAATATGAAGGAGCGCTTCGGAAGATAAAATATTGAAGTCAGGTCAGACAGCAAATTGAAGCTGTCTGACTTTTTTCTATTGACAAATAAGCCATATGTGTTATAATTGTTAAACGATTATATGCGGATGTGGTGGAATTGGCAGCTTTGAGCCCGACCGCCGCCGGTGGCGGATAAAGGGAGGGTGAAAAGGCGCAGCGGTCAAAGTTTTCGTGCCGCCCCAAGGCACGGGAAAACTTTGGGAACCGCAAGAGTCACACGCACGCTTTCTGAAAGGCACAAACTTATTATATGCGGATGTGGTGGAATTGGCAGACACGCAAGATTTAGGTTCTTGTACCGTAAGGTGTGCAGGTTCAAGTCCTGTTATCCGCACCAAGCCGGAAAAATCCGAGCCAAATTTCCGGATAGGAAAAGGGTTCGGATTTTTTCTTTATTTTTAATTCTATATCAATATGCGGGAAAGTAATATGAGTAAAATTATAGAGATAACCGATTTTCTTGCCGACGAGCTGGATGTGTATGCACGCCTAACTGAGGCTCAGCTGTTAAACAGAGAGTACCCCGAAAAAGGCTTGTTTATAGCAGAAAGCCCAAAGGTTATAATGCGGGCTCTTGATGCCGGATATGAGCCTGTTTCATGTCTTATGGAAAAAAGGCATATTGAGGGCGAGGGCAAGCAGATTTTAGAGAGAATAAAGGATGTTCCTGTTTTTTGTGCGGAATTTGATATTCTGACACAGCTGACAGGCTTTAAGCTGACGAGGGGCATGCTGTGTGCCATGAAGCGAAAGCCACTGCCCGGTGTAACGGAGCTATGTGAAAATAAAAGCCGCATTGTCATATTGGACAAGGTTATGAACCCGACAAATGTGGGTGCCATAATCCGTTCGGCTGCGGCACTCGGCATGGATGCTGTACTGCTCACTCCCGGATGCTCAGATCCCCTCTACAGACGCGCCGCAAGAGTCAGTATGGGT
>JAFQLV010000049.1 GCA_017396515.1 Clostridia bacterium | reverse complement strand
GTGAGAACGCCGTTTTCAAATGCACCTCTTATGCGTCTGTACTGACCGTAGAGGTAGCCGATTTCTCTGCCGCCGACACCGATGTCACCTGCAGGCACGTCAATATCGGGGCCGATATGTCTGTAAAGCTCTGTCATGAGAGCCTGACAGAAGCGAAGAATTTCAGAATCGCTCTTGCCTCTGGGGTCGAAATCTGAGCCGCCCTTTGCACCGCCTATGGGAAGACCTGTAAGGCTGTTTTTAAAGGTCTGCTCAAAGCCGAGGAACTTCATAATACCGATATATACTGAGGGGTGGAAGCGAAGACCGCCCTTATAGGGGCCGATAGCACCGTTAAACTGAACTCTGTAGCCTGTGTTTACCTGTACCTTGCCACTGTCGTCAGTCCATGTTACTCTGAAGGTAATCTGTCTTTCGGGCTCAACCATTCTTTCAAGAAGGGCTGCCTTCTCATATTCGGGATGCTGCTCAACAACGGGCACAATTGACTCAAGCACTTCTGTAACAGTCTGAACAAACTCAGGCTCGTTAGCGTGCTTTTTAGCAACTGCATCAATTACATTCTGTACATAACTCATTTTTATTACTCCTTTTGCCCTGTTTCGGGCGATAAAATAGCTTAATAGTATTCACACACTAAAGTGATAAAATATATTTTATACCCATAGTAATAAACTTGTCAAGAAAAAATCCTTGGTAAATTTATATTTTGTAAAAAAGATAAAAAATTTTTGACCTGATATACAATTTTTATGACATTTAACAGTGTAATATGCAATATATAAAAGCTTCCCCGGTACTCTGCCGTACCGGGGAACAGTATCTTTTATTTTGGGTTTACAATCAGGGACCGAATAAGCTGCCTAAATACAAGGGGCTTGAAAGCTCATATCTGTTATCCCAGACATACGGAAGATAGACATCAATATATTTGCCCTCTCCCCCGGCAGAAACAAGCTTGCCGTCCTTGGCCACAAAGATCGCTGAGCCCTTGCTGTCATCGTAATTATAGCAGATTATGTTGCCTGCTTCAGTGGCAAAGGTCATATCATAATTTTCAATACCGTCATACTCCGTAAAGCTGCCTGCTGAATAAATCTTTCCGGGAACATCCTCATTTTCACCCTCTATACCGACATAGAGTATATCCTCTTCAAGCCATTCGGTGTATGCAACTCTTTCTGCAATAAGCTCTTTATCCTTATAGATATACATATATTCATCTGCATCGTCATATTTGCCGTAAATGAGCTTACCGTCTACAACCTCAGTGATTTCACTGCTGATATCCTCAGCATAAAGCTCAGGCTCAGAAACGCCCTCTGAAAGCTTAACGGTGTAATATGAGTCGATGAAATCAAACTCTCCGCCGTCGCCAAGTGTCTGAGTCAGCACATATGCGGTGGCATTAGCCTCATCATAAACATAACTCATTGCACCTTCAAGTTCTGCAGTGCCTATATGCTTGCCCTCTTTTGCAAAGCCCACTGAGCTCTGCTGCTTGAGTGCATCATAATAAACCTGACCCAATGAGGCATATTCCTCTTCAAAGGTTTTATAAAACTCTGACATAACAAGCTCAGGAAGCTCATATTCACCCAACACAAAATATGCAGCAACAGTGTCATTGCCCTCAGTGGAATAATAGGCTTCTTCGCCTAACATTTCAATAACATTTTCGCAAACGGGCACTGCCTCATTACCGTTATAATAGTAAAGGTCACAAACTGCAAGACCCCACTCTTTTGATGCGGCAAGCTCAAGACGAAGGGCATCTCTTACAAGCTTTTCTGCATAAGCTTCAATATCCGAAACCTTGATGCTTTTATCGCTCTGCTCCATATCGTCAACAAAGCAGTCCTCAACATCAATTTTTTTCTTCTCTGTCAGGAAATAGCCGCCTTCCAAGCCCACCATATAATCGTAATAGCCCATATTGGCCGTTTCACTGTATTTTTCGCTGATTATATTCTTTTCGCCGTTTTCATATTTTATGAGCTTCTTGCCTTCAGCAAAGAGAAATGCATTTTCGCTGTAGTCCATAGCTGTAATTTTTTCACCTAAAAGCACAGGCTCTGCACCTGCATTGACAGCATATGTTTTCTTATCTGCGTCTGTGTAGATTATGGTCTGCAGGTCATCTGAAACCCATGCATCCATAAGCTCGTCATAAAGCTTCACCGGCTCACTGCCCTGCTTTTTCTGCCACAGCTCGCCCTCTTTGCCCTTGAAATATGTAACTGTATCAAAAGCCTCGTTTACGCAGTGCATATAAACACCCTCGTCTATTCGGCTTTTTTCACCTGTGGCTATATCATAAAGCCACAGCTCATAGTATATGTCAAGGCTTTCTTCATCCTCGCTCACCTTGTTTGCATATAAAAGCTTGGTCTTATCCTTGCTGATAAAATACTCTGCCGCAGCACCGTAGTCACCTTTTATTTCATCAATGAGCACCGGCTCCTTATTGGGGTTTGCCGCATCAATAAGATAAATTTCCTTTTTGTTCTCTGCTATGATATAGTCATTATCCGCATCTTTATTTCCGCCCGTAAAAAGGCTTGCGGCAATAATCAGTGCCAGCACCGCAAAAATGCCTATAAGCAAGAGGGTCTTGCTTTTTTTCTTGGGAGCCTCAACAGCTACAGTTTCATTTGTGTTTTCACTTATTATTTCGTTTGTGTTTTCGGGAATATTATCCATAATATCTTCCTCCTTTTTTCTTAATTTTACAATTGGCGGCATTTTTTGTCAATATAATTTCCCTTGGTTAATTATTACAATTTTTTCACTTTTCTTTTTCCCTTGACAAATGACCTTACTGTTTAGTACAATATATAATGTATAATTTCGCTTTTCAATAACAAAGAAAGAAGGGACAGCAATATGAAGTACATATGGGAAAACCCGAAAATTATCAAAGAAAACAAGGAAGACGGCCACGACCTTGCTTTGTGCTATGACAAGGCTGACAGTGCCGCCAAAAGAGAAGCGTCTCCCTATAAGCTTTCATTAAACGGTACATGGAAGTTTTTCTGGTATAAAGGCGTCGGCTCACTTCCCGAAAAATTCAGAAGCCCCGACTATGACGACAGCTCGTGGGAAGACATCACCGTTCCCGGTGTATGGCAGTTTCAGAAGGATTATACCAAGCCATGGTACTATGCAAACTCCTTCCCCAACTGCATCTGCGTGGAAAAGAGCAAGATCCCCTCAATTGACATAAAGGGTCAGGAGGTTGCAATGCACAGAACCACCTTTACAGTACCCGAGGATTGGAACGGCAGAGAAATTTTCCTTTACTTCGGTGCCTGCAAAGCCGGTCTGAGCGTTTATGTCAACGGTGAATATGTAGGTTATTCACAGGGTTCAATGACTCCTCACGAATTTGATGTTACAAAATTCCTTCGTCCGGGCAAAAACACTCTTGCAGCCGAGGTTTACCGCTATACAGACGGCACATACCTTGAAGATCAGGATATGTGGTTCCTCAGCGGTATTTACCGTGAGGTTTACCTTTACAGCGAGCCTAAGACCTGCCTTCGTGACTTCTATATCAAAACTGAGCTTATCAACAGCTACACAGATGCCGACCTCACCGTAAATATGCTCATTAAGGATTACAGCGAGGGGGCAAAGCATGTTCAGGTTGAGGCAACACTTTTAGATGTGTCCGGTCCCGTTAATATCGGCACAACAGACATCGTAACAATTGCAGGCGAAAACAAGCTTGTTTTCAAAAAGAGAATTGAAAGACCGCTTCTCTGGTCAAGTGAAAATCCCAATCTCTACACATTGCTCTTTAAGCTCACCTGCGACGGCGTTGTCAGCTATAAGGCAGTGCGCATAGGCTTCAAGCAGGTTGAAATTGTGGGCGAGAAAATCCTCATCAACGGCAAGCCTTTGCTTATCAGAGGTGTCAACCGTCACGACTTTGACCCTGATTTCGGCTGGGCAGTGCCCGACCACAGATATATTGAAGACCTCAATATAATGAAACGCAATAACATCAACTCAATCCGTACCAGCCACTACCCCAACGACCCGAGATTTTATGAGCTTTGCGACGAATACGGCTTCTATGTTATGGACGAGTGCGACCTTGAAACTCACGGTGTAAGAAGAAAGAATGTTCCGGGAGATAACCCCATGTGGACTCAGGCTGTTGTTGACCGTATGGAAAGAATGGTTCTTCGTGACAGAAACAGAGCCTGCGTATTTATGTGGAGCCTGGGCAACGAAGCCGGTGACGGAAGCAACTTCCTGAGAATGAAGGAGGCTGCTCTCAGACTTGACAACACAAGACAGTTCCACTATGAGGGTGACTTTGACTTCACAAAGAGTGATGTTATCAGCCGTATGTATCCCACAGAGGATCAGGTTGAAAAGTTAGGCAACAAAGAGGCTCTTACAATTACCCTCTTTGACAATATTGCAAACTCCCTTGCTGCAGACAGCAAGCCCATTCCCAAGGAGCTTTACACAAAGCCCGTTGTTTTCTGTGAATACGCTCACGCTATGGAAAACTCCTTAGGTAACTTCCAGGCATATATGGATGCCTTTGAAAAGTATGACAACCTTTGCGGCGGCTATATCTGGGACTTCGTTGATCAGGCTATTCACAAAAAAGGTGAAAACGGCGAAGATATGTGGCTTTACGGCACAGACTACAATGAAAAGAAAACCTGGATCGAGCCTCCCTATAACACCTGCGCTATTGTGGGCAGCAACACCTTCTTCAATGCAAACGGCATCATTGCCGCAGACAGAAAGGTGCATCCCTCAATTCACGAGGTGAGAAAGGTTTACTGCGAAATTCAGATTAAGGCAGTTGACCTTGAAAAGGGCATCTTTCTTCTGAAAAACAAGCAGATGTTCTCTGACCTTTCAAAGTTTGACATTGCCTATGTTATCACTGAAGACGGCAAGGCAATTGCAAGGGGTACTCTGCCGAGAGAGGCATATGAGGACCTTGCTCCTCTGAGCGAAAAGGAAATTACTCTCGCCTATCTCTCAGACGAAGTGCCCGCAGGTGAGGTTATCATCACCTTCTCATACTTAAGACGCGAGGCCTGCCGCTTTGCAGAAGCAGGCTACGAGCAAGGCTGGGATCAGTTCATAATCAAGCCTGCAGACAAAAAAGAAGAAACCGTTTATGAAGGCAAGGTTGACATAAAGGGTACCAATGACAACTTCACCGTTACAGGTGACGGCTTTGCTTATACCTTTGTCGGCGGTCAGCTCACATCTATGGTCAAGGACGGCAAGGAATATCTCAAGGGCTCCCTTAAGCCTAACTATTACAGAGCTCTTACAGATAACGATATTGACTATCTCAACTTCGTTCCTCCCCTCATTCCCGTGCATCCTCTCTATCACTGGAGAAGAGCCACAAATATGCTTAAAACCAAGGCTACCCTTATCCACCGCTACAGCCACAGCGCTTATATCGAAGTAGCTGTCAGCGTAATGGGCATGAAGGGTGTTAAGATGACCTACACCGTTTATCCCGACGGCAAGATAGATGTAACTCACGAGGGTACACCTCTTGTAGTTGAAATGGTACGCTTCGGCTCTGTGCTTACAATGGCAAGAGAATTTGACAATGTCAAGTGGTACGGCAAGGGTCCCCACGAAAACTATATCGACCGTCAGACCGGCGCAAGAATTGCAATTCACGAAATGACCGTAACAGATATGGAGCATCACTATATGAGACCTCAGGAAAACGGCCATAGAATTGATGTAAGAATGATGGAAGTTAAAAACAAGCAGGGTGAGGGCCTGAGATTCACTCAGCTGGGTGAAAAGCCCTTTGCAATAAACTGCCACCACTACACAGTCAACGAGCTTGACGATGCAACACACATCCACTCACTTCAGCATAAGGACTTCACAACAGTATGCATTGACCTTATGCAAAGAGGTGTAGGCGGCGATATGCCCGGTGCGGCTTGCCTTCGTGAGCCCAACATCATGCACGCAGGCACAAAATATTCCTACGGCTTTACAATTGAAGTTATATAAATGATAAAAGCGTCCTGTTGGGCGCTTTTATCATTTCATCATTCATTCCCTCTCTCCTTGACACCCCAAAACAAAAGTGTTACAATTCAAAAAAAGGGAGTGTTAATATGAAAAAAGCTAAAAAATTTCTTAAAATTACAGGCTGTCTTGCCCTGTCTGTTATAATCGGTGCAGGTGCTTGGCAGGTTTATGTGCGTCAGGCATCAAAAAATTATAATCTCATCACCCTCGACGAGCCCGATATCGCTCCTGTTACAGCTTGCGCAGCACAGGGTGATGTTGAGCTCAGCGAAATGTCAATGCACTATGCAGTTTATGGCGATGAGGGTTATCCGCTAATTTTGGTTCACGGCAACGGCGGTGACAAAAGCTCACTTAAAGAGGCGGCAGAGTACCTTGCCAATGATTATAAGGTATATGTAATTGAAAGCCGATGCCACGGTGAAAGCTCTGACCCGGGCGAAATTTCCTATGACCTTATGGTCAAGGATATAAAGGAGTTCATTGAGGTTATGGGTCTTGAAAAGCCCTATCTTATGGGTCACAGCGATGGCGGCATAAACGCTCTGACAGTTGCTTACACCTATCCCGATTTGCTTGGCGGCTTCATTTCCTGCGGTGCCAACACCACCCCCGACACCTTCAAGCCTTATTTCCCTCTCGGTGTAAAAATTATGAACCTGGTTAAGCCCGATAAGCTCAACGATATGATGCTGACACTGCCTGAGATGAACGCGGATTTGCTCTCGAAAATCACTTGCCCCGCCTATATAGTTGCAGGTGAATATGACATTATGTGGCTGTCAGACACTGTCTTTATCCACGAGTGTATTCCTCACAGCAAAATTGCAATTATCAAGGGTGCAAACCATTCATCATATATTTCACAAAACGGCAAGCAGGCTTACACTCTTGCTAAAGAGTTTTTTGAGTCTATTTCTTAAAAAGGAGACTTACTATGAAAGCATTAAAACTTTCCTTTTCTGAAATTTCACCGCGGCTTATGGGATATATGGCAGGTGTAATATGGCTATACTCAGCTATCAGCATTGCACTTGACAGTCTTATCACTATTTTTGAAAATATTTCCATAGATGAATTTAATATTGACTATACGGAACTGATTTTCATTGCCACAGGCTTTATTGTCAGCTTAATAATCGGCATCGGTCTTATAAAAAATCACCCGAAAATTATAATCGCCGGCATTGTTCTTTCAATTGCAGACAGCATTTTTTATATGCTTGAGTTTCTGCAGGGTGACCATGTAAATATACTGATTAACATTCCGCATATCGCCTGCCTGCTTATTATCCTTTGCAGCATTATCTTTTTCAAAAAGGGCTTGGCTGTCTTTTCGGTTACCGCTGCTGTTATTTTAAGCATCATAGTTCCTTTCTATCAGCTTGTTATCAGCATCACCACAATGCCCTATGACAATTTGCTTAGCTCGCTGTTTGACACCCTGTTCGATTTCACAGTCTCAGCCTCAGGCACTGTTGCCGTCAACCTGTCACTGGCAGTGTTTATTTATATTCTCATTTCATACGAGGGTGAAGACGGCTACGATTACTTCACCGAAGAAGCTCAATTATCCTCAGCATATATAGGCATTCCCTCTCATATTCTGCTTTGCATTTTCACTATGGGTATATGGAATGTCATATGGACCTACCGCACCACAAAGGCTATAAATAAAATAAGCAATGACGGTAAAACATACGATCCCATAGCCGTACTGCTGCTGCACTTCATCCCCTTCTATTCATTATATTGGACTTATACACAGACACGCCGTCTTGAAAACGAACTGAAGCACGGTGAGGAAAAAGGAAATATGGGGGCACTTTCTGTCATTATACGCATTATCGACGGCTTTGCAGGCACTGTTTATATGCAGTATAAAATCAACGAATACTGCATTGTCGGCAATAAAAAGCTGAAAAAGAAAAGAAAGTATGACGATTCTTACGATGAAAGCTACGGCATAACACCCGAATACCCCGTAGACACAACAGACGAAAAAGAAACTGAAACAGTGCTTGAAGATCACCCTTGGCAAAATTAACACCAAACCCTGCAGCAAGCCCCTGCAGGGTCATTTTTTTGATGAGTTGACCCTGACAGGTTATGAAAAGCTTTCCCCTGCGGGCAGAGGCTCTACTCCTCGGCAGAGCACCCCCGCAATTCATAATTCATAATTCATAATTCCCTCTTGACATCACCGCTTTAAAGTGCTATTATATCTTCATCGCTTTAAAACTTTAAATCACAGAGGTGTAATTTATGCAAAACAAAGCAGTTATATGGGTTACCATAGCAGTTTATGTTGTTTTCATTTTAGCGGTGGGTATACTCAACTCAAAAAAATCAAAAAGCATTACAGAATTTACCGTCGGCGGCAGAAATGCAGGTGCATGGCTCTCAGCCTTCTCCTACGGCACAGCATACTTCTCAGCAGTTATGTTCATCGGCTACGCAGGCGGCACAGGCTGGAAATACGGCATATGGGGCATACTCCCCGGTATAGGCAATGCTGTTTTCGGTGCACTTCTTGCATGGCTCGTCCTTGCCAACCGCACAAGAGAAATAACACGCAGGCTTGAAATAAAATCTATGCCTCAGCTTTTTGAGAAGCGTTTCGGCTCAAAGGCAATGAAAACCTTCTGCACTGCTGTTATTTTCATTTTCCTTGTACCCTATTCAGCCTCTGTTTACAAGGGTCTTACAAGCGTCTGCAGTGTGCTTTTAGGTGTGAACGAGCAGGTGTGCATGCTTGTTATTGCCCTTGCTGCCATGATTATTGTTATCCTCGGCGGCTACGGTGCAACCCTTAAGGCCGATGTCATTCAGGGTGCCGTTATGTTAGTGGGCGTTATACTGCTTATTATTGCTGTTATGAGAAGTGATATAGTGGGCGGCTTCGGTGAAGGCATAAAGGCCATCACCCAAAAAACTCAGGAGCTTGAGCTCACCGCTTCAAGCCATATAGGTCTGTGGGCAACAGTGCTTATGACCTCCTTCGGCACATGGGGTCTTCCTCAGATGGTGCATAAATATTACGGCATCAAGGATGAGCGTGAGGTTAAACGAGGCACCGTTATTTCCACTCTTTTCTGCCTCGTTGTTGCAGGCGGCGGCTACTTTATCGGCTCTCTTGCAAGGCTGTTCTTCAATTCACTTGATGAAATTCCCGGCACAGGCTCAGGCAAAACCGACTACCTTGTTCCCAATATGCTTAAAATGTCAGATATTTCAGAGGTACTCATAGGTATTATCCTTGTGCTTCTCATTGCCGCATCCGTTTCAACCCTTGCATCTGTTACCATCACAGCTTCATCAACTCTCACTATGGACTTTATAAAGGCAAAGCTTGCAAAAAATATGGATGATGTCAGAACTGCATGGGTAACAAGAATAATGTGTGCCGTTTTTGTTGTTATGTCCTATTTCATAGCAAACAGCAACACTCCCATTCTCGATATGATGTCCTACTCCTGGGGTATCATTTCAGGCTCCTTCCTTGCACCTTATATGATTTCACTCTATTGGAAAAAGCTCAATAAAACAGGTGCCTGGGCAGGTATGCTCGGCGGCTTTTTCACAGCACTGCCTCCCGTTGTCTGCAAGCTCCTGCTGCCTGAGGCTTCACTTCCTCTTTTCGGTGCAGTTAAGGATATGGGTCCCCACTTTGCCTGCCTTGCAATGATGATATCGATAGTGCTTTGCTTTGCAGTGAGTGCAGCAACTCAAAATAAAGAAGCTTTAAACGAAGATTTTTATGCTAAACAAGCAGTTTAAGAGGTTTAATTTCTTAATAAGAAAAAACTTTTCAACCAACTATTGTATAATAACAGTTAACCTTCTTTGAGGAAGGTTAACTGTGTTTCCACAGATACAGAAAGGACTAAAAAATGAAACATCAGATTTGGAACCCGGAAATGGAATGTATGTCACGCAGTGACCTGAAGGCACTTCAGCTTGAAAGACTTAAGGCACTTGTTGACTACTGTGACAAAAACAGCAAATTCTATCACGAGCGTTTTGAAAAGCACGGCATCACCGCCGACAAAATCAAAACCCTCTCAGATATACAGTATATTCCCTACACCACAAAGGACGACCTTCGTGATACATACCCCTTCGGCATGCTCTCAGTGCCGCAAAAAAAGATAGTACGCGTTCACGCCTCCTCAGGCACCACAGGCAACCCCACCGTTGTGGCTTACACAAAAGAGGATCTTGAAAACTGGAGCGAGCAGGTTGCAAGACTTGTTTATGCCGCAGGTGCAAACGATGAAAGCATTGTGCAGATCTGCTTCGGCTTCGGTATGTTCACAGGTGCCTTAGGTCTTCACTACGGTCTTGAAAGAATAGGAGCAACCGTTGTGCCCACCTCATCAGGCAACACGGAAAAGCAGCTTAAGTTTATGCGCGATTTCGGCACCGACACAATTGTTGCAACTCCCTCCTACTGCTTATATCTTGCAGAAAGTGCAAGAGAAAGAGGTCTCGAATTTCCTATGGACAGCTATAAGCTCAGGCTCGGTCTTTTAGGCAGTGAGGGCTGCACACCTGAAATGAGAAAGCAGATTGAGGAAAGCTGGGGCGGCGGCTTCTTCTGCACAGATAACTACGGCATGAGTGAGCTTAACGGCCCGGGCATGTCCGGTGAATGTCTTATGCGTGACGGCCTTCACATCAACGAGGACCACTTCCTTTGCGAGGTTATCGACCCGAAAACGGGCGAGGTGCTTCCCGAAGGCAGTGAGGGTGAGCTTGTTGTCACCAACCTCACCAAAAGAGGTCTTCCCATTCTCCGCTACAGAACAAAGGATATCACAAAGCTCAACTATGAAAAATGTGAGTGCGGCAGAACAACTGCAAGAATGCACAAAATCATCGGCAGAAGTGACGATATGCTTAAAATCCGCGGCGTGAATGTCTTCCCCTCGCAGGTTGAAAGTGCCCTTATCGGCATCAACTCCATCAGCCCCCACTATCAGCTTGTTGTTCGCCGTGAGGGCTTTGCCGATACTCTCGAGGTGCGTGTTGAGCTTATCGACGGCACACTGCTTGAAAAGTACAGCGAGCTTGAAAAGCTGAGAAAGAATATTCACGACAGAATTAAGAACATCTTAGGCATTGAAATCAAGGTAAATCTTGTTGAGCCTAAAACTATAGAACGCTTTACAGGCAAGGCACAGAGAGTCCTTGACCTGAGAAAGAAATAAAATCAAGGAGATACATAAAATGGAAAAAGCTCTTATGCTCGGTAACGAGGCCGTTGCAAGAGGTCTTTATGAGGCAGGCGTAACTGTCGTTTCATCATACCCGGGCACACCAAGTACCGAAATAACCGAACATGTAACAAAATACAATGAAATATACAGCGAATGGGCACCTAATGAAAAGGTTGCCTTTGAGGTTGCCTTCGGTGCCGCAACAGGCGGTGCAAGAAGCTTCTGTGCCATGAAGCATGTGGGCCTCAATGTTGCCGCAGACCCCCTTTACACCGCATCCTATATCGGTGTGAACGGCGGTATGGTCTGTGCCGTTGCAGATGACCCGGGAATGCACTCAAGCCAGAACGAGCAGGATTCACGCCACCACGCAATTGCATCAAAAACTCCTATGCTGGAGCCCTCGGACTCTGCCGAATGTTCACGCTTTACATCCTTGGCATATGAGCTTTCAGAGCGCTTCGGCACACCCTTCCTGCTTCGCCTTTCAACAAGAGTTTCTCACGCGCGTTCACTTGCTCCTCTTTCTGAGAGAAATGAGGTTGGTGTCAAGGAATATAAAAAGGATGTTATGAAAAATGTTATGATGCCCGCTATGGCAAAGGGTGCTCATGTCAGACTTGAGCAGAGGCTTCTTGACATGGCAAGGTTCGCAGACACAGAGGCTGTCGAAATGGGCATCAATATAGCAGAATATAACAGCACTGAAATCGGCATTATTGCCGCAGGCACATCCTTCGTCTATGCTCACGAGGCAATGGGCGATTCGGCAAGCTATCTCAAGTTAGGCATGGTCAACCCCCTCCCCGCAGAGCTTATCAGAGATTTCGCATCAAAGGTTGACAGGGTTATTGTTATTGAAGAGCTTGACGATATTATCGAAACTCACTGCATTAAGCTTGGCATAAAGGTCACCGGCAAGGAGCTTTTCTCAAACCTGGGCGAATTTTCTCAGGCAACAATTGCCGCCGCACTCAAGGGCGAAAAGGCCGAATGTGAGGTTTTCGGTGAAGAAATCCCCCTTCGTCCTCCCGTGCTTTGTGCAGGCTGCCCCCACAGAGGTCTTTACTATGCCCTCAAGGGTATGGGTCTTTATGTCAGCGGTGACATCGGCTGCTACACCCTTGGTGCTCAGGCTCCCCTTTCAATGATGGATGCCTGCGTATGCATGGGTGCATCAATAAGCGGTCTTCACGGCTTCAATGTGGCAAGAGGTAAGGAGCAAGCTAAAAAGAGCGTTGCCGTTATAGGTGACTCCACCTTTATCCACTCGGGCATTACAGGTCTTATTGATATTGCTTATAACAAGGGCTTCTCAACAGTTATAGTTCTCGACAACTCAATAACCGGTATGACAGGCC
Source organism: Clostridia bacterium (assembly GCA_017396515.1). Lineage (GTDB taxonomy): Bacteria > Bacillota > Clostridia > Oscillospirales > Acutalibacteraceae > UBA6857. The sequence goes on along the minus strand of JAFQLV010000049.1, from coordinate 23,831 downwards.
ACCAGAACAACCCTGCAAACGGTCTCACCATTAAGGGCGACCCCACAGTTGCCGTTAACCTTGAGGCTCTTGCAAGAGCAGTGGGCTTTAGCAATGTTGTTGTGGTTGACCCCTTTGATATTGAAGGCACAAAGACTGCCGTCAAGGCAGAGCTTCTCAAGGAAGAGCCCTCACTTATCATTTCAAGACGCCCCTGTGCACTGCTTAAAACAGTGAAGCATTCAGCTCCCGTTAAAATAAATGCCGATAAGTGCATCGGCTGCAAGGCTTGTCTCAATGTGGGCTGTCCTGCCCTTTCACAGACAAAGCGTGAAAACGGCAAGAGCCTTGCTGTTATTGATAACACTCAGTGTGTGGGCTGCGGTGTGTGTGCATCAGCCTGCAAATTCGGTGCAATTGAAAAAGGAGGTAATGACTGATGGCAACTAAAAACATTCTCATAGTCGGTGTCGGTGGTCAGGGTACTCTTTTAGCCTCAAAGCTTATGGGCAAATGCTTCACCCAGCAAGGCTACGATGTCAAGGTCAGCGAGGTTCACGGCATGAGCCAGCGCGGAGGCAGCGTTGTCACCTATGTCAGATACGGTGAAAAGGTCTACTCCCCCGTTATAGAAAAGGGCGAAGCAGATATTATCATTTCCTTCGAGCAGCTTGAAAGTGCAAGATGGCTCCCCTACCTCAAAAAAGGCGGTGTCCTCATTTCAAGCACTCAGAGAATTGACCCTATGCCCGTTATTATGGGCAAGGCTGAATATCCCGAGAATATACTTTCAAAGCTCAGCGAAAAGGATATAAAGCTTGTTTGCCTTGACGCACTTTCCCTTGCAATTGAGGCAGGCACACCCAAATGTGCAAATATTGTTCTCTTAGGTGCCGCTGTTCAGTTCCTCGGCATTGAAAAAGAAATGTGGGTGGATATTATACGCTCCACAGTACCGCCCAAAACAATTGATGTCAATCTTAAAGCCTTTGAGCTTGGATATAACGCAAACTGACCCCTCAGGGTACGGGGTACCCTGTCTATAAAAGAAAGGATTGATCTCCATGGCAATTTTCAAACCTGAGATTGAATGTGCTTCAAGAACATATCTTCATGCACTTCAATCAGAAAAACTCGTCAAAATGGTAGAGAACGCATATAACAACGTTCCCTTCTACAAGCAGAAATTTGATGAAATGGGTCTTAAGCCCGAAGATATCAAATCAATTGACGATATTTCTAAGCTTCCCTTTACAGTTAAAACAGACCTTCGTGACAACTATCCCTTCGGCCTTTTTGCAAGACCCCAGAGTGATATTGTGCGTATTCACGCTTCCTCAGGCACAACAGGCAAGGCCACCGTTGTCGGCTACACACAAAACGACATTGATGTGTGGGCAGACGGTGCCGCAAGAGCTATATGTGCTGCAGGCGGCAAAAAGGATGATATCATTCATGTTTCCTACGGCTATGGCCTTTTCACCGGCGGCTTAGGACTTCACTACGGTGCTGAAAAATTAGGTGCAACTGCCCTGCCTGTTTCATCAGGTAACACAAAGCGTCAGGTTCAGCTCCTTCAGGATTTCGGCTCAGATATAATCTGCTGCACCCCCTCATATGCTATGTTTATAGGCGAATCAATCCGCGATATGGGCATTGACCCCAAATCACTCAAGGTCCGTGCCGGCATATTCGGTGCAGAGCCCTGGACAGATGAAATGAGAAAAGAAATTGAAAGACTTCTCGACATCAAGGCTTATGATATCTACGGTCTTTCAGAAATTGCAGGCCCCGGTGTTTCATATGACTGTGAATGTCAGAACGGCATGCACGTGTGTGAAGACTATTTCTATCCCGAAATCATTGACCCGGATACCCTTGAGGTTCTTCCCGACGGCGAATACGGCGAGCTCGTTTTCACCTGCATAGGCAAAGAGGCTCTTCCCCTTATCAGATACCGCACAAGAGATATCTGCGCTCTCACTCGAGAGAAATGTGCCTGCGGCAGAACAACTGTCAGAATGGCAAAGCCCAGAGGCAGAAGCGACGATATGCTTATTATACGCGGCATCAATGTCTTCCCCTCACAGGTTGAGCATGTTCTTCTTTCACTGAATATGACCCCCAACTATCTCATTATTGTTGACCGTAAAAACAACCTCGACACCATGGAGGTTCAGGTTGAAATGATGCCCGATATGTTCTCTGACACTGTTAAATCACTTGAGGCAACAGAGAAGATGATTGAGAGTGCTCTTCAGTCCACTCTTAATGTACACGCCAAGGTTCGCCTTATGGAGCCGGGTACTCTGCCGCGAAGCGAAGGCAAAGCAAAAAGAGTAATTGATAACAGACAATTTTAATAACATAAAGGAGAAAATATTATGATTATCAAGCAGATTTCCATTTTCGTTGAAAACAAAAAAGGCAGACTTGCAGAAATCACAGAAACCCTTGCAAAAGCAGGTGCAAACATCAGAGCGCTTTCAATTGCAGACACAACAGACTTCGGCATTCTTCGTCTCATCGTTGACAAGCCTGATGAATCTGCAGCAGCCCTTAAAGAGGCAGGCATCACCGTTTCCGTAACCAATGTTATTGCTGTAGGCATTGACGATGTGCCGGGTGCTTTCTCAAGGCCTATGCGTATTCTTGCCGATGCTGAAATCGATGTTGAATATATGTATGCCTTCATCACAAGAAAGAGCGAAAGGGCTTATGTCATTCTTCGTGTTGCAGACAACGATGCCGCTGCCAAGGTGCTTCTTGACAAGGGTGTTGAGCTTCTCGACGAGGAAGGCTTCCACAGCTTAATGTAATCTTTTTGGCAAGGGTACTCACCGTACCTTTGCCTTTTTTAGGGTGACAAATATGAAAAACATTATAATATCAACCGCCAATGCCTCAAAAACAAACAGCGGAAAATTTGAAGGCTTCGGCACAAGCCTTTGCTGGTGGGCAAACAGAGTGGGCTTCTCTGAGAAGCTGACAGCAGACTCGGCTAAGCTGTTTTTCAGCAAGGAAGGTCTCGGCCTTAATATTATGCGCTATAATATCGGCGGCGGTGATGACCCCACACACAGCCACATAGAAAGAACCGATTCTGAAATGCCCGGCTGGTGGAAATATGATGAAAAAAGCGGCAGCTTCCTGTTTAATCCTGACACAGACAAAAACCAGCTTGCCGTTCTCAAGGCAGCTTATGAGGCATCAGGCGAGGACGCTTTCGTTGAAGCCTTTTCAAATTCGCCCCCATATTATATGACCGTCAGTGGCTGCACCTCAGGCAGCAAAAATGCTGTTGCAAATAACCTGAAGCAATCACAGATAGCGCCCTTTGCACAGTACCTTGCCCAGGTCTGCGAGAATATACAGACCTGTCACGGCATAAAAATCAAAAGTCTTGCCGCAATGAATGAGCCCTTCACAAATTATTGGAAGGCTTTTTCACCCAAGCAGGAGGGCTGTCATGTGTCCCCGGGCAAAATGCAGAGTCAGCTTATCACTGCTACGGCACAGGCGCTTAAGGATAAAGGCCTGAGTGACATTACCGTCACCGCAACAGACGAAACCAACACAAAGCTTCAGCTCAGAGCACTGAAAAAGCTCAGTGATGAAGCCTTGGAGGTTGTAGGCAGAGTCAGTACTCACACCTATTCAAAGGCCACACCCAAGGTGGGCGAATATGCAAGACTCAAGGGCAAAAACCTTTGGATGAGTGAAACAGACTGGAGCAGCACAAGCGGAGAAACCGACGGTGAAATGGGTCCTGCAATATGGCTGAGTGAAAAAATCATTGAGGACCTTAACACCCTGTCTCCCTCGGCGTGGGTCATCTGGCAGGTTGTTGCCGGCTATCTTTCCCGCGTACCCGACAGCAGAGGCAGGCTTGATATGCCCGCTATGCCTGATTTAACAAAGGGATATTGGGGCTGCGCCTTTGCCGATATAGACAAGCAGGAAATTTATCTCACGCAGAAATATTATGCCTTCGGTCAGTTTTCACGCTATATAAGACCGGGCATGACTCTCCTTCATATGAACAGCGACCACGCAATAGCCGCCTTTGACAAAAAAACAGGCAAAACCGTTATAGTTGCCGTGAACCCTAAAGCAAAAACAAGAGCTCGAAGCTATATTTTCGAGCACATTTCCCTTGAGGGCAAAAAGGTTACGACAGTGCGCACAAGCGGCAGCATCTCTGAGGGTGAGCACTGGGCTGAGGTTGACTCCTTCACCGCAAGAGGCAACTGCCTTTGTGCAAAGCTTATGCCAAACAGCATAACCACATTTATAATTGAATAAAACAAAGCCAATACTTCCCTTGATTATGTCAGGGGAAGCTTCTTTTTATTGACATAAAACGCAATAATTGATATAATGCTGTGTAGGAGAATTTTACAGCTTAAAAATCAGAATAAATTAACGGAGGTTATATTATGAATATCGGTTTAATTATCGCCGGCGGTGTCGGTCAGAGAATGAAGATGAATGTACCCAAGCAGTTTATCAAGGTGCTTGGCAAGCCTATTATGATTTACACTCTTGAAGCCTTTGAAAAGAATAAAAACATTGACGAGGTTGTCGTTGTCTGCCTTAAGGGCTGGGAAGATAAGCTCAGAAACTGGTGTGACGAATACGGCATTAAAAAGCTCAAGCATATTGTGCCCGGCGGCAACACAGGCATGGAATCTCTTCGCAACGGTATGCAGGCTCTTAAGGAAAATTATCCCGAGGATTCAATTATCGTTATCCACGATGCGGTACGCCCCCTTATTTCAGATGCTATCATAGACACCAACATTGAGGGCGTTAAGGAATTCGGCACAGCTATCACCTGCGTGCCCACAACAGAAGCTCTGCTTTACAGTGAGGATATGATCGGCTCAGAAAAGATAGTTGACAGAAACCTTATTGCAAGAACTCAGACTCCTCAGTCACTTTACCTTTCAAAATTCATCTGGGCACACGAAGAAGCTGTCAAACGCGGCATTAAAGACACCGTTGCAACCTGCACTCTTTTGGTTGAGCTTGGCGAAAGCGTTCACATTGTGTGGGGTGAAGAAACAAACTTCAAGGTAACAACAGCAGAGCACATCGCTCTTATGGAAGCCTATATCAAGGTTGGAGCAATCGGTGGCTGATATGACAAATACAGTTAAAGCTGACATTGAAAAAATCGTCTCTGCAAAGCTTTCATGGCACAAGCTTCAGGGCAAAACAGTTCTCGTAACAGGTGCAACAGGCTTCATAGGCTCCTTTATCATTCACTCTCTTATGAGAAAAAACGAAACTGACAGCCTTGGTGTTAAAATTCTTGCCCTTGTTAGAAATGCAGACAGAGCAAGAGCCGCCTATGGCGAATATGAAAAAGAAGGCTCCCTTTCATTTATAGAGCAGGATGTCTGTGTGCCTTTGCCCACAGATAAAAGAGCTGACTATATTATTCACTGTGCATCAAATGCTGCACCTAAGGAATATTCACTCTATCCCGTTGAAACAATGAAAACCAACTTCTACGGCACACTCAACCTTCTTGATTACGCTAAGGCTGTGGACGCTGAAAGCTTCCTTTATGTTTCAACTATTGAGGTTTACGGCACAACTCACGGCATTGACTCTATTGACGAAAACACCTACGGCGAAATTGATGCAATGAAGGTGCGTTCCTGCTATCCCTTGAGCAAAAAGGGCTGTGAAACCCTCAGCATAAGCTATGCCGACGAGTACGGTGTAAATGTCAAAATAGGCAGACTCAGCTATATTTTCGGCCCCGGAATGAAGCCGGGTGATTCAAAAATTGTTGCCGTCTTCCCCAAGTGCATAGCCGACGGTGAAAATATCGTTATGAAAAGCAAGGGTGAACAGCTTCGCTCTTACACCTATGTCACCGATGCCATTACAGGTCTTCTCACGGTGCTTCTTGACGGCGAAAGCGGCAACGCATATAATATCGCTTCAAAGCTCTGCATAACAACAATTGCAGGCATAGCTCACACTCTCGTTGACTCCTATCCCGAAAAGGGTCTCAAGGTTATTTTTGACCTGCCCACCGATGCAGAAGCAAAGGGCTTCTCTCTTATTGAAAATGCAGTGCTTTCAAGCGAAAAGCTGGAAAGTCTCGGTTGGCAGCCTCAGACAGACCTTGTTACAGGCCTGAAAAATGTTGTCAGCGAGCAGCTTGAACTTAAGAAAGGATAGATTCTATGTTAGAACAGCTAAAAAAAGAAGTCCTTGAGGCTAATCTCAGCCTGCCCGCCTATGGCCTTGTCACCTTCACCTGGGGCAATGTCAGCGGCATAGACAGAGAAAAGGGCCTTATTGTTATTAAACCCAGCGGCGTTGAGTACGACGTAATGACAGCAGACGACATGGTTGTTGTTGACCTTGAGGGCAATGTTGTGGAAGGCAGACTCAACCCTTCCTCAGACACGGCTACTCACATCGAAATTTATAAGGCGTTCCCGAATGTGGGCGGTGTTATTCATACTCACTCCCCATGGGCAACCTCGTGGGCACAGGCAGGCAGAGCCATCCCCGCTTACGGCACCACGCACGCAGACTATTTTTACGGTGAAATCCCCTGCACAAGACAGCTCACACCCGCCGAGGTTGAAAGAGCCTATGAAAAAGAAACAGGCACCGTCATCATCGAGGCTTTCAGAAACAAAGGCATTGACCCCGATGCGGTACCCGGTGTAATTGTCTATAAGCACGGCCCCTTTGCCTGGGGCAAGGATGCAAAAACGGCAGTGCACAATGCTGTGGTTATGGAAACCGTTGCCAATATGGCGTACCATGCCGAGCAGATAAATCCCGACCATACTCCCATAGAGCAATATCTGTTAGATAAGCACTATATGAGAAAGCACGGCCCCAACGCCTATTACGGGCAGAAGTAAATTCGGAATTGCGGGAAAGCTTTAATAAACAGGCGAGTCTATGCCCGCCTAACAAGCCCACAAAAAACACATATAAAAATCCGTCTGTTCCAAAAAGGTTCAGACGGATACTCTTTTTAACTTTTAATACTTTGCCTGACAGTTACGGATTGGATGATGCTTTATTACCTCTGCGGGTAGTATCTTTCCTCTTGCAATGAGTCGATCGCAATTCCGCATTCCGCATTCTCAATCCCCTCTGTTCTTTTCGATTGAGATTATCTTTCCGCTTGCGGCATTGACTTCATATTCATACTCGTAGCCGCCGTAATCGAACTCAACCTCATAGACCATAATGCCGTTTTCTCTGTCCAGCTTACATTCATAGCCTCTGACCTGGCTCTTGCTGAGGCCTGCATGCTCGAGAGCAATTGTTCCTGCCTTTGCTGTGCCGATAACCTTGTCATTGTTTGTTGAGCCGGATGCTGCTGCAGCAGTGCCTGAAGTTCTTACACTGAGCACATCTGAAAACTCACCGTATCTGCTTGTGCCGTCAGCCTCTTTGAAATAGGCTCTGACCTTGAATTTATAGGCTGTGCCCTCTTTTCTGCCTGTGATTTTGGCAGTTGTTCCTGTTACGGCTGTCTTTCTGACATATTTGCCCTTTGAGGTGCTGTAGATAAACACCTGATAGCCTGTTGCTCTTTTAACAGGATTCCATTTGAGAGTTACGCTTGTTTTGGTCTTTGCACTCGCCTTAAGGCCCTCTGCCTCATCAGGCTCCGTTGCTGCCGATATTGTTACATAAGGTGAATAAACATAACCCGAAGCTGTTTTATCATAGGCTCTGACTCTGAATTTATAAACCTTTGCGCTCATAAGGTCATCAGCCTCAAAGCTTGTTCTTTTGGTGTTGCCTAATTTTGTCCATTTCTTCGCTGTCTCGTTATAGATATACACCTGATAACCGTCGGCTGAATTAACCTTTGACCACCTGAGATTTATCTCATCGTCATCGATGTTATAAACCGTAAGGTTTGTAACCTTGCTCAGTGCTGCCGAAGACATAAGGGTAAAGCTTGAAAGTGTAAGCAGCAGTATAAGTGCTAATGATAATAATTTATTTGTTCTTTTCATGTAAATCACCTCTTTATTTATATGTTTATTATGTTGCTGTACTTATTTTGTCTTTTCTGTTATTAAGTTTTTATCTGCCGAGGAAAAGCTGTGCAAAGAGCACCTCGAAGAAAAGCTCAACCTTGTCAAAGAAGTTTCTGCTTACATCTCTTTCCTTGTCGATTACCTTACCTGATGCGGCAAGCACTTCTACTGAATATTTGCAGTCATAGCCCTTTGCATATTCAACCTCATAAACTACAACTCCGTCATCTCTGTCCTTCTGAACCTTGATAAGCTTTACTTCTGCTGCGCTGAAACCGAAGGCTGCATATGCTGCTTCAACAGCTGCATCTTTGCCGATATCGCCTGAGCCTACTGCGGAAGCATTGATTTTTTCAACGTCTCTGTCCTTTGAAAGGATTTTTCCGTCTGCTGCTCTTACTTCATAATCGTATTCCAGATAAGCATCTGCATTCTTTACGAGAAATTCTACATCATATTCCTTAACGCCGTTGTCGTAATCAACGCCGGCTCTGATATAAGCTACATCTGCTTGTTTATAGCCTGCATCGGCAAGTGCAATTGCCTTTGCCTGCTCTGCCGAAACATCAGCGGCAAATGCTGAAAGCGAAAGTGAGAAGATAAGTAAGAGTGAGAGTGCCAGTGATGATAATTTTTTAAAGTTCTTTTTCATAATTTTTCCACCTTTCTGTTTTTAGCAGTTGTCTCTGCATTAAAAATTTTATTTGTTTTTTTGTCTGTAACTCTTTCTTGTTACACCCATATAATACACGCCAAAGATTAAAGAATGATTAGAAAAATTAAAAAAGTGAAAAAGTTTCTAAAAAAAATTAAGCAGGCGAAAACCTGCTCATTTTTATTCAATTTCCGTCACTGTCAGAGTGCTGTCACTGACTTTAAACTTAACCTCCATATCGGCAAAGCTAAAACCGTAGACTCTCTCAGGGTCACTCTGATATGAGGGTCTCGGGTCACCGCCGAGCACCTGCAAAAGCTCTCGCCTTTTGCTTTCAGGCACTCTGCCGAGAAGCTCCTCACTTATTTCGACCCTAAGCCTTCTCTCACCTAAGTCTTCAGTGAAGCCTCCCACCGCATCGGGTCTGCTGTCGCAATAGGGCAGATAGGGCTTGATGTCATATATAGGGGTACCGTTCATAAGGTCACTGCCCTTTACATACAGCACAGGGCCCTCATCCTTTGTGAAATCAATTTTCTCAAGGCGTACGCAGGAAAGACCTATGGGGTTCGGCCTGAAGGGCGAGCGTGTGGCAAATACTCCTATGCGCTTATTTCCGCCTAAAAGAGGCGGCCTCACCGTAGGTGACCAGCTTTCCCTTTTACTCTGAGAAAACTCCCACAGCAGCCATATATGAGAAAAATCCTCAAGTCCTCTGAAGGCATTTTCATCTCTGTACTGTTTTTCAAAAACTATCTTACCTGAAATTTCTTCAATAAGTCCGCTTTGTCTGGGCAGACCGAATTTAGTTTTGAAATCAGTGTAAATATGTGCAATTACTTTCATCTGTAATACTTCCCTGATTTTTTGAGATAATCTGTCAGCATACCCGGCCAGTCTGTCTGAATCAGATCAAAGCCTCTGTCCGCAAGCCAGCCCCAGCCCTCAGCCTCACTTTTTGTCAGAGCAGTGTCATCGCTGTGGCCGCCTGCAAGCTGCTTTTTATGGCTGAACACAATGGAATTAGCCCACACGAGAGTGTTGTCCTTATGCATTTTTTCAATAAAGCTTTCCCTTGCCACCTCGGCAGAGTCCGAAGAGAAGCAACACTCAACACCCACATAGTTGATGCCGCTTTCAAGCAGCTTTTCGTGGTGAGGATGTGTGTCTGTCACAATGGGCATATAGGGCACATCAGGTGCAATTTCCTTAAGAACACCGAGAACCTTTTCACTGTATTTGCTTTTTACGAGCACCTGATCTGTCATGCCGTGGCGCGCAACAGCTCTGTAAATTTTTTCGGGTGCCGACCAGAATTTATCAATATTAATAAAGCATCTGCCCTTAAACTCCTCAAGAAACTCGTCAAAGGCAGCTATGCCGAACTGAGTTGCCGTGTTATCCCCGTTTATATAGCGAAGCTTTTTCACCGCCGACGAAGGCATAAGCCTCAGAGCAAAGGGTAAAGGCAGACCTAAATGCGGCACCTCCATGCCCGGGTGAAAGAGAAACAGCTCACCGTCAAGGCTCAGACTCAGGTCAACCTCAAGCATATCTGCACCCTGCTTCAGTGCAATTTCATAAGAAGCAAGGGTATTGCAGGGAATATTCCCCCCTGCGGCACCTCTGTGAGCCACCACAATTATATTTTCTTTTGCTTTTTCTCTAAGGTCAAATTTCATATCCCTTCACCTCTCACAGCAATGCATAAATATCTTCAACCGCAGCAGCTATATAATCTGCCCCGGCGGCTTTAAGCTCGTCTTCACTGCCGTAACCGTAAAGCACACCTATTGACGGAAGGCCATTTTCCTTTGCGCCTAAAACATCGTGCTCTCTGTCGCCTATCATAATTGCCTTATGGGCTGTGAAGCCGCCCTTTTCCATAGCATACTTTATAACATCGCCCTTTTTGTTGCGTTTTTCATCCATTGATGCACCTGCCACCACGTCGAAATATTTCATAAGGTCAAAGTGCTCCAATATCCTTACAGAAAATTCCTCAGGCTTAGATGTGGCAAGAACAATTTTTCTGCCTGAGTCCTTTATCTTTTCAAGCAGCTCTCTTATGCCCTCATAAACTTCGTTTTCATAAAGCCCCTTATCTCTGAAATATTCACGGTAAACGCCTATAGCCTCCATGGCCTTTTCCTCGCTGAAGCCGTAATATTTCATAAAGGAGTCACTGAGAGGCGGTCCTATAAAAGAGTAAAGGCTCTTTCTGTCCTGCACCTCTATGCCGTACCTCTTGAGAGCATAAGCAACAGAGTTTGTTATTCCAAGACCCGGGTCTGTTAAGGTGCCGTCTAAATCAAAAAGTATAGTATCATACATAATTTATTTCCTCGCAATCAGCATTGTTGTGTTTTCCTGTCTGAAAGTCATTTTCACATCTTTAAAGCCTGCCCCTTTAAAAAGTGCAATCTGGTTATCAATTGTGCAGGGCGTGTCATAATGATAAAACTCATCATCGCCTATGCCCTGCTCTTTTCTTATTCTGTCATTTGCTGCAAACCAAAGGTCTTCTTCCTGCTGAGTGAGGACCATATAGTCACATTCAATATAAACGCCCTTATCAGCAAGCGCAGAATATATCTTTTTATAAAGCTCTGCCTTTTTATCTTTTTTGAAATGGTGCATGGTCTGAAAAGATATGGCACAGTCAAAGTCTCTGCCAAAAGGCACCGTAAAATAATCACCGCAGATAAGCTTGAGCTTCTTGTCGGGATATTTTTCCCTGAGCCTTTGCAGCATAGCCGCCGTCAGGTCGACACCTGTCACTTCCATATCGGGTATGCGTTTAAAGATTTCATATAGCTCAAGACCTGTTCCGCAGCCAAGGTCAAGGAGTGTTTTTGCGTTTTTCGGCACAAGCTCTGCCATTTTTATATATCCCTCACGGCATCCCTCAACGCAAGACAGCATATGTTCGTCATATTCAGAAAGTCTTGCCGCAAAAAACTCTGACATTTCTTCGAGTCTTTCCATTTTCTTCACCTGCCATATATCTATAATATCACATTAAATAAAAATCGGCAAGCCTCCCTATAGAAGAAGCTTGCCGTCAAACTTTTATAATCTACAGAGCCGGCATCTCATCCCAACTCCCTCTGCGGTTACAAATTATTTATCGGTAAAAATTTTCCCGCAACCACAATTCTGCAATAAAACGCACCGTCAGGTGCTACCATAGCCTTGTCTCCCCTGAAAGGTTATTCCCCTGTTAGGGGAAATGTCTGCAAAGCAGACAAAAGGGTGCCCGTTTCTGGAAGAAAAGATGTCAAAACAAATTTTTGTTTTGACAGATAGGTCACTTTGCATTCAGCTTTTTGCATTTAATTTAGCCAAACAGCGGTGTGGAAAAATATCTTTCCGCCGTGTCGGGAAGTATTGTAACAACTGTCTTGCCCTTGCCGAGCTTTTCAGCCAGCTTAATTGCCGCAGCAACATTTGTGCCGCTGCTGATACCGCACATTATGCCTTCTCTTGAAGCTAAAGCCTTTGCCGTTTCAAGGGCTTCCTCATCACTTACAACGCATACTTCATCATATATCTGCTGATTTAAAATGGCAGGGATAAGTCCGTCGCCAATGCCCATCTGCAGGTGCGTACCGATAGAGCCCCCTGAAAGAATAGCCGCATTTTCGGGCTCCACCGCCCATATGAGCATATCAGGATTAGCTTCCTTCAAGGTTTCGCCAATACCCGTTATGGTGCCGCCTGTGCCTATGCCGGCACAAAAGCCGTCAATTCTGCAGCTTGCCTGAGAAAGTATCTCTTTTGCCGTTGCGCTGCGCTGAATTTCAGCATTGGCAGGGTTTTCAAACTGATGGGGAACAAAATGGTTTTCATATTCCTCGCTTATTCTTATTGCAAGCCTGAGACATCTGTCAATACACTCACCTATATTGCCCTCATCGTGAACAAGAATAACCTGTGCACCGTAATGCTCAACCAATTTTTTTCTTTCCTCACTGACAGAATCAGGCATAATAATTTTCACCTTATAGCCCTTGACTGCACCCACGAGAGCAAGACCTATGCCCTGATTTCCGCTTGTAGGCTCAACAATTACGGTATCTTTATTAATAAGCCCCCTGTTTTCGGCATCTGTTATCATATTATAGGCAGTGCGTGTTTTTATTGAGCCGCCCACATTGAGGCCCTCAAATTTAACAAGAATTTCTGCAGCGTTTTCCCCTGTCATATTACGCAGTCTTATAAGAGGCGTGTTGCCCATAGCCTCTAAAATATTGTCACATATCATATGCATCACTTCCAAATAAAACCAATCATACAAAATCTCGCATATTATATCATATTCCTAAAGCATTTTCAATGTGTTAACAGAAGTTCTTTCAATGTGATATATAATATTTTTGTACGCGGTTTAAATTTCCCGAAAAACAATATTCTACGCCGCCAAAAAAATATAAAACAAATTTTCAGAAATCTATTGACATTAACCTTGGGTAAAACTGTAATATTAGTGTACCAAAGCACCAAAAGGAGGTACAAACATGAAAATCAAAGATGTTATAACCGAAACAGGCCTCACCGACAGAGCCATAAGATTATATATTGAAAACGGCCTTGTGTCGCCCTCTTGCAATGAAAATTATGCAGGCAGAAAAAATATAGACTTTACCCAAGATGATGTTGAGACCCTCAAAAACATTGCCACGCTGAGAAAGGCAGGATTTTCAATTGCTCAGATAAAAGAGCTTTTTTCAGACATTACAAAGGCTCCCGATATAGTAAGTAATATGATAGGCGAACTTTCTGAAAAGGTTAAGTCAGACAGTGAAACGGTTGAACGCCTGAAGCTTGTTTTAGAAAAAGAAAAAATAGATGTTACCACAATATGTAATGCTCTCAACAATTTCACCGCAGATAAATCTGTCCCGGCAGAGGATACAGAACCGAGCCTTGTTAACCGTATTTTGCGAATAGCTTTTCCCGCATTCGGCATATTGATGATTATTTACAACCTGCCTTTTTTAATCAGCTTTCTCTCCCCTGAATTCAGAGATTTAAGCACATATCTTTATCCTAAATACGAATCTTTTACATTTATTTTTCTTCTTATTCCTGTAATACCTATAGCTCTTTCTTTGCATTTCATTTTCTCTTATAACCGTAAAAAATATATAAATAAAAAAGCTAAGAAAATAAAAGCCGTTACTTCTGTTATTTTAGCTGTAATTCTTTTAATATGCTCCGTTGGTTTAAATATGATGATCCCTGCACTTCACTTTTACGGAGAAGAAGCATTAATTGTTTCAAAAACAACCGATATTGATAACTATATGATTTTTGACGATAAAAAAGCCGAAGAAGCTTTGGCAGAATTTTTACCTGAAAGCTTACCTGAATATGAATCTGCCGAATACAGTTATTTCTACAAAGACCCTAAAATATCCCATGAACCACCCCGAACTATAGTATATCTTGAGCTTTGGCTCAATGATGCGGATTATGAGCAATTTATAAAACAATATAAAACATTCAAACCTACGGACAGTGTAACAGAACCTGAAACCCAGAAATTTGCAGACTGGTCAATTGTGTTCTACAGAGATGAACACGAACATGCACCTTCAAATTATACACCTGTTTTTGCCTATAACGATTTTTATAAATGTGTTCGTTTTATATGTCATTACGGTCAGACCTCCCTGAAAGGTGCACCTCGGAAAGATAACCTTGTTTCATCATATGACTGGTAAAAACTCTCGACAAAGGAGGTACAAATATGAAAATCAAAGATGTTATAACCGAAACAGGCCTCACCGACAGAGCCATAAGATTATATATTGAAAACGGTCTTGTGTCGCCCTCCTGCAGTGAAAACTATGCCGGCAGAAAAAATATAGACTTTACCCAAGATGATGTGGAAACCCTTAAAAACATTGCCACACTGAGAAAGGCAGGATTTTCAATAAACGAGATAAAACAGATTCGCCTCGGTGATGAACCATGCCGAAAAGCCTTAGAGGCGTTTATGGAAAAAACCTCTCAGGAAATCCAAAGCAATAAGGCTGTTCTTGAAAAGTTAGAAGCTGTTGCCGTAAAAGAAGACATTACAATGGAGGTCATATGCGAAAGCCTCAACAGTGTGACAGAGGAAAAAGCTGTGCCTACATCTGATATAAATTTCACATTAGGAGAGAAATTTGAAAAATACTTTTTCACTGCTTTAGCTTCAGTAGGGCTGATTTATATATTCGGCTGTGTTCTTTATATTACGCTTATCTGCAAAACAAACTTTGATTATATGTATCCGTCTGTACTTTTAAATTCGCTTTTCTTTCTAAGGCTCTTTATTGTTCTTTTTGTAGTTTTAAGCTGCATATATCTGTTGCTTACTTATCGCAAAAAATCACTGCTGATAAAAAGAAAAAAACGGCTGGCAAAAAACATTTCAATCACAGTTGTCGCTACACTTTTGTCAATCTCCTTTTTCTTTTTAACTGTATGGTCAATTTTCGTTCCCGATGCCTGCTCCAAAACCACAGCACCAAAAAATTATCTTGTAATTGACAAGCATGCACAATCAGAGGATATCACATCCTTTTTCCCCACAGAAATACACGACTATGCAACTTACGATCACTTCATTCCCTGGTTACTGCTCAATTTTCCCGATACATATCCCGATAGCACAAAGTATTATTATAAATATTTTGATGAATTCTTTGGCGGTAATGAATTTACGGAAATATATACCGAATGGAAGCTCCTTGATAAATATAAAAAGAATTCTGATTTTGATAAATACTACGACGAATATAAAGAAGAATATCTTAATATGAGATTTCACGAACTCGAATCTGTAACAATTAAAACCAAAGGTGATTGGCAATGTGTTTATTATGATGATTCTTCCGAAAAAAACTGGTCAAAAAGGTATCAGTACAGAATATTTGCCTATAACGATGAAACAGAAACACTGCGTTTTATTTATGTCAACCGAAATATTAAGGATCCTGTAGATTCTGCAAATGAGATTCTCCCCCACTATTTAAAGCTTCACTGGTAAATAACCCTCAACAAAGGAGGTACATTTATGAAAATCAAAGATGTTATAACCGAAACAAGCCTCACCGACAGAGCCATCAGATTATATATTGAAAACGGTCTTGTGTCGCCCTCTTGCAATGAAAATTATGCAGGCAGAAAAAATATAGACTTCACCCAAGATGATGTTGAGACCCTTAAAAACATTGCCACGCTGAGAAAGGCAGGGTTTTCAATAGCTCAGATAAAAGAGCTTTTTTCAGACATTACAAAGGCTCCCGATATAGTAAGTAATATGATAGGCGAACTTTCTGAAAAGGTTAAGTCAGACAGTGAGACTGTTGAACGCCTGAAGCTTGTTTTAGAAAAAGAAAAAATAGATGTTACCACAATATGCAATGCTCTCAACAATTTCACCGCAGATAAATCTGTCCCGGCAGAGGACACAAATCTCACCCCTGCAGAAAAGGCAGAGAAATTCATTTTTACATTTCTTGCCGCAATCGCACTTTCCTTGGTAGCAGTTGCTGCTCTTTACTGTATGCTTTGCGCACATTTTAATTACGGTTTTCTTTACCCCACCTTAAGAGTTGATCTTTATGCCTTTTTAAAGTTCCTGGTGTATTTCCTTGCCATTGTCATAAGCATTTATATCATTCATAAGTATAAACACATAAAAAGAAATGAATGTGTACATAAGAGACGGACAAGATCATTTTTCATTTGCGTTTTCTTGGCTTTTTTAGTTTGGGTTTGCGGCTATACATCAATAATCACCCTTATGTACCCTGATTTCTATTCAAAAACTACCGACCCTGCAGATTACATGATAACCGACGGTATAGGAGATTATGTCAAGGACTTTATGCCGAAAAGCATTCCCTACAACGCCAGAGAAGACCATGAGCTGAGCATTTTTCTTGATTTGCCCGACACATATCCTAAGACTACAAAATATTACTATAAACACTACCGTTCCGATTTTCTTGACGATGAGGGATTTTACGAAATCATAGCTGAATGGAAATTACCTGATGATAATTCATTTGGTAGTAGCATATATGAGAAAGAAAAGAAAAAGTATCTCAATGATATGGGTGAAATCACCGCTACAAAAACAAAGGGCGATTGGCAATGTCTCTATTATAAAGACACCGAGGAAGAAAATTGGAGTACCCGTTATTATTATACTATATTTGCTTATAATGACGAAACAAGCACTGTAAGATATATTGTTACTTACCACTACTATGACTTCAATGCAGACGAAAGCATAAAATTCAGTCCCCGCTATTTAAATCTTGAATGGTAAACTCAAAGCTCTCAGCCACACCGACTGAGAGCTTCTTTTACTATGTATTATGCGAAATATTTTATCAGATAAAGAATCAGCATATTTGCCGTAAGTCCTCCAAAAGGCTTTTTTATAAGGGGACTGTTTGTGGGAAGCTTAGATAGTTTTTCTCTCATTTTATCATTCTCCCTTTTTCTTTATATTTCGATAATTACATTTTATATCAGGGACATTAAATACACATTAATTATTTGTCCTGAGCTGAATAAACTGTCATTCCGACTCCGCTGTCGCTGACTAAAATATCTTTCGGGAAGCGGGCAAATTTAGTCGTGACATAAATATCTCCTGCGGCGCCTGAAATATTGGCTATCTGAAGAAAATATACAACCCAGAACCATTCGGGGCTGACAAAGGCATTGACAGCGGCAATAACAATTCCCCACACAACAACGGGAGCCAGAGCAATAACAATATAGCTACTTTTATCATAGTAGTCGTCGCTGCCTGCAAAAGCATAAAGCCCTGTAAAGCCGTACTTTATTTTCTTTGTACCGTAGCACTTCATTGTTATTCCGTGCACTGCTTCGTGTAAAATTATATACGCGAACATTGAAATCATAATAACGGCAAATCTTAAGATGTAATTACCTATTCCCTTTTCCATATCGAAAAGAGTGCTTATAGGAATATAAAAGTGTGCGGGTACCGCCATAGCAACCGAAATAACAATAGCTATAACATTAATAAGCAGCGCCGTCTTTTTGTTTTTCTGCAAATCCACACTAAAAATTTCTCTATATCCTTCAGGAAGCTTTTCTTTAGCTTTCATAATATCACCTCTGTTAAAATTATAGCACCGTCCGTTTCCCCTTGCAATAAAAACATACAAATTTTTTACAAATAAAAAAACAGCCCTGTGGCTGCACTTCTTCACTATTACCTCTTACATCTTTCCTAAAATGAAATAACCCCCGAGGACCGATGTTTCTTCACACATCTTTTTTGGTCCGGGGGGTTATCTCTGCTGCGTCTTATTATCTAACATCATTTGGTCAACCTCTCTTTCTACAGAATGTCCGTCTTCATTTTTTTGTTTTTATCTGCACTCTTTTTTTATTTTATTCTTTCATTTTTATTTTTTGTGTGCATTTTATTTTTTAATGAAGACTTTGGCTTTTACCTGTACATTGGTATCACCTTTCCCTTTCTGTGATTATAATATACCATAATTTTTTCCACATTTCAATATCTTTTTTGTACAAAATTACATATGTTCTTTTTATGCATAAGGTAGAAATCTCGGCAGAGTACCGCAAAACTGTTGACATTGGCAAGGTACCTTTGCTATAATGGATATGTTGGGGCGCTGAAAAATCGCTCCTTTTTTGTTTTTATTTACCTTTAAATCTTGACATTAAAAATAAATGTCGTATAATTATTCTATTCTACTTTAAAGCGGTGATAATATGAGAGAAATTTTAAGATCAGACAAGCTTGCAAACGTGCACTCAGATATAAGAGGCCCCGTGTTTGTTGAAGCTATGCGTATGAGAAGGGAAGGCATTGATGTTCTTCGTCTTAACACAGGCAACCCTGCCACCTTCGATTTCAAAATGCCCGACAGCGTGCGCAATGCACTTATGAATAATGCCGACAAGGCTGTTGCTTACTGTGACCTTAAGGGCATGCCCGACGCAAGAGAGGCTATATGCAACTATCACAAGGGCAAGGGCATTGAAGGCATCACACCCGACGATGTTTTCATCGGTAACGGCGTCAGTGAGCTCGTTACAATGGCTCTTACAGCCCTGCTCAATTACGGCGACGAAATCCTCGTTCCCGCCCCCGACTACTCCCTGTGGACCAACTCCGTTTGGATTGCAGGCGCAAAGCCCGTTCACTATATCTGTGACGAGCAGTCCGCCTGGTACCCCGACATCAAGGATATCAGGTCAAAGATAACACCCAAAACAAAGGCTATCGTTATCATTAACCCCAACAACCCCACAGGTGCCCTCTATCCCAAAGAGGTACTCGAAGAGCTTGTAGCGGTGGCAAGAGAGCATCAGCTGGTTATATTCTCAGATGAAATTTATGACAGACTTGTTATGGATGATCTCCAGCACATCTCAACTGCTACTCTCGCCCCCGACCTTCTTGTGTGCACAATGAACGGTCTTTCAAAGTCACATATCATCTGCGGCTTCCGTTGCGGTTGGATGGTTGTCAGCGGTGCAAAGGAAAACGCAAAGGACTTCATTGCAGGTCTCGTTCAGCTCTCAGCCATGCGTCTTTGTGCAAATGCTCTTATGCAGCTTGTTATCCCTGCAGCTTTAGCAGACCCCGACAGCACAAGAGAAATGATTGTACCCGGCGGCAGACTTTATGAGCAAAGAGAAGCAACCTGCCGTGAGCTTGAAAAAATTGAAGGCATTTCCTTCGTTAAAAACAGTGCCGCCTTCTACCTTTTCCCCAAACTTGATGTGAAAAAATTCAACATCACAGACGACCAGCAGTTTGCTATGGATTATCTTCACAGCAAAAATGTTATGATTATTCCCGGCAGAGGCTTCAGCTGGGATAAGCCCGACCACTTCCGCATTGTTATGCTCCCCGAGCCCGAGAAAATTGCAAAGGCTATGCGTGACCTTGGCGACTTCCTCAAGGACTACAGACAGGGCTGATAATTAAAAAATCACAGGCAGCTGCAAAAGCAACTGCCTGTTATATTGAATCAGCAATATATCATTAAATAAGGAGCAGACTTTCCGAGAAAGTCTGCTCCTCATATTTTTACCTGTTAAAACAGCTTACCTGTGAAAAGATCCGTGAGGAACTTGAATATAGTTGTGAAGAATCTCATAAGAGCAGCAAGCATTGTTTCCTTTGTGGGCTCCTGCTCAACAGCATCAAGCCACGGGCCGTCTGCCATATTATCCTCAGTCATATTCACAGCTTTATCAATATCATTCTTATCAACGATAAGGAAGCGTGAAACATTTCTGTTGTTTGAGTCTGCTGTTACATTTGAATACTGAGTGAAATACTCTGATAAATCTCTTATCTGATTATAAGTGTCATGGTGCTTGTTTTTGATAAACCATGTTGTTGCAGGGAACATACAGGTGGAAGCATCAATCTTGCCGTCAGGTGAAATGTACTTGCCCTTGCCTGCAGCAATCTGCTTGTCAATATAGTCCTGAGGAAGCTTATCAAATACGCCTGCTGCTGTTGCACCGAAGGATGCGTTTTTAACATCGACAACAACGTCACCTGTTTCATCAACACTTTCAATAATAGGCGGATTTACAAGACCGTAGCCGGCAATAATACCGATTTCCACACCGTAGCTTTCAAATCTCTTATAAAGGTTCTCTTCACCTTTAAGTGTGCGTGTTTTTACAATGCGTTCTCTGACAAATTCAATTTTTTCAATAAGACCTGCATTTTCTTCACGGGTCTGTGTGCCCTCCTTGCCGAAAATAAGATCAAGAGCTGTGTCAAAATCTTCTTCGCAAAGGCTTGACCAATAGCTTACCCATGTGCCTATACCTGTTGCACGCAGCATAGCGGGCATAAATGCCTCATAGAGTCTTTCATATAAGCTGTAAACTCCGTCAAAAATGCCCTGAGTGGCACCGGTCTGTGTCAGAAGATCAAAAAGTCTCTCAGCAAGCTCTAACAGAAGGTCGCTTACACCGATAAGGTCAATGCCCTCACCCTGCTTGCCGTAATATTCGCTTTCAAGAAGATATGCCTGAACATGCTTGTCACTGAAGGCAATCTTGCCGCTGAAGCAATCGTTGATAACCACTGAGCCGTTGGACATAACCTCGTCATATACAACCTTTTTAACGAGCTTTTCACTGCCGTATTTATCAAGATAAGCAGTGATGATATTACCACCAAGGCATCTGCCCACAAGAGCAACCTGGCTGCAGCCTGTTGATTTGATTATTTTCTTTATGTACTCGTGGAGTCTGTCAACATGGTCATAGGGTGAAAGTCTCCAGTCATAGCGGAAATCATAATCTCTCAATTTGAAGTTTCCGTCTGAGCCGTGGTTTTTGTCTGCGTTTTTATCCCACTTTTCAACTTCAGCCTTTGATACGCCTGTGCCGTATTTTGCGTTACCGTCGCCGTCAAGCTGAGTGTCGTCCCAGATAGGAGCAAGCTCCTCATAAAGAGCTTCCCCGTAATTATCCCACTTATCCTTGGGCAGACCTTCAATAACAAAGGGAAGCAGGATGTTTATGGCACTTTCCATAATATCCTCTTTTGTCATGTCACCTTCATCATCGTCAGTGAGCACATCAAAGCCTGTTGAAATTACATTACCTTCAGCGTCACAAATATCAACACTGCTGCCTGCAATAAAAATAATGGGGCATTTTTCGTGTTTTTCGGTTGCCGCAAATGCCGGTATCGCTGCCGCACCTAAAAGCATAAGCATTGCCAATAAAAGAGCAAGAGTTTTTTTCATAGTGTTCTTCCTTTCAATTTTATTTACTCCATTATATTACTATTTTTCTTGCTTGTCAATATAAACGCTTTCTGAATCAACTTACTTTTTCAATTTATTGCTTAAAGCTGCTGTCAGACCCTTAAGGCTGAAATCATATCCGCCGGAAACACTCTTAGCTTTAACGAAGGAATACCAATCGCTTCTGCCAAGCTGTGCTGCACTCATTTTCTCTATTTTATCCACAAGAGTCATATATGTCTGTGTCTGCTGGCGCATAAGCTCCGGGTCAAACTTTTCCATTTCGTGGCTTTCGCTCTCTGCACACAGATAATACGGTGCAGGCACAAGGCATATGCCCGGCACTCCCATTGTGAAGAAATTCTGTCCCTCACCGAAATGAAGCATATTATGGCCTCTTAGGGTCATTGTTCTCACTGTTTCTCTTTCTTTAACAGTGTCAATATATAGCTTGTCCATAACCTTGTTGCCTGTGTAAACAAGCTCTAAATCAGGCTTGCCCGTATATTTATATTCACCCTCAACGGTACGCCACTCCTTACAGCCTAAATGCTCAAGGGTCAGGTTGGCAACACATCTGAGATGTCCGTGCTTTCCGTCCCACAGCTGGCGGTGCATAGCCATCCAACGCGAAACCGATTGGAAGGAGCCCGTGGAAATATCCTTAAATGACGGCAGACGGAAATGTCCCGTGGTGAAAACAAATATGTGAGTCCTCTCAAGGTCTTTATCCTTCAGTGCCTTCAGCATTTCAATTATAGCAACAGGGCCGTTTTCTTCAACGCAGTTATTTCCGTCGGTGTGGGTGTTGATTATAACAGACTCGCCCTCTTTTTTTCCTTTTTTAACACAGTAAAAGGACTCCGTATAGGCATGTTCTTCAATTTCAGCCCGCAGCACAAGTCTTGCTTTTTTCTGTTCGTCGGCAGCCTTTAAAAGAGTCATTCCGTCTGTTTCGTTAACCCACAGAATAGGCAAGCCCTGATACTCAAGTATAAAGGGCAGATATTGACCCTTTACGCAGTCATCGTGCAGGTTTTTCCACACAAAAACTGCCGCCCTTGCCTTGCCTGCCTTTGCAAGCAAGCCGTAAACAAACTTGACAAAGGTAGTTATAACCGGGCCCTCATACTTTGCTTCCATAGCCACATCGGCAGGGTACGAGGAACGCTTGTCAAAAGCAATTTCACTGGGAATAAAATCAATGTTTGATATTTCAAAAATGGCTATTTTATCCTTGACATTTTTGATATCCGACACACCTTTAAAACGGCACAGCTCTGCCTCAATGCCCTCATCACCGGTTACGCCTGAATAAGGATGCACCGATGAAACGGGGATATCAAGCTCGCTTTCACCCATAACGCAAAGTGAGCTTTCCTTGCACTCCCAGCGTTTGAAATAAAAGGGGTCGCTGTAAACCTCAAAGCCCATAGCTCTTATCTCTGCTTTAAGTGACTCAATAAAGCTCTTATGTGCCTTGCTTCCCGTGTAACGCGGACCGAAGCTATTCATTTTTTCAACACCTTGAAGTAATTTTTCACTCGTTATTGCATATGACATATCATCATTCCCTTCATATATATTATCATCAATCAATATAAACATTGTGCCGTAAAAAATCAATTAGTCCGCAATTAAAAAGAATTAAAGATAATTAATGAATATTAACTCATTATTTTGCATGTTGGCGATTAATTAAAGCTACAATATTCTCTTGCACCTATATAAGTGCAAAATTATTCTATCACTATCCTATAATAAAGTCAAGAAAATTGTGCTTAAATAAGTGCAAACGAGGTACCGTGATGAATATTGATATAGAAAAGAAGATAGGAACAAACATAAGAAACCTTCGCGAAAAAAGAAAAATGACGCAGGAACTGCTTGCAACCAAGCTGCAGATAGAGGGCTGTGACATAACAAGAAGTGCCGTAGCAAAAATCGAAGTGGGGCAAAGACACCTTTACCCCGACGAAATAATTCTTATAAAAAAGATTCTGAATGTAACCTACGAAGAAATTTTTGACATATAAAAAAGAGGCTTCAAGCCTCTTTTTTCACTTTAATATATACCCGAGCCCCATAATAAGATAAAGTGGGCCAAGACAATAAACCATAAACATCTCCTTGTGTGGTACCTTTGTTTTAAAGCAGTCTGTCAGCAGAAGGCACTCGAAGACATAAGCGCCTGCACCGCAGAAATACGCAACACCCTTAGGGTGAAGAGTATAATCCGAACCCGTTTTTTTCGGACGGATTTTCGCCATCTCTTCGTTAAAATACTCGTAAATCCGGCAGGATTTACTGCGTTTTGTGCCTTGATATGACAAAAATCCGTCTCGCAAAAAATCT
>JAFQLV010000009.1 GCA_017396515.1 Clostridia bacterium | reverse complement strand
GTACGCGCCGCGACCAAGCAAAAACGGCAGGATTTCCCCGCCGTTTTGATTTTGTTTAATTCATAATTTCTCAATTTGCTCCACTAACTTCTCCACATCCTGCGGCCGCGTTGCCCAGCTTGTGCAAAAGCGCACAGCGTGCTTTTCCCCTGCCTTGCACCAATAAGAGAAGGCAAAGTCCGCCGAGAGCTTTTCCATCTGCTCATCCGTCAGGCACGGAAACTGCTGATTTGTGGGTGAATCAAAATAAAGTGGAATATTCTTTTCCTCAAAGGCACGGCGTATCCTTTTGGCAAGGCACACAGCATGCGAAGAAATTTTATAATAAAGGCCGTCAGTGAAAAGCGTATCGAACTGCAGACCTAAAAGCCTGCCCTTAGCCAGCATTGCACCCTTTTGCTTTTCCATATAACGGAAATCCTTTTTATATCTGTCATTTGTGATAACAAGTGCCTCACCGAAAAGAGCCCCCACCTTTGTGCCGCCGATATAAAAGGCATCGCAAAGAGAAGCAATGTCAGCCATCGTCAGGTCATTACTTTCGCTCATAAGACCATAACCGAGTCTCGCTCCGTCAAGGTACAGGGGAATATCAAACTCACGGCAAGCCTGCGACAGCTCCGTAAGCTGAGCCCTTGAGTAAAGAGTGCCGTTTTCTGTGGGGAAGGATATATAAACCATGGCAGGCTGCACAATGTGCTCGTGGGTAACATCGCCGTAATGGGCATGGAGAGTGTCTCTCACATGCTGCGCCGTCAGGGTACCGTCAGCACTGTCAAGAGCTATAACCTTGTGCCCCGTTGCCTCAACTGCACCTGTTTCGTGAACATTTATGTGACCCGTGTGTGCACACATAACACCCTGATGGGGTCTGAGCACACTTGAAATAAACAGCAGATTTGTCTGGGTGCCGCCCACAAGAAAGTGAACATCTGCCGTGGGCATGTTGCACTCTTTTTTTATCTTTTCTGCCGCTGAAAAGCAATACTTATCCTCACCGTAGCCGGGAGTCATTTCCATATTGGTCTGAGTGAGTCTTTCTATAATTTCAGGCACTGCCCCCTGAGTGTAATCACTGTCAAATCTTATCATTCCTCATCACCCTCGTCACTGTCTTCAAGTCCTAATATTTCAATAGCCGAGGTGCGGTCAATTTCCTCCACACTTTTAAGCTTTTTCTGAATTATATTGTTTCTTGACTGAGCCTCATCAAGGCTCTTTCCTGCTTCGCCTATTTTCTTTCTTGCCTTTTCAAGAAGCACACCGAATTTATCATACTGCACCTTTGCGGCAGCAAGAACCACACGCACCTCCTTGGCTTTTTCGTTGATAGCCATAGCCTTGAAGCCTACCGAAAGCGAGTTGAGCAGTGCGGTTATTGTGCTGGGTCCTGCCACCATAACACCGAACTCGTTGTGGCATCGCTCTGCAACTGCATTTTTAGATGAGATAATTTCGCTGTAAAGCCCCTCTGTGGCAAGGTACATAATAGCAAAGGGAGTGGTGGCAGGCTCGTTGATATACTTTTTGATTTCCTTAGCCTGATTTATCACCGTGCTTTCCAAAGCCTTGCGCTCACTTTCAACTGCGGCAGTGTCACCTCTGTCGGCAGCATCACAAAGTCTTATATAGCTTTCAACAGGGAATTTCGAGTCTATGGGCAGATAGGTAATTGCCGATTTATCATCGCTTGAAGGAATTTTCACTGCAAACTCAACAATATTTTTGCTTGCAGGGTTAGTCATGACATTTCTCTCAAACATACCGGGAATGGTCTGATCAAGAAGACCCTCAAGCTGAACCTCTGCCCAGGTACCTCTTGCCTTGACATTGGTAAGTATGCGGTTAAGTGAAGTGACATTTTCCGTTACACCTGTGGAAAGCACCTTCATTTCACCAAGTGATTTATACACATTTTCAAGCTGTTCACTGACAGTTTTGAATGATGAATCAAGTCTCTTTGTCAGGGTTTCACTGAGCTTTTCGTCAACAGTCAGACGCATCTGCTCAAGCTTTTCCTCGTTGCCCTTGCGCATTTCAAGCAGATTATTTGATATCATCTCTGACATTTTAAGGTTGAAGGCATAGCTGTCTGTGCCCATCTTTTCAATTTTCTTTGTCATTTCGCCCATCTGCTCAGAAAGCTCTTTTCTCTGCTGACTTTGCTGTGCGTTGTTTTCCATTCTCGATTTGCTGAATTCATCCCTCATAAGTGATGCCATCTGCATATCTCTTTGCTGCAATTCACCCTTGAGAGAGCTTATATGCTCTTTGGTTTTTGAAACTTCATGAAAAAGTCCCTCGTAATCTTTGCTATTATTCTTTTTGAGCAAAATAAAGAGAAGCACCGAGCATATAATAAGTAATATAATTATAATAATATCTAAGATGTAATCCATAATACAACCTCCTATATCTTATTATTATATCAATAAAGATTTAAAGTTTATTTTCTTTTTAGAATTATGACTCTATTAATTAAGCAAGGATTGAAAAAGATGTTAAAAAAATCACTTAGTCTTATACTCTGTCTGCTGCTGGTACTCACCTGCTTTAGTGCCTGCGGAGAAAAAAAGGGCTCCGAGGCAGCTCTGGTCTATCCCATTGACTCTGACCCGGAATATCTCGACCCTCAGATAATATCTCACAGCGGTGCAAAAAATATTATTGCCAACTGCTTTGAGGGGCTTGTCACCGTTAATGAAAGCGGTGATATTGTTCCCGGCTGTGCCGAAAGCTGGGCAATTTCCCCTGACGGTCTTACCTACACATTCAATCTTCGCAAAAACTGCAAGTGGCGTGTGAGCATATATGCCTCGCCCCTGCTGGGCCTTGACTCGTCTCAGACCAACTCAAAGCCTGTCACCGCCCACGATTTTGCCTTCGGCATCACAAGAGCACTTCTTCCTGAAACCAAGTCCCCCGGTGCGTCAGCTCTGTTTGCCATAAAAAATGCTACCGGGGTTAATTCCGGCAAGCTTTCTTCAAAGCATTTAGGTGTCAGGGCAATTGACGATTACACTCTCGAAATTGAGCTTGAGCATAATGACCCCGACTTCCTTTACGCTCTGCTGCAGAGTGCCTGTATGCCCTGTAACGAGGAGTTTTTTGAAGCCACAGGCGGCAGATACGGTCTTGCGGTCAAATACCTCATCTATAACGGTCCCTTTTATATTAACAACTGGGTTGACGATGTGTCCCTTTCAATAAGAAAAAATGACTATTATTATGACAGCGATAATGTTATGCCCCGTTCCGTTTACTTCTCTATTTTTGACGAGCAGGCGACCCGTCTGGGCAAGCTCAAAGACAAAACCTACTCTGTGTCACCTCTTACAAAGTCACAGGCTTTAGAAATTGCAGATAATAAAAAATACACCGTCAAGGCATTTGACAGCGCTGTTTCCTGCTTTATCTTTAACTGTAGTGACTCCATACTTTCAAATATGAATATCCGCCGTGCGTTGGCCGCTTCCTTTGACTATGCTTCATTAGGGGAGACCTTGGGTGAAATAACGGCAAAGGGTGTTGTGCCCTCGGCAATGAAAATAAGCTCTCTTAAATACCGTGAGTCCGCTTCAGCGGTTTCACCTTATAAAAACGAGAACCCTGCCGCACTTTTCAAAAAAGGACTCAGACAGCTTGATATTTCCTCAGCAGAGCTGACTGTGCTTTGCAGCAAGGAAAACGAAACAGCCGTAAGAAGGCTGATGCAGTCCTGGCAGTCTGCACTGGGTATAGACTGTGCAGTTTTTGTTGAGCCTCTTGAGGAAACAGAGCTTAACACGCGGGTGGCAAAAAAAGACTATCAGTTAGCTCTCACCACCATTGCGTACCGCTCAGACACAGCCTTTAACGCACTTTCACGCTATAAAAGCGACAGCGCAGAGAATATAATCGGTCTTCGCAGCAAAACCTACGATTCACTCGTTGACTCAATCAAGCTTGTCGAGGGAATTTCACACAGCATTAAGGCGGCAGAAAGGTGCGAAAGCTATCTCATTTCCGCAGCGGCAATAATTCCTCTTTATGAGGAGTCCCTTTACTTCGGTATGGGCAAGGGAGTTTCAGGCACATTCTGGTGCACCTGCAGTGATATTGTCTATTTTAAACATACCCTGTCTAAATAAAAATTTTAATATAAAACGGAGGAAACCAAAATGAGTAAAGTAAAAAACGAGGCAAAAATCAAAAACCCCATAATTGTGGCTGTGCGTGAACAGCTTGAGCACAGAGCCACATGGCTTTATCTGCTTTGCGACGAAGCTCAGAAGCGCGGACTTGACCCCAAGGATTTCGGCTCTGCAGCAGTTAAGCGTTGCGGTCTTATGCAGGGCAAGGGCCTTGTGGAAAAAGGCAAGACAGACTCTCTCAAGGGTCTGAAAAAGACTCTTTTCACTCTGCCTGCACAGTGGGTATTTGAAATGGATATAAAAAACTGCACCGACGATGAGCTTGAAATTCACTTCCACTACTGCCCCCTTGTTAAGGCATGGCAGAAGGCCGGCTGCAGTGATGAAGAAATTGCTATGCTTTGCGATATTGCCATGTGCGGTGACAGAGGCATAGGTGAAAGATACGGTGCAGAGCTTGACCTGCCCAAAACAATTGCCAACGGCGACGATATCTGCCATTTAAGATATCATAAGAAATAATGAAGCAACATAAAACAACCGTCACTTGGCCGAGTGGCGGTTGTCCTTTTTTACCTTAATATGTACCGTAAAATCATATAAAAAGCTGTATCCGCCTGAACCAAACATAAACAGGCGGATGTTTTGTTTTATTCATAATTCATAATTCATAATTCTTTTATTTACCGCCACACCTAAAAAAGCCGCAATAACCGCTTTCACAATATCCCCGAAAATAAAGGGCAGTGATATACTTACAAAAGCGCCCTTTATGTCAAAGCCGTTGTGCAGACACATCATTGAAACTGCACACAGGTGCTCTATAGGTATGCCCACAAAAACCGTAACGGCAGTGTACCTTCTGAAGCTGCAGGCTTTACCCTTTAAAAGGCTTATAAGCACCACTGCAATAAGAAAGCCGAAATAGTAGCCGCCGGTAACACCGAAAAGCTTGCCGGCTCCCCCTGTGCCACCCTGAAAAACAGGCAGACCTATGAGTCCCATAATAAGATAAGCCGTCATGGCAAGGCCGCCTTGCATAGGCGTGAGAATAAGCCCCATAAGGCTCACCATAACCGTCATAAGACTCAGACCCGACGGTGGCAGAGGGATAACTATATATGACAGCACTGTGAGAAGGCTTATGCATATAGCCGCCTTTGCGGCAGAGTACACACCCTGCTTATCTCTCATAGTCAGGGATTTCCGATATGCCGTAGTGCTCTGCCATTCTGTCATATTCCTCGTCACTTATAGCCACAACGCTGCCGTGACGGGGACTAAGGTGGTCAACGCTGTAAAGTGCGCGTCTGAAACGCTTGAAGCTTTTGAAATCAGATGTCATCTGACCGAAAAAGGAGCCTTCACCGTATTCATCCATAAGCATCAGCCACTTGTCTGTGCCTGTGATATTATACATAAAGCTGCCCTCAACACCCCAATAGTTAAGAGAAACGATAACATAATCTTCACTGATTTGTGCAAAGCCTGCAGGTGTTTTCGCTCTGACATAAGCAATTTTCTGTGTCAAATCCTCTTTGAAATAGAGATAATAATAGCCGTCTTTCTCGTTATAGATCATATCGCCGTCTATGCACTGCACACCCGTAAACCTTGAACCGTCTTCCCTTGTGACCTCTTCGCTTCTTCTGCCGTAGAGATATTGCGGCTCGGTGAAGCTCTTGAAGTCAGTGGTATACATATAATAATGCTGTGCGCAATCCTCATTGAGAGGTGTTTCGGGGTCGTCCCATGTTGAGAGTGCAAGATATACCATGTACTTACCCACTGTTTCGTCATAGATAATCTGCGGTGCCCAGGCTCTGTTACAGCCTTCCCAGCCCTCAAAGGAGCGTATATCAAGAACGAACTCATCCTCCCAATTAATCAGGTCATAAGACTTCCAGAAAATAATTGCGTGGTTGCTTGTCCAGCCCTGCATGGCATCCATATCTGTTGCAACAATATAGTAGCAGTCCTTGCCGTTTTCGTCCTTTGCCTTTAAGATATACGGGTCACGCACACAGCCCGTGCCGAGAGTCTGCTCAATAACAGCCTCGTTATTATTAAGGGCGGCAAAGTTATATCCGTCAGCACTAAGGGCAAAGTGGATAGTCTGCTGCTCAGGCTCGTTGCCCACGAAGTAAACCATAAGATAGCTGCCGTCTTTGCTGACAACGGGCCACGCATAATCGTTGACAACTAAATTCCACAGATTGACACCCACCATTAAAACAGCAATCAGATATCTGAGTAATTTTGAATGAGTCATGATTTTTACCTCTGCTTTTATTTTTTTGCTATTGTAGCATATTATGGCGGAATAATCAAGGAAATTCGGAACTGAAAAGAGGAACACCCTTGCAGAATGTTCCTCTTTAACAGCTATTTATTAAAAACCTCAAGTGAACGCTCAAGTATGCCGTGCATCTCGGCTATAGCGGTGCCGTAGTTTGTTATGGGAGTGCCGCTGAGTCTGCATTTTTCCATACGGTTTTTCATTTCATTTTCTGTCAGCATACAGCCTCCGCAGTGAACAACAAGTGCGAAATCACCGGTATCGGCAGGAAACTCGCCTCCGCTTGTGAAGGTGAAGCTGAGCTTTTTGCCCGAATACTTCTCAATCCAGCCCGGCAGCTTCACAGTGCCGATATCCTTACACTGTCTGTGGTGAGTGCATCCCTCTGAAATAAGCACCTTGTCGCCGTCTTTTAAGTGCCTGAGCTTGTTTGCACCGTTCACGAGGCAAGGCAGATCACCCTTATATCTTGCAAAAAGGATTGAAAAAGAGGTGAGCATTATCCCCTCAGGCACTATTTTTGCAACGCTTTCAAATGCCTGGGAATCTGTTATTACAAGCTTCGGCGGCTCTTTAAGGCTGTCAATTGCCCCCTTAAGCTCACTGACCTGTACTATAAGAGTAACTGCACCGATTTCAAGAAGCTCTCTGATTGTCTGCTGCTGCGGCAATATGAGCCTGCCCTTTGGTGCGGATTCGTCAATTGGTGTGACGAGAATGACTCTGTCATCCCTTGCCACTAAATCGGCAAGAATTTTCTTCTCGCTTTTTCTGTCACTCATGAGAGCTGCCATTTTTTCTTTAAGCTCCTTTATGCCGCTGCCCTTTTCGGCACTGACATAAATTTCATCAGCCTTGCTTTGAGGTACACTGCCGAGAAGGTCAGCCTTATTAAAGGCTATAATATATGGCAGCTTTCTGCTTATAAAAAGCTCTTTGAGCTCGTTGTCCTGAGGTGACATTCCTTTTTGGGCATCAACAACAAGAATTGCAATATCCGTTGTGGCTAAAATCTGTCTGGCTCTTTCCACACGCATTTCACCCAGAGCCCCCTCATCGTCAAGACCGGGAGTGTCGATTATGACAACGGGGCCTAAGGGCAGCAGCTCCATTGCCTTTTTGACCGGGTCTGTTGTGGTGCCCTTTACACTGCTTACAAGTGAGAGGCGCTGCCCTGTAACTGCATTGACAAGGCTCGACTTGCCTGCGTTACGCATACCGAAAAAGCCGATATGCGGCCGCTCACCTGACGGAACGGTATTAAGATTCATAGTAACCTCCTTTTAGATTAGTTAGGAGTTAGGGGTTGGGAGTTAGGAGTTGTGGTCGCAAATCAGTTTGCTATAAAAAATAGGTTGTCTCCTGCGGTATTGATGCTCAAAAAAGCAAACACCATCAATTATAATTTGGCGGGTAGACATAGCCCTTTTTCGGTGGACTTGAACGGATATTTTTGGAGCGAAGTGACCCGAAACTCCTCACTCCTAACTTCTCACTCCTAACTCTTATTTCCTTATTCCAAATTAAAACCTGAAGTCTCTTCTGTTTGAGCTCTTTATGGCTTCAATGTTGTCTTTTGCTATTGCTCTGACCTTATCCTTGGGGATTTTCTGAAGCTCTTTTTCAATAAGCTCAAAGCCTCTTTTCTTTGTGCCTTCACTTGCATAGTCAGTGAGATACTCTGTGAGAGTCATAAGAGCGTTGGGGTGACAGCAATTGAGAATCTGTCCCTTTTTGCAAAGTGACATAAATCTGTCGCCTGTTCTGCCCTCACGGTAGCAGGCTGTGCAGAAGGAGGGTATGTGGTCAAGCTCCATAAGCCAGTTCACAACCTCATCAAGTGTTCGCTGGTCCGAAACATCAAACTGCTCTGAATCGTGAGGTCTTTCTTCCTCGGTATAGCCGCCAACAGAGGTTCTTGAAGCACCGCTGATCTGCGAAATGCCAAGCTCAAGTGCTCTGCCTCTGACCTTTTCACTCTCTCTTGTGGAAATAATCATACCTGTGTAAGGAACTGAAATTCTTATGCAGGCAATAATTTTTTCAAATATATCATCAGGGATGCCGTTGTCAAAGGTGTCTGGGTCAATATCGTCAGCTCTCTTAAGGCGGGGTACGCTTATGGTGTGAGGACCTACGCCGTGAACCGCTTCAAGGTGCTCTGCATGCATAAGCAGACCTGCAAACTCATATTTATAGCCTTCCAGACCGAAAAGAACACCTAAGCCGACATCGTCAATGCCGCCTTCCATAGCTCTGTCCATAGCCTCGGTGTGATAAGCATAGTCGTGCTTGGGGCCTGTGGGATGAAGCTCTAAATAGCTCTCTTTATTATATGTTTCCTGAAAGAGGATATATGTGCCTATGCCTGCATCGCGGAGCTTGCGGTAATTTTCAACAGTAGTGGCGGCAATATTGACATTCACTCGTCTTATAGCACCGTTTTTGTGCTGTATGCTGTAAATGGTGTCGATACATTCAAGGATATATTCAATGGGGTTGTTTTTCGGGTCCTCACCTGCCTCAATGGCAAGACGCTTGTGACCCATATCCTGCAGGGCAATAACCTCTGCCTTTACCTCCTCCTGAGTCAGCTTCTTTCTTGCAATGTGCTTATTCTTAAGATGATAAGGGCAGTAAACACAGCCGTTGATGCAATAGTTTGACAGATAAAGAGGTGCAAACATAACTATTCTGTTGCCGTAAAAGGCCTGCTTTATCTCGGCGGCAAGTGCATAAATTTTTTCAATAACTGTCGGGTCCTCACAGGCAAGAAGCACACTTGCTTCCCTGTGTGAAAGACCTGCACAGTTTATGCCGTCCTCAGTCTTTTTTGGCTTTGCCTTTTCAAGCAGAGACTCAATAAGCTCCATATTGTTTTTGTTTGCCTCGGCATATTTTATTGTTTCGAGGATTTCCTCATGGCTGATAAATTCTTCAGCCTTTAATGATTTGGGGTTGTAGTTTGACATGTTATATCTTTCCTTTCAGTTTTTCTTCTGTACTTCATGCAACGCAGTTGCATTTTATGGCTTCAGCCATTTCATAGCCCTTGGGTTATTTCATGCACGAAGTGCATTTCATTCTATAACCAACGGTAGGGTGACGAATATAATCCGAACCCGCCCAAAAGCGTGAATTTTAGTGACTTTTCGGCGTTTCGGATTTGAAAGGCGGCAGCCTGTCTGCATCCTCAACGCACAAAAATCCATCAAAAATTCGCACTTTTGGGTCATCAGATTTTTTACGAGGCGGATTTTTGACATATCAAGGCACAAAACGCAGTAAATCCTTTCGGATTTGCGAGTATTTTAACGAAGAGATGGCGGAAATCCGCCCGTAAAAAACGGGTTCAGATTATACTCTTCACCCTAGGCAAGTCATAATTTATTACGCTCGCCGCGGGGCATTACTTTTTTTGTAAAAAAGTAATCAAGAAAACTTTACTTATTTATTCTTAAAGTCTCCTCTTTCAGTCACGACTTCATATCCTATTTCTTTCATACTCTCTTTCAGGTCGGCTACACACTGTGCCGATTCCTGCCCGGTGGCAATTTTGTTATCGTAAAGCATATATTTTTTTCTTACACTGAGGGGTGAAAGGTTGGGCATTACAACATTGGCACCTGAGAGTACTCCTCTTTCCCTGCCCTTACCGTCAACAGTACCCAGAGCCGTTGTTGCCGGCAGAAGTATATTTGGCTTAATGAGCCTTATGAGTGAAAGCAGAAATACTGTCAGGTCTGCACTGCCTGATTTTTCATTTCTGAAGGGTGTATCCTTATGTGTTATGAAGGGACCTATGCCGCACATATGAGGAGAAAATTCCTCAATAAACTTTAAGTCTGCCGCAAGGTGCTTCGATGTCTGATAGGGTGAACCAACCATAAATCCGCAACCAACCTGATAGCCGATTTCCTTCAGGTCACGAAGGCACCTCATTCTCTCCTCAAAGCTGAGAGCCTTAGGGTGGAGCTTTTCATAATGCTCCTTTGTTGCCGTTTCGTGGCGCAGAAGATATCTGTCTGCACCCGCCTTATAAAGTGCTTCATAGCTTTCCCTTGAGCGTTCACCTAAAGACAGGGTTACGGCGCAGTCGGGATAAAGCCTCTTTATTTCACCTATAATCTCACACAGCACCTCGTCAGAGTAATAGGCGTCCTCACCGCCCTGCATAACAAAGGTGCGAAAGCCTAAGGCATAGCCCTCTTTGCAGCAGGAAAGTATATCCTCTTTAGTAAGTCGGTATCTCTGACAGCCTTTGTTTCCCTTTCTTATACCGCAATAATAGCAGTCATTTTTGCAGTAGCTGCTTATTTCAATAAGTCCACGGATAAAAATCTTATTGCCGTGGTGCTTTTCACACGAGTGTCTCGCCTTTTCGGCAGAGTACAATGCCAACTCACTGCAATAATTTTCAATAAGCTTTTGATATTCGCCAAGGGTGAGGCTCTGCTCTTTTTCAAGCTTATCAATTAAATTAAACAGCTCATTCTTCATAGGCAATCACATTTGAATAAGCCGTCTTGACACTGACACCTGCGAGCCTTCCTATCTTGCCGGACAAGGCGGATATAACATCCTGAGGGGCATCAATGGCAATGGAGACAATGCTCACGCCACGCTTTTTATAAGGCAGACCCATTCTGCCGATTATATAGTCAGCATATTCGTGCAAAAGAGCATTGAGACTTTCAACGCTTTCACTTTTTTCAACGATTATGCCCATAACAGCTACTCTCGTTTCCATAGTTTACCTCCGAAATAACAAAAGACCGCATCCGAAGATGCGGCCGTAAAATACACTTATAGCTATAGTAAGGCTGTAATTTTTGCTCGCATCTTTCAGTCAGAACCTTCTTTCTGTCAGATTACGGTTTTATTATAGCAGATTTTCGGCTTTTAGTCAATATTTTTTATGTTTGAGATTGTATCCGTTTTGAGCTTTGTAATAAAGGTAAAAATTATTCCGCTAAAGAAGTCAGCGGTCGGCGGCTCCGTTTGCCGCAAATGCGGCAGGCGGTTGGCACCGCCCAAAAGCCCAAAGGCTTTTGACGGAGCCGCCCCAAGTTTTTCTGCAAACTAAGCATAAATCTATCTCCTCCCGCAAAAAATAAAAGAAAATCTATCAGATAAGGTGATTATTATGAAAAGTCTGTGGCAGGACACTGCAAATCTCCCCTCTTTTCCCACTCTTCAGGAAGGCACAAAAACAGACGTGCTCATTATCGGCGGCGGCATTGCAGGCTTGCTGACGGCTTATTTTTTAAAAGAAAAGGGCATAGACTATATCCTCGTTGAAAAAGATAAAATCTGCTCGGGGGTCACGGGCAACACAACAGCAAAAATAACATATCAGCACTCACTCATATTCCATAGGCTCATTAAAAGCTACGGTGCTGATAAGGCAAAGCTCTATTATGAGGCCAACCGCCTTGCTCTGGAAAAATACCGTGAAATGTGCCTCAGCATTGACTGTGAATTTGAAGAAAAAAGCAACTTCGTTTATAGCCTCGACAATATGAAAAAACTGGTAAAAGAGCTTCAGGCAGCAGAAATCTTAGGCGTACCCATGAAATATGTGAAGTCAGTGCCCTTGCCCCTTGACACGGTGGGTGCAGTCATGTGCGAAAATCAGGCTCAGTTTCACCCTCTTAAGTTTCTTTCAGCTGTTGCAAAAGACCTTAACATCTATGAAAACACCTTTGTCAGTGAGGTACGCGACGGCACCACCGTAACAGACAAAGGCAATATCACCGCCGAAAAAATTGTGGTGGCAACTCACTTTCCTTTTATCGATTCTCACGGCAGCTATTATATGAAAATGTATCAGAGCCGTTCCTATGTTATTGCCCTTGAGGGTGCCGTGGATGTTGAAGGAATGTATATTGATGAATGTGATAAGGGGCTGTCTTTCCGCAATTACGGTGAGCTGCTTCTTTTAGGCGGCGGCTCTCACCGCACAGGCAAAAAGGGCGGCAGCTACAGTGAGCTGCGTGCCTTCAGAAAGCAGCACTACCCCACCTCAAGAGAAAAATATCATTGGGCGGCTCAGGACCCCATAACCCTTGACGGTGCACCTTATATCGGTCATTACAGCAAAAGAACACATGATATGTAT
Source organism: Clostridia bacterium (assembly GCA_017396515.1). GTDB lineage: Bacteria > Bacillota > Clostridia > Oscillospirales > Acutalibacteraceae > UBA6857. The sequence goes on along the minus strand of JAFQLV010000009.1, from coordinate 12,697 downwards.
GTTATGACCGGCTTTAACAAATGGGGCATGACGGGGGCAATGTGTGCCTCTATGATAGTTTCAGATATGCTTTGCGGAAAGGACAGCCCTTATAAGGATGCCTTTTCACCTCACAGAAGCATGATAAAGCCTCAGCTTTTCCTGAACGGCGCCGAAACTGCCCTTAATTTTCTCACACCCACAAAAAAGCGGTGCTCTCATTTGGGCTGTGCCCTTAAGTGGAACAGTGCCGAAAAAAGCTGGGACTGCCCCTGCCACGGCTCACGCTTCGATGAAAGCGGCAAGGTGCTTGACAAACCTGCCAATAAAGATATAAGCACCCTTTGAGGGTGCTTACAGAATAAATATTTTCTGGAAGATGTTTACTATTTTAAGCAGCAGATTTCTGAAGATGCTAAGCACACCGTTTACAACAGTAACGGAGGTGTTACCTGTGCCGCCGTCAGAAACACCGTTGTATGAAGACGAGAGTGTGTTCATCCACTTTATAATCCCGTTGGGGCTTTTAAGCGAAACTGTTTCACCAAGGCCGTTTACGGTTTTGGCATTGGGATAGGTCTCTCCGCTGAGAAGATGCATATCATATGTAACAACCTTTGCCATAAAGTGATTGCCTGCCGATGACTGACCGCCCGGCTCAACAACCTGAGTGAAGGTGGTCAGACGGCACTTTGCCGGGTTGCTGTTATAACGGCGCACGTTGTTCCAAAGAGGAGTTGTCTCTGCGGCATAATTAACTATAGGGTCCTTTGTGCAGGCAAACATCCAGATACCCACATTTTTGCAAAGCTTCACATCGTTTTCAGTTACAGTGCCCGTTGCGGCAATGGGGAACGCACCTGCAAAATATTCAGGATATGCTATAATCATATTCCATGCCATTTCGGCACCTGCTGAACTGCCACCGATAAAAATGCGTGTTGTGTCAATGTTATCGCCGTGCTTTTTAATCATATCATCAATTACGGCACGAAGGGGCTCCAGCAGCACATTGCTCCAATAAATCATTTTATCCTCAGGTGCTCTGGGCAGAAGTATGAAAGCTCCTCCCTCGGAAAATCTGCTCTGCAGCTCCTTTGATGCCCAATAAGGCATATCGCTGTCGGCAAGCTGTGCACCCTCATAATCTGCGTGGCCTATACCATGAAGAAAAATAACAAGGGGATATCTGGTTTTATCTCTTTTTCCCACAGGAGAGTAATAGCAATAATCTAGCGCATGATTACCCTCCTTGGGTGCAACATCTCTTGAAAACTCATTTCTCAGTGCCGTTATGCCGTAGGATGTGGGGAGCGCAGGCTTTCTGCCTGCGGCAAAGGCACTCATTGAAAGGCTTGTAAGACACATGACCATAGCCATAATAAGAGATAATGCTTTAATAAGTTTTTTCATTGTTCTCACCTCGGAAATATTGTAGCAGGATTTTTCACATAAGTCAAAGGTGAAAAGCAGTTTTGCGCCTTCTTTTACTTTTTATTAACACTCCAACAACATTTAGTGAGATTTGGCTGCGTTAAATGAAGCAGCAGCGATATAGCCTGTGCACAGGGTTATCCTCCAACAAACCCGTAAGGCAAAGCGTTGATGACACAACAATTCTTCGGATTGGATAAAAAATAAGGTCACACAAAAGTGTGACCTTATTTTTGGCGGAGAAGAGGAGACTCGAACTCCTGCGCCGGTTACCCGACCTACGCCCTTAGCAGGGGCGCCTCGTCACCAACTTGAGTACTTCTCCATAGCGGTGTCGATAAGACTTCTCTATTAAAAAATAAATGGCGGAGAGAGTGGGATTCGAACCCACGGTACGCAGGACGTACGACGGTTTTCAAGACCGTTCCGTTATGACCACTTCGGTATCTCTCCGTATTTGCCTAATGATATTACCACATCAAAAGGCAATTGTCAAGTGTTTTTTGCAATTTTATTTTTTGAGACGGCGAAGTTTTTATTCCTCGCCGTCTGTAAATTTTTATCTAACCCAAACAGCTCTTACACTGCTGAAAGCTCCGTAAACCGTGCTGTCATTTATTGTTCTGTAGGCTCTGACCTTGAAATAAAGTGTTTTTCCGCCTTTAAGGCTTGTTGCAGTGTATTTCACGGTGTTTGCTTTCACATCGGCAAGCTTTTCATATGTGCCGTTTTTGCTCGTGCTGTAATAAATCTCATATCCGCTTTCACCGCTGACATTTGCCCATGACAGAGTCAGCTTGCCCTTGCTCGGTGAGCTGCCGTAAAGATTTTTTACAGTGGCAGGCTTGGTGCTTGTGGTCACTGCCTTTTTGATATCACTGAAATAAACAGTGCCGTCGGCGGTTTTGTGATAAGCCTGAACGGCAAATCTGTAACGCGTACCTGAAGAAAGACCCTTTACGGTGTAATCTGTGCGTGTGGTGCTCTTTATGCGTACCCATTCCTTTTCCGCATAATCATATCGGTAAACTCTGTAGCCCGTTGCACCGTAAACCTCGCCCCAGCTTAGCTTTATTGATGAGGTGGTGTGAGTGAGCTTGATTTTTTCCGTCTCACCGGGCAGAATTTTATAGGTATAGGTAGTGTCAAATTCATAAGCATCGCTTTCAAGGCTCTTTACGCTGAAGGTGTATTCACCGTAGTGTGTGCTTGTCTCGTCATTATAGGTGAGAATATAGTCCTTGCCCTCGGTGAGGATTTTTTTGCCTGAACGCAGCACCACTGCCGGCAGATTGATTTCACCCGTATAGGCAAGACACTGAGAAAACTCAGCCTCAACCTTATAGATTTCACTTGCCTGAGAATAAGAGCACACCTCGCACTTGCTCACTGCAAGACCGTCTTTTTCAGTTGTTGCCTTTGTGGGGTAAACCGTGGTGTAGGTGTGACCCTTTGCAGGGATACTGCCGTAATAGCTCACACCGCAGGGACACTCATAAAGGCCGTAGCCTTTACCCGTGCAGGTAGGCTCAGAAGTGGCAGTAACCTTAAACTCGTGCACAAAGTCCTCATAGTTATAATGTATCATATTGCTGTTTATATAGCCTATGGTGTACTTCTCGGTTGCGGCAAGCCATTGGTCTTTACTGCCCATAAAGTAAAGTGCTTTAAGAGATGTCAAATCCCAGAGAGCGGCATAGCCTATTGATTTGACATTAGGGATAACTATCTCTTCAATTGCATAGCACTCATAGAAAACCTTTGAGCTGATAGTTTCAAGTCCCTTGGGCAGTGTGACATTCTTAAGTCTTGTGCAATAAGCGAAGGTATAGGTGGGAAGTCTCTTTACCTTTTCACCCACAACCGCACTTTCTAATTTTGTGCAGGCTCTGAATGCAGACTGACCTATAGTTTCAAGGCTCTGCGGAAGGCTGAGAGTTGTCATACCCTTGCAGCAGTGGAAGGCGAATTCGCCTATCTCCGTCACGCCCTCATTGACAGTTACGCTCTTAAGGGTGCTGTTATATGCGAAGGCATAGCTCCATATCTTAGTCACTGTTTCGGGGAGTGTATATTCCTTCACACTGCTCTTTGCAGGAAAAAGCATAAGCTCAGTTTTGTCTTTGTTATAAAGCACACCGCTTTCATCAAGGGCAAGAGCAGGATTTTTTTCACTCAGAACTATAGTTTTAAGCTTTTTGCAATACTGAAAAGCGTTTTCTTCTATATCTGTGAGAGTTGAGGGAAGGGTAATCTTTGTTATACCCGAATTTCTGAAGACGGCCTTTCCGATAGATTGCACACCCTCGGGAATCACAACAGATGTCAGCTTTGATTTGCCGTCAAAAGCATAGCTGAGTATACCCGTAACCTTTTTGCCGCCAAGCTTTGAGGGAAGAGTCACATTACCTTTCACATCAGCTTTGACGATAGTTGCCTCATCGCCTAAAATGAAATATGTATATGTGCCCTCTTTGGCTTTATAGGTCTTCTGCTCGGGAGTGAATTTCACATCCAGTCTTGAGCTGTTTCCTTCCATTACAGTACCGTCTGAAAGCTTTGTCACTGTCGTAACGGTAAAGACACAGTATTCATCAATTCCAAGCTCACCGCCATCATAAACCGAAGGAACAAACCACTCAGAAGTGTCGGCAGGTACATCATAATACTCAGTTTCCCCACCGTTTATGCTCACACCTATTTTATAGGCGGTGGCCTCTTTGTTTTTATCCCATGTGAAGGTGATACCCTTGGCACTTAAGGCTGCCTTAAGATTTTTAACCCTTGCAGGTTTTATTTTATATTCAAACTCGTGAGCACCCTCAAATCGGCCGCTGAACTTTACGGTTACCTTATAGGTGCCAACGTCAACAGCTTTTTCCGGATAAATAATTTCATATTCTTTTTCGGTGATGACTGATCTTGTGCTGATATCAACATCGGGCTTAATTTCCGCGCCCGTATAATCGAAGGAGCCTCTGACATATATGCTTCTGATTTCGTGGATTATGCCGCTGTCAACCACACCGCATTTTTCACAGATAACTTCTTTTTTGCCGTCTTTGTAAAGACCTGCAGGCTCCACAACTCTCTCTGTATAATATTTGCTGTGATCTTCATTCAGACTGTAAACATCCTTACTGTAAGCAACTCCGCAGGTGCAGGTGTAAGTCTTTTTGCCCTGCTGCTTGCAGGTGGGAGCCTTGGTTATTTCTTCGGTGTATTCGTGAGGTTCGGTGCCGTAGGAGAAGTGGATATCCACTATATCAGAGGACAGAATTTCACATATATTATTAAGCTGCTCCTCGGTGCCTTCATAATAGACCTCGTGGATAATATCCACATATCCGTTGATGTAATCATAATTATACTTATCTATGGAAATTGCATAATTATCTATTTCTTTGACGCTCAGAGGTATAACCAATTTTCTTAAGCCGTTACAATTATAAAATGCACCGCTTCCGATTTTAGTTACGCTTTCGGGAATTATGATTTCTTTGAGATAACGCGACTTATAAAAGCAGTTTTCGGAAATTGTTTTTACCGTGTCGGGTATTGCAAAGCTTTCACCGTCTTTTAACGGGGGATAAAACAATATCTGGGTCTTATCCTTATTATACAAAACACCTGTTTCGTCACTACTGTAATATTCGTTTTTTTCATTGACAGTAAATCCGGTTACAAAGCTATCAGCAAATGCATTTTTGCCTATAGAGTTAACCTTAGCAGGGATATTGACAATTTTACGCAAGGCGGAATTATAAAATGCACTTTCACCTATTGTCTCTAAGCTTTCAGGCAATTTGATATTTCCGTAAAAATCTACAGAGCTGAAAGCCCTTGATCCGATATGCTTCACACCTTCGGGAATATTGATGTCACCTTCAACATACATACCGCTGAAAGCATATTCACCTACAGTCTCAAGTCCCGCAGGCAAATTAAGATCACCGTTAAGTTCTATATAACGAAAAGCATACCTGCCTATTGATTTGATGGATACAGGTAAAAAGAGTTCTTTCAGATGTATATAGGGAGGATCTTCATCCCAATCTTCATCATTATAAAAAGAGAAAGCGTAGTCTCCTATTTCTTCTATGCCGTTCTGAATTATCAGGGATGTCATTCCCTCCTGCCACTCGAAGGCTTCTCTGCCAATCTTCTTAACAGGATAGCCGCCGAGAGTATTAGGCACAACAACATAACCGCTTGCTTTTGCATCGGTTATAGTTGCCACACCACCTTCAACGGTATAATAAAAAAGATTACCCTTAAACTGTTGTGAATAAACCGTTTTATCTTCACCCTCAGCCGCAGCACTCACCGAAAAAATAGTAAGGGCTAAAAGAGTACACATAATAAAAGTAAATATCAGCCTTGTTTTTTTAATAATGTCCTCCAATTTTTGGAAATAATTCCCTTGATTTGTGCCGATTATAGCACCCTTATGTGTAATCTGTATGAAAAACAGGTGAAAAATGATGATTTTAGATATTTTTTTTATTTATTTTTTTCTCTTTCCTTGATTTTCGTCAATTTTAACATATACACAAAGTTAAAATTGTGCTATACTGACAATGTATTGTATCTCGAAAGAGAATAATAACAAGGAGGTCATTCATATGACAAAAAACAGAGAAAAATTAACCAAACTCGTGCTTCTGGGACTGCTCACGGCAATACTTTTAGTGCTGTCCTACACTCCCTTAGGCTATCTGAGGCTTGGCGGAATTGAGATAACCTTCAATGTTATCCCCGTTGCCGTTGCCGCAATTGCTCTGGGCATTTCAGGCGGTGCAGCTGTCGGAGCCGTTTTCGGACTGACAAGCTTTCTGCAGTGCGTTCAGGGTACCAGTGCCTTCGGTGCAACTCTGCTAAGCATCAACCCCGTTTTCACCTTTATACTGTGTATGCTGCCCCGTGTGCTGGCAGGTCTTGTTTCAGGTGCGGTGCACAAGCCCCTGACAAAGAAGCTGGGAAATAAAATACCCTGCTTTGTAACAGGCTTTCTTTCAGCCTTCCTCAACACACTTTTCTTCACCACAACGCTGGTTATCCTTTTCGGTCAGACAGACTACATTATGGGTATGAGAGGCGGCAAGAATGTTTTAGCCTTTATGGTTGCCTTTGTGGGCATAAACGCAGTTTTTGAGATGCTTGCTTCAACTCTTATCACAGGTGCAGTGGGCAACGCTCTTTATAAAGCAAAAGCAATTAAATGAGGTGACGCAGAATGATTTTAGCTATTGACATCGGTAACACAAATATAGTTCTCGGCGGCTTTGAGGGTGAAGAAGTAATCTTCCGTGAGAGAATTTCAACCAACCACACAGCAACAGCTCTCGAATATGCCGCAACAATAAAAACCGCCTTTGAAATGCACAATATTGACACCGCAGCAGTTGAGGGTGCAATTATTTCCTCTGTTGTGCCGGCAGTGACAAACACCGTCAAAAGTGCAATTGAAAAATTCATCGGCACTGAGGTGCTCGTTATCGGCCCCGGAATTAAAACAGGTCTGAGCATTGTTATTGATAACCCTAGTCAGCTGGGCAGTGACCTTGTGGTTGATGCGGTTGCCTGCCTTAACGAATATAAGGCTCCCATGATTATCATTGATATGGGTACTGCCACCACCGTTTCGGTTATCAACAGCAAAAAGGAATATATCGGCGGTATGATCGTTCCCGGTGTGGCTATATCACACGATGCCCTCATTTCAAGAACATCACTTCTGAGCAAAATTGCCTTTGAAAAGCCCAAAAAGGTTATCGGCTCAAACACCATTGACTGCATTAAAAGCGGTATGCTTTACGGCAATGCAGGCATGCTCGACGGTCTCATTGAGCGCATCAATGAGGAGATGGGCGAAAAATGCACCGTTATTGCCACAGGCGGCATAGCAGGTGTTATCACTCCCCTTTGCAAAAGCGAAATCATTCTTGACGAAGATTTACTGCTCAAGGGACTTATGGCTATATATAACAAAAACAAATAATGATACAATACAAAAATACCGCACTCCGGAAAGGGGTGCGGTATTGCTTTGGCCTTATATTAATATTCTGCTCCTGTTATTCTTGCATATATGCGAAGGAAAAACACATAAATCCTTGCAAGAATGTTTTTGAAGATATTGTCCGTTTCGTGAGCAAAGATACCGTTATCTGATATATCTCTTGTAACATAAACCTTCACTCCACTCCAGTTTTTCTGGCGGTAAGCGGAAACTCCCACCACATATCCGTCAATGAAATCAACCTCTCTTTCAATATCGGGATAAGGATTTGTTATCTCTTTTGTGTACCTCACAGTTGTTCCGTCTTTTTTTGTCAGCTCATAAGAAATTTCCTTAAGGCAATCACCATCAAATTTGCAGTCAGTTATTGTCACCGAGCTGAAAGGACACTCCCTGACCTCATTTACACTGTGAGTATACTCTGCATCGGCGTAGGTTATTTTTATCTGCTTATTCTTTTCATTCACATGATAACTCAGCTTTTCTCCGTCTAAGGTATAGTCGGATTTTCTTTTGCCGTAAGAGACATCCACAGCCTTTTCCTGTTTTACCCTGCCGTCCCAATATCTGATTTCAAATAAAGCATTATCAAAATCGGCATAAGGTGAAGCTTCATTTATATATTCGGGCAATCCTGAAACAGGCTTTATTTCGGCAAAAGACGGTGCAATTTCTTTTTCGGTAGTAAATCTGTATTCCTTCGGGTGCATTTTCCCCTCATCGTCATAATATGAAAAGTGCACTATAACATAAAGAGGTACTGTCGTTCTGCCCTGTGCCGCTGCATCAAGACAGTCCTGCTTTAAAACATAAGGCTCACAGAATACACCGACTTTTTTGCTTTGTGCTTTTGCCGGTGTTTTTTCTAAGGCATAAGCTCCCGTATCAGAAGCAGGAGCAACTTCAAATCTTTCCACTTTTTCAAAGCATGAAGTTCCGTCTGAAAGCAAAACCTCAAAATTATATGTTATATTTGAATAAGCCAAAAAGAAAGGCCAACCTTCTATATTGTAATCAGCTATTTCTTTTAAGGATACAGGTCTGTTATCAGCGCATTTTACTCCTAACACTTCAACAGGCAGCTTTTCCTCCTCTAACGAAAAAGCCGTAACAGGCAAGGCTGTCACCAGCATAACAAGGCAAATGATTGCCGCGAAAAATTTCTTCATAATAACTCCTCCTTTTTACTTTTCTTCGTTTTCATAATAGCACAGATATACTGTGTTGTCAAGAATATTTTGCATAACAAAACATATCATCATATTTTAAGCGGCGGGAAGCTTTCTGCTTCACCGCCGCCTTTTTCGCGTACATATTATTTAATATAATCCTTTATGTTCTTATCATAGTGGCCTGTATCCTGGAAGCCTGTTGAGGTGTTGAGTCTTTCAGCACTCCATGCATCGAGAATTTCCTCATAGGTACCCGAAGCAATCTTAGCTCTGTGGAAGCCGTTCTTCGCACCGTAGAGACACCAATCAGATTCCCACATGCCGTGGTTAGCTGCCTTATATGTCCACAGGAACCAATGATAGCCGCAGAAGTTGAGGGTTCTCATGCAGTTTTCCCAGGTGGTGGCTTCACGGGGATAGAACTCACCCATCATCATGGGAACATTGAAATGCCACATCTTTGCCATCATGCAGAAGAAGGTGAAAACAAAGTCACTTGTCTCATAGAAGTGCACCTGATAAACAACATTCTTCCAGCCCTGAAGATATGAGTGGGGAAGTCCGAGACCTGTCCAGATGGATTCAAGTGTGATAATGTGATCGGGGTCAACCTCGCGCACTGCCTTGTAAAGGCGTGAGAAAAGTGCAGTATTGTTTGCACGGCGGTCAAATTCGCTTGCCTCAACCTCGCACATAGGCTCGTTAAGGAGGTCATACATAGCAACTGCAGGGTTGCCCTTGAACTTTGCAGCAATGCCTGCCCAGAGCTCCTCTGTCATTTTTCTGTTATATTCGCCCTGCTCAGTGTCATCGTAAAGGGTGCAGGAATCAAGCTTGCCTGAGTGGCCTGCATTGCCCTGGAAGCCCGGTGCACCGTGCATATCAAGCACAACATAAATCTCTCTCTTTGAGCATTCTTCAACTACCCATTCAAGAATTGAGAAATCCCATTGGCCGTTTTCGTCAAGGATTTTTGTATCCATTGTGTCGCCGTAATAGAAGTTGCGGTACCAGAAAGGAACACGCACACAGTTAAAGCCCATTTCCTTTATGTTGTCAAGGTCTTCCTCTGTTATCCAGTTTCTGTAGTACTGGTCAAGAGCTGCATAAGCCTTCTCCACACCGAAGCGGTCAATGAGTATTTCGATAACCTCATAGTTATCGGCTGCTTCTTTGGTTTCATAGGGTGTAAGCCAATCCTCAAAGATAAGCCATGCACCAAGGTTAACGCCCTTGAGCTTGATTTTTTCGCCCTTCTGATTTACAATTTTAGTGCCCTTTACTCTGAGAGTGTCCTCCTGAGTGAAGCCTGTTACTTCCTCGGCAGTGTCCTTGGCGCCTACAATCACCATAGATGAAAATGCCATTACAAGACACATAACAAGACAAAGGGTTCTTTTTAAGATTTTCATATTTTTTCCTCCTGAAAAATTTATATATCAGCCTTGCGGCTTTTTTACTCAATAAAGCATGGACTTGTCTTCGCCTATGGCAGCCATACCGTCAAGGCTCCATTTGTTGCCCTGCTCATCCATAACATAACCGCTGAGCTCACCGTAAACGATGTGATATTTGATATTCATAACAGGTGAAGCCTTGATTCGTCTGATATAGCGGTTTTTAATATGAATATCCACATCCACCATACCGTACACATCCCTGACCTTCCACTCGTTATAGGAAATATGCTCAAAGCGTACAGGCGGCAGTCTTGATGACTTACCCTCAAACCAGATAAGGTTTTCGTTGAAATCCACCTGATTTATGGACTGATTTCTTGTCAGGTTCACACCGAAATACTGTTCCTTGCCGTCTACAGTCTTTTTGCCCATGGTGGTAACCCAGTCATAGTGCATCCTTCTCGGGTAGTAGCCCTTGTGGTCGTCAATTATTGCAACGGTACCGCTGCCGCAATCGTAGCGTTTGCCGTTTACCTCAAGAAAGCCCTTGGCGGAAAAGACATCCTTCTGTGTGTAAAGAGGCTTGTTGTCACCAAATGGTATGCTTACAACACTGGGAAGACACTCCCTTTTGAGGTTTATGTCATAGATAACATTTCCGCATTTTTTGTTGCCTGCAAAGCCCGTTACATGGGCCTCACCTCTTTCAAAATTGTTGACACACCTGAAGGTGAAATCCTTATCGTTAAGTGAAGATGTGTCACCGTTTATCAGGGTGCCTGCAAGCTTTACCTTTCTGCTGAGAACATAGGTTTTATCCCAGGAAAGAAGCTCACCCGTTTTTTTGTCATAAACGCAGGTAACACCCGTAGTGAGAATACCCATGAAGCATATAGCCGTCAAGAGCACACAGTCTGTGAAGTTGACCTCCACTGCCTCCCATTCACTGTAACGGAACCAATTCATAAAATCAGGCAGGAAGCTCTGATCCTTGATTTTCATAAGGTCAATATGCTGAAATTCCTTATCAAATGTGCCGAAAACAGCCCTACCGTTTTCATCGAGAAGGCTGACAGGGGTAGGGGCAGGATGTCTCCTGTCCGATAATCCGTTTTTGTAATCCATATTTACCTTTTTCTCCTTTTCCTCATATTTTACCTTCTCAAAAATCTCCAAGAAGATTATACAATTTATATGACAGAAATGTCAATAATCATTACTGTTATCTCATAAAAAATAGTTTATATGCACAAGAGTGCAACACTTTTTTTGTCTATTTTGAACGGACAATTAACAGCAGTACCACTGAAAAAACTTTTGACAAAACGCTCACGGCGTATTATAATAAGCATTGCATAAAAAACATTAAGAAGGTACATAAAATGAGAATGAGAAAAAAGAAATATCTTGACGAGCGTATTGATGCCGTAAGTGAATATATTTTAGACACAAGCAGTGAGGAAAGAGACTTCAACAAGGCCATAGAAGAAAAGGCACTTTTTGACTATAAAGAGATTTTCGGCAACGATAATCCTATCAGAATGGAAATCGGCTGCGGCAAGGGTCAGTTCATTTTTGAGCTGGCACAGCGTCACCCGGATATCAACTTCATTGCCGTTGAAAAAATAAAGAATGTTATTGTCGGTGCAGTTGAAAAGGCTCACGGCATAGGTCTTAAAAATGTCCGCTTCATCTGTGGCGGAGCCGAGTATCTGCCCAAATATATACCGGAAAACAGCGTGGAGCTTATTTACCTTAATTTTTCCTGCCCTTATCCCAAGGCAAGGTACGCAAAGCACCGCCTGACCCACAGAGATTTCCTCGCCCTCTATAAGAAGCTGCTGACCGAAAAGGGCGAAATTCATCAGAAAACAGACAATATGCACTTCTTTGAGTTTTCAATCGAAGAATTTTCAGCGGCGGGATATAAAATTGAGAATGTGTCTCTTGATTTACATAACAGCGGCTTTGAAGGTAATATAGTTACTGAGTATGAGAAAAGATTTTCGGATTTAGGACAACCGATTTACAGACTTGAAGCGAAGAAATAATGTTGATCGTACACGATAAAATGACGGCGAGTAGGTTAATTCCTACCCGCCGTTTTGGTTTTATTCAATTATCAGAACATTGACTTGATGAGATTGATGAGCATAACGATGAAGCAGATGAGATTCTGTGCAAAGCTATCATCGTGTGCAAGTCTGCCGCAGTCGGGACAAGCCAAATCCTCACCGCCGTTGTCGCACTTGCCGTCGCCGTCAGCGTCGGTGTGACTGAGTACAGGAACAACTTCCTGAATAATTGTCATAGCATCGCAGCGTGAGCAGTGCTGACCTGCAGTAAGACCTGTTTCTGTGCAAGTGGCAGCTACTGCTTCGTCGATAACGATGTCATGATCGAGAGCTGCTTTTTCTGCGTAGGTTGTGTAATCACAGGCTGTGCAATACTCATAAGCATCCCAACCGATTTCTGTGCAAGTGGGAGCTTTTGCATCAACCTGAACAAGAGTGTCCTTATGATTGAGTGTAGGAAGTTCTTTTTCATCTGTTGCAATACTACAAATATCACATTTTGCCGTTGCTAAACCTGTTTGTGTGCAAGTAGGAGCAGTTGTTTCAACATAGTTTGTGAAGGAGTGATTGCAAGTAACTGTCCATGTGCCATTATCATTTTCGGTTATATCACAG
>JAFQLV010000048.1 GCA_017396515.1 Clostridia bacterium | reverse complement strand
TTATTCGCACAAAACTGTCCGAAGGACAATAACACTCGGCGTCAGCCGAATATAACTGTGAAGCAATAAAACTCGCCGTAAGGCGAATAAAACTGCGGAGTGTCCTTACGAACACTCCGCTAATCTCGGGTGGCTTTTGTTTTCGGCGGGATAAGACTTGATTATTTTACAAACTGCAACGGATATAATCCGGAGCAAAGGGACCCGCAATTTTGCATTTTGCACTTTGCATTTTGCATTTATTTAAAGTATTTTACTGCGCTCTTAAACATCTTGATGTCATAATCACCAAGCACATTCTTATAAAGGCCGTAGCCGATTCTTTCACTGTGGCCCATCTTACCGAATACTCTGCCGTCAGGTGAGGTGATGCCCTCAATGGCGAACATTGAATCGTTGGGGTTGAAGTGAATATCGTTGGTTGCCTTGCCCTCAAAATCAACATACTGAGTGGCAATCTGTCCGTTTCTGGCAAGCTCAAGAATTGTCTTTTCATCACTGAGGAAGCGGCCCTCACCGTGAGAAATGGGCACATTATAAATGTCGCCTACATTTGTGTCGGCAAGCCAGGGGCTCATATTTGATGCAATTCTTGTTCTTACAATGCGTGACTGATGTCTTGCAATAGTGTTGAAGGTCAGTGTGGGCATATTTTCTTCTGAGTCAACAATCTTGCCGTAGGGCACAAGTCCAAGCTTGATAAGTGCCTGGAAGCCGTTACAGATACCGCACATAAGACCGTCTCTGTTTTCAAGAAGCTCTGTTACCTGCTCCTTAATAGCCGCATTGCGGAAGAAGGCTGTGATAAACTTACCGCTGCCGTCAGGCTCGTCACCGCCTGAGAAGCCGCCGGGGATGAATACCATCTGAGCTGTCTGAAGCTCCTTTGCAAAGGCCTCAACGCTTCTCTGAATGCCGTCGGCACTAAGGTTGTTTATAACGATAATCTTGCTTTCGGCACCTGCATCGTCCATGGCCTTAGCTGAGTCAAATTCGCAGTTTGTGCCAGGGAAGACGGGGATAAGAACCTTGGGCTTAGCTGTTTTAATAGCGGGTGCCACTCTCTTGGTTGCTTCATAAGAGAAGGTTTCAACCTTTGACTGTGACTGGTCAATATTGCATGAGTAAACGCTTTCAAGCTTGTTTTCGTACACGCCTAAGAGTGCATCGAGAGCTACTTCTTCGCCGCCCATTTTAATAGTACCATCATCAGTAATATAGCCTATGAGCTCGCCCTCGTTTACATCATCACTTACTTCAAGCAGGAAGCTGCCGTAAACATATGAGAAAGCCTTTTCCACGCTGATTGTGTCAGCATAGTTAAAGCCGAGGCCGTTACCGAAGCACATTTTCATAACTGTTTCTGCAATGCCGCCGAAGCCGGGTGTGTAGCAGGAAACAGCCTTACCGCTTCTGAGAAGCTCTGTCACCTTAGCAAATACACCAAGGAGTGACTCGGTTACGGGCAGGCGGTCACTGTCAAATTCGGGAGTGAGCTTAATGAGCTTGTTGCCTGCCTTTTTAAATTCAGGTGAAACAACATTATCAACCTTGTCAGTTGTAACTGCAAAGGAAACGAGAGTGGGGGGTACATCAAGATTTTCAAATGTACCGCTCATGGAGTCCTTACCGCCGATAGCGGCAACCTTAAGGTCTTTCTGAGCCTTGAATGCACCGAGGAGTGCTGCAAGAGGCTTGCCCCAACGCTTGGGGTCTTTACCCGGTCTCTCAAAATATTCCTGGAAGGTGAGATAAACATCCTCAAACTTGGCGCCTGTTGCAATAAGCTTGCAGACAGACTCAATAACAGCCATATATGCACCGTGGAAGGGTGTTTTCTCTGTATAGAAGGGGTTATAGCCCCAGGACATAAGTGAGCAATCCTTTGTGTGACCCTTTTCGGTTGAAACCAGCTGAACCATTGCCTGAATGGGTGTGAGCTGATTTTTGCCGCCGAAGGGCATAAGCACTGTGCCTGCACCGATAGTGGAGTCAAAGCGCTCGCTGAGGCCTCTCTTTGAGCAGACATTAAGGTCAGCAGCAAGAGCGTTCATATTGTCTTTGAAGCCGCCCTCAATCTTCTTCATGGGGCACTGGGGAGCAGTAACCTCAATATCGATATGCTTTTCAGCACCGTTTGAGTTAAGGAACTCACGGCTGATATCAACAATTGCCTTGCCGTTCCAATACATTGTCAGGCGCTTTTCAGCCTTAACCTTAGCCACAACGGTAGCGTTAAGGTTTTCCTTCTTTGCAAGAGCAAGGAAGCTGTCAATGTTTTCTTTTTCTATAACAACAGCCATTCTTTCCTGGCTTTCACTGATAGCAAGCTCTGTGCCGTCAAGACCCTCATACTTCTTTGGTACTGCGTTAAGGTCAATTTCAAGGCCGTCTGCAAGCTCACCAATAGCAACAGACACACCGCCTGCACCGAAGTCGTTACAGCGCTTGATCATGCGGCAAGCTTCCTTGTTTCTGAAAAGTCTCTGAAGCTTTCTTTCTTCGGGAGCGTTACCCTTCTGCACCTCTGCACCGCAGGTTTCAAGGCTTTCCATAGTGTGTGACTTTGATGAGCCTGTGGCACCGCCGCAGCCGTCACGGCCTGTGGCACCGCCAAGAAGAATAACAACATCGCCGTCCTCGGGGCACTCGCGTCTTACATTTTCAGCGGGAGCAGCGGCAACAACAGCACCGATTTCCATTCTCTTAGCTGTGTAGCCTTCATGATAAAGCTCGTCAACAATGCCTGTTGCAAGACCGATCTGGTTACCGTATGATGAATAACCTGCAGCAGCAGTTGTAACAATCTTTCTCTGGGGCAGCTTGCCGGGGATAGTTTCGGCAACACTCTTTAAGGGGTCACCTGCACCTGTTACACGCATAGCACCGTAAACATAGCTTCTGCCTGAAAGCGGGTCACGGATAGCACCGCCGATACAGGTTGCGGCACCGCCGAAGGGCTCAATTTCAGTGGGGTGGTTGTGGGTTTCGTTTTTGAAAAGAAGGAGCCAGGGCTCTTTCTTGCCGTCAACCTCAACCTCAATTTTAACTGTGCAAGCGTTGATTTCTTCACTTTCATCAAGCTTGTCAAGATATCCCTTGGCACCCAGATATTTGCCTGCAAGAGTGCCGATATCCATAAGGCAAATAGGCTTTGTTCTGCCGAGCTCTTTTCTTGTTTCAATATAGTCGTCATAAGCTCTCTGCAAAAGCTCATCCTCAAATTTAACACTGTCTATAGTGGTGAGGAAGGTGGTGTGACGGCAGTGGTCTGACCAATAGGTGTCAATCATGCGGATTTCAGTGATAGTGGGGTTTCTGCCTTCCTTCTTGAAATAGTCCTGACAGAAAGCAATATCATCGTTATCCATAGCCAGAGCATACTTCTTAACGAAGTCGGCAAGGCCCTTCTTGTCCAGGTCAATGAAGCCGTCAAGGGTTTCAACCTCAGTGGGGATATCATATTTTGTCTTGAGGGTTTCAGCCTCTTCAAGTGAAGCCTCTCTTGACTCAACGGGGTTGATAACATACTTTTTGATTTCTTTGAGCTCAGCCTCTGTTACATCACCGTAAAGAGCATAAACCTTTGCAGTCTTGACAGTGGGTCTTTCACCCTGTGAGATAATCTGAATACACTGAGCGGCGGAGTCAGCTCTCTGGTCAAACTGACCGGGGAGAGGCTCAACAGCAAAAACAGCAGCACCCTCAGCAGAGAGAACATCACTTGTTATATCAAGCTGAGGCTCTGAAAAAACATTTTTAACTGCGTAATCGAAAAGCTCTTTTTCTATATCCTCAGCATCATAGCGGTTAATAACGCGAAGGGCGGTTACGCTCTTGATGCCAAGCAGTGAATTAATGTCGCCTAAAAGACCTTTAGCCTCATTGGCGAGCTCCTTTTTCTTTTCAACATATATGCGATATACCATTTATTTTGCCTCCTTGGCTTTTTTGCCTATATCGTTTCTATAGAATGCATTGTCAAAGCTGACCTTCTTTACCTTTTCATAAGCACCGTTTATTGCGCAGTCAAGGCAGGCGCCTGTGGCGGTTACACCAAGTACTCTGCCGCCGCTTGTTTTAAGAGTGGTGCCGTCGAGCACTGCACCGGCAACATAAACGCTGTCTTTTACATCTTCAGGGATGTCTATTGCAAAGCCCTTGTCATATTTCTGGGGATAGCCCTTTGAGGCCATAATGACACAGCAGGCATGCTTATCTGAAAATTTAACCTCTGTTTCGGCAAGGGTACCGTCAGTGGTAGCCTTCATAACAGTGAGCAGGTCACTTTCAAGCAAGGGGAGAACAACCTGTGTCTCAGGGTCGCCGAAACGGCAGTTGTACTCAATAACCTTGGGGCCTTTTTCGGTTATCATAAGACCGAAGTAAAGGCAGCCCTTGAAGGTGCGTCCCTCAGCATTCATAGCATTTATGGTGGGCAGGAAAATCTTTTCCATACACTCCTTGGCAACAGCCTTGGTGTAATAGGGGTTGGGGGCAACTGTGCCCATACCGCCGGTGTTAAGACCCTCGTCATTGTCAAGAGCTCTCTTGTGGTCCATTGATGAAATCATGGGAACAACTGTCTTGCCGTCTGTGAAGGAAAGCACTGAAACCTCAGGGCCTGTGAGGAACTCCTCAATAACAATGTTGTTGCCGCTGGCACCGAAGATTTTATCCTGCATCATTGACTTAACGGCATCCTTAGCCTCGTCTCTTGTCATGGCGATGATAACACCCTTGCCCAGAGCCAGACCGTCAGCCTTGATAACTGTGGGAATGGGAGCGGTTTCAAGATAAGCCAGAGCCTTTTCCATATCAGAAAATACTTCGTACTCTGCCGTGGGAATGCCGTATTTTTTCATAAGATTCTTTGAGAAAACCTTGCTGCCCTCAATTATTGCTGCCTTAGCCTCAGGGCCGAAGCAGGGGATACCCATAGCAGTGAGTCTGTCAACAGCACCCAGAACGAGAGGATCGTCGGGAGCCACAACAGCATAGTCAACGGGGTTGCTTTTTGCCCATTCACATATGCCGTCTATATCTGTTGCGCTGATTGCAACACATTCTGCGTCAGCGGCAATACCGCCGTTGCCGGGCAAAGCATAGATCTTTTCAATATCTTTGTTTTCTTTAAGCTTTTTGATGATGGCGTGTTCGCGTCCGCCACCGCCTACAACCATAATTTTCATATCTCTCACCTCTTAGTCAGCGTAGATAGGATATTTTTCGCAAAGAGTAAGCACTCCCTTTGTGATTTCCTCTTTTGAAGCTTCAAAGTCAGTAATTGCCAACTTAATCCATTTAGCAATAAGCTTCATATCCTCTTCCTTGAAGCCTCTTGAGGTAACGGCAGCAGTACCCAAACGAAGACCGCTTGTAACGAAGGGGCTCTTGGGGTCGTTGGGGATGGTGTTTTTGTTTGCTGTGATGTGAACCTCGTCAAGTCTTGCCTCAAGCTCCTTGCCTGAAATGTCATATTTTCTCAGGTCGAGAAGCATAAGGTGATTGTCTGTGCCCTTTGAAACGATGTCGATATCCTCAGCCTTAAGTGCCTCGCAGAAGGCGGCAGCGTTTTTGTGAAGCTGCTTCTGATAAGCCTTGAAGTCGTCACTGAGAGCCTCACCGAAGGCAACAGCCTTGGCAGCAATTATGTGCATAAGAGGACCGCCCTGAGTGCCGGGGAAAACAGCCTTGTCAATTTTCTGAGCAAGCTCCTGTCTGCAAAGGATAAGTCCGCCACGGGGTCCGCGGAGAGTTTTGTGGGTTGTTGAGGTAACAACATCTGCATAGGGTACGGGTGAGGGATGAATGCCTGCGGCAACAAGACCTGCAATGTGAGCCATATCAACCATAAGATATGCACCCACCTCGTCTGCAATTTCTCTGCAGCGCTTGAAGTCGATAACTCTTGAATAAGCACTTGCACCCACAACGATAAGCTTGGGCTTACATTCCAGAGCAATTTCTCTCATCTTGTCATAGTCGATCATTTCAGTTTCATCGTCAACACCGTAGGGAACAATATTCCAGTATTTGCCTGAGATGTTAACAGGTGAGCCGTGTGAAAGGTGACCGCCCTGAGAAAGATTCATGCCCATAACAGTGTCGCCTGTTTCAAGAAGTGCAAAGAAGGCGGCAAGGTTAGCATTGGCACCTGAGTGGGGCTGCACATTGGCATGCTCTGCACCGAAAAGCTTCTTTGCTCTTTCTCTTGCAATGTTTTCAACCTCGTCAACACAGTGGCAGCCGCCGTAGTAGCGTTTGCCGGGATAGCCCTCTGCGTACTTGTTGGTGAGCACGCTGCCTGCAGCTAAGAGCACGGCCTTGGAAACGATATTTTCCGAGGCAATAAGCTCAATGAAGGTTTCCTGTCTGGTCAGCTCCTTATCGCAGGCTGCAAAGACCTCTGAGTCATATTTTTCAAGTTCGTTAAAATAGTTAAGCATTGTGTTCTCCTTTTCGGGGGATTTTTATTAGTGGTGGAAGAGTCTCATCTTTGTGAATGCCATTACCATATTGTATTTGTCTGCACACTCGATAACGGCATCGTCTCTTATTGAACCGCCGGGCTCTGCAATATAGCTTACGCCGCTGCGATATGCTCTTTCGATATTATCTGAGAAGGGGAAGAATGCATCTGAGCCGAGTGCAATGCCTGAGAAGGTCTTAAGGTGAGCATCCATTTCTTCTTTTGTGAAGGGCTCGGGCTGAGATGTGAAATACTTCTGCCAGTTGCCGTCAGCACATACATCCTCTTCGTTTTTGTTGATGTAACCGTCGATAACATTGTCACGGTCTGCTCTGCCGAGTGTGGGCAGGAAGGGGAGATTCAGCACCTTATCAGCCTGACGCAGAAGCCATGTGTCTGCCTTTGTGCCTGCAAGACGGGTGCAGTGAATTCTTGACTGCTGGCCTGCACCAACGCCGATAGCCTGTCCGTCATAAGCATAGCACACTGAGTTGGACTGAGTATATTTAAGAGTAATGAGAGCAATAATAAGGTCTCTCTTTGCACTCTCGGAAAGCTCCTTATTCTTTGTTACGATATCACTGAGAAGAGCTTCGTTTATTTCAAAGTTATTTCTGCCCTGCTGGAAGGTGATGCCGTAAACCTGCTTTGTTTCAATTTCGGCAGGAACATAGTCAGGGTCAATTTTAACTACATTATAGTTGCCGTTTCTCTTTAATTTAAGAATAGCAAGTGCCTCGTCCGTGTAACCGGGAGCGATAACACCGTCGGAAATTTCACGCTTGATAAGCTTCGCAGTTGTGGCATCGCAAACATCTGAGAGAGCAACCCAGTCACAGAAGGAGCACATTCTGTCAGTGCCTCTTGCTCTTGCATAAGCGCAGGCAAGGGGACTTTCGTCAAGGCCGGGAACATCGTCAACGAAGCAGGCCTTCTTTAATTTTTCGGGAAGGATTGTGCCTACTGCTGCCGAGGTGGGGCTTACATGCTTGAAGGATGCTGCTGCGGGAAGACCTGTTGCTTCCTTTACCTCCTTAACAAGCTGCCATGAGTTGAAAGCATCAAGGAAGTTGATATAGCCTGGTCTGCCTGAAAGAATTTCGATAGGCAGCTCTGAGCCGTCGTGCATATAAATTTTTGAAGGTTTCTGGTTGGGGTTACAACCGTATTTAAGTTCAAACTCTTTCATTGTTAGCCTCCGTTTTATTATTTATTCTTATTTACTACTCTTGTTTCGCTTTCGCCGCTTTCAATGTCAATATATCTGACGAAAAGTGAAACCTTATTGTCTTCGTTAAGATTTTCCCAGATAAGCTCTGTCAGCTCGTCGATAGAAACATCGGGAAGCTCGAGAGTCTTGGGCTCACCTTCAAATGAGGGCAGGGGATTGCCGTCACAGTTATAGGTGTGAATGAACTTTGCTTTGCCGCAAAGGGGATTTGAGTAAGCGTATGTAAATCTTTCACAGGAGCTGTCGTCGCCCTCAGCACTTTTGAGAATTGACATAGCATAGTTCATGCCTTCCTTTTCAAGGCGGATAATGCCTGAAATTCTGGGAGTGAAGTTGGGCTTGTCATCTTCAAACTCTCTTGTGCGAAGTGCCTGCTCAAAGGTCATCTGCTTATCCATAAGCTCATAGATAGTGTCAGTCTGGTCGCCGTTTGTCACGATAGTTTTGTTGCCGAGCACTCTTACGGGGTAGTAGATGATAAGGTGGGGGTCTGTCATCTTGCTCTCGTCAAAAGCCTTGGTACGCATTGCATCGCCCTCAAGAACGAAAACACGGTTACGGCTGTTTTCGCTTCTGCCCATGATGAAATAAGCAGTTACAGCCTTTTTGCCGTCGGCACTTTTGCCGATGATGATGCCTCTGCCGTGATAAGCAAGAGAATTAAGTTCTTCTTTGATGGTTGAAACTTTCATAGCTTACTCTCCTATATATACTTTATTATTTTTTACGGTTAATCTGTCCTCACAGAAAAGCTTCACAGCCTCGGGGAGAATTTTCCACTCAGCTTCTTTCATAATTCTTTCCTGCAAGGCTTCGGGTGTGTCATTTTGCTGTACTGCAACAGCCTTCTGCAGAATAATGGGTCCTGCATCACACTCGGGGGTTACGAAGTGTACCGTTGCACCTGAAACCTTAACACCCTTTTCCAGAGCTGCCTCGTGCACGCGAAGACCGTAGTAGCCCTTGCCGCAGAAGGAGGGTATAAGTGCAGGGTGAATATTTATTATTGCATTAGGGTATGCCTCGTAAACCTGCTCGTCAATAATTGTGAGAAAGCCTGCCAGTACCACAAGGTCAATGCTGTTTGCCTTGAGTGTGTCTGTCAGAGCTCTTGAGTAGGCGGCTATATCGGCATAATCCTTTTTGCATAGCACAGCAGAAGGAATATCTGCATTCTTTGCTCTTTCAAGGGCGTAGACACCGGGCTTTGATGCAATGACAAGAGTAATTCTGCTTTCACCGAACATACCCTCTTTTTCTGCATCAATAAGAGCCTGAAGATTTGTTCCGCCGCCTGAAACGAGAACTGCGATTCTCTTTTTCATTACAGAATCACCTTCTCATCGCCTTCAATGATTTCACCGATAACATAAGCATCAATGCCGTTTTCCTTTAGAACTGAGAGTGAAAGCTCAACCTCATCCTTGGGAACAACAATACTCATGCCGACACCCATGTTATAGGTGTTATACATATCACGCTCGGGAATATTGCCCCACTTGGCAATAACATCAAAGATGGGGAGCACCTTAACAGCGGATTTATCAATCTTAGCACAAAGGCCGTCGGGAATTGAACGGGGAATATTTTCATAGAAGCCGCCGCCTGTGATATGTGAAATGCCCTTGACCTTAACCTTTTCAATGAGAGCAAGAACAGGCTTTACATAAATCTTAGTGGGAACAAGCAGAGCCTCTGCAATGCTCTTGCCGCCAAATTCATCGCGGGGAACATAAATTTCCGGGTTATTGTTATCAATATCAAAAACCTTACGGCATAAGC
>JAFQLV010000047.1 GCA_017396515.1 Clostridia bacterium | reverse complement strand
CATGTAACGACAATTAATAATTCATAATTAATAATTCAGAATTACTTATGCTTATAGCATCTGAAAAAGTCAACCGTAAACTCTGCAGGCCAGTTCTTTTCAGGTGTTTTGCTGATTTCGCCTGCACCGTGTCTGTCACCTGAGGCAATGCCGTTTTCTCCGCTGACCTCACAGGAAAGTATGAGATATTCAGGATTTTGTGACACACCGCCGGTGGAAAGTCTGCCTGTTTCAACACCGTTGAGATAAAAGATATATTCATCCTCGGTCCATTCAAGACCGTAGGTGTTATACTCAGTGTAAGGGTCATTCTCAATAAAGGTTTTGCCTATGCTGTCACCCTTGTGACCTTCGCCGTACCCGTCATAGTGAATGCCTGAAACAACGCAGTCGTTGCCCCACCAATGGTCTTTATAATAGAAGGATTCAAAAATGTCAACCTCAGTGCCGTCCTTGCCTGAGCCGTCAACATTCTCAACCTTATCGTTCATCATCCAGAAGGCACTCCAGAGGCCCTGAGCCGCAGGAAGCATACACCTGACCTCAAAATAGCCGTAGCACTGCTCATAGCGGCTTCTGACAATACCTGTGTAATAACCGGCTTTATATTCCTTGAAATCAATTCTGTCATGCCATGTGTCATAATAGTAGTTTTCAAGGGGCTCGCTGAGATATTCCGTTTTTATTATAAGATTGCCGTCTTTTACACTGACCATATCCTCATGCCAATAGCCGCCCTTTCGCTGTGTTTCCCACCAATTATATTCCCATTTGCTTTTGTCAAGGCTGTCTCCGTCAAATTCATCACTCCACACAAGCTCAAATTCATCAAGACTTATGTTTTTTCCTTGGGGAAGCTTTCCGAGAGAGAGCATTTCAGGCAATGCCGCACTTATCATCATAAGCACTGCAATAAGTGATTTAAGTATTGTTTTCATTGTTGTCTCTCCTTTGTGCCAATCTTTTTTCTATAACTGCTATTACCTTTTTTGTGGCATTGCCGTCACAGCCGTCCATTTCTTTTCTGCAAAATTCGGCAATGCGCTCTTTTGAAGAATTTTCACCTGCTCTGCGAAGTGCATCAAGAAGCCCGTCACTGGAATATATTATCTCACCGGGGAGGTACTCATTATAGTTGAAATAAAACTCTCCCTCGTACTTTTTATAATCAGGTGCATAAAAGACCATAGGCTTGCCCATAAGAGAAGCATCAAAAACAATTGATGAATAGTCCGTAATTACTACATCGGCAATGGCCACAAGCTCTGTTGTCGGGTCAGCGGTGTAATCCTTTACTCTTGAATAGAACATTCCCTTGATATACTGCTGAGTCATAAAGGGGTGTCTGCAAAGCACGAAAACCTCGTCATCCTCAAGCTCGTCATTGAGAGTTGCCCATTTTATTTTCGGGTCAAAATCGGCAATTTCACCGTCCTCCTCTCTGAAGGTGGGGAAATAGACATAGACCTTTTTATCTCTGAGCAGAGGATGCTTTTTGCATATTTCCTCTCTTTTTTCGCCGTACTTCGTGTCCTTGACAATAAGGTCACTTCTCGGTGTACCCGTAGGTATGATAATATCCATATCAACACCGAAGGCGTGACTGTAAAACTGCCTTACATATTCCGACGATACGCAGACATCTGTATACTGGGAGTGTGCCTTATATTCGTCAATGGGAGACACAAGGCTCGATGAGTCAAGACCGAAGCGCCTGAAGGCACCGCCTGTGTACCATATCTGAATAACGCTTTGCTCGGGTCTGAGCCGGCAGGTACGAAGGCAATCGATATAGTCATCAGTCACAATAACCTTGCTTGTGAGAATGTATTTTCTGATTTTTACAAAGTCCCTGAGCTTATGGGGCTTACTCTTATGAAAGGCTGTTTTTTCACCCTCATAGGCAGAATAGACTGCATCAAGGTTTTCGAGAAAATGACCGTCGGCACGGGAGGAATAAAAGAACACTCTCTGCCTGATTTTTTGCCGTGAGTAGCAGGCCGTAAGGACCATGCCTATATATCTTATAATAAGCTCAGTCAGCTTTGAAAGAAAGCTTTTTGTCTTTACCGCAGCTTTTTTCAGGGTGACCTTTCTGAAATATACACTTTTATAGTTACGGTACATTTTTCTGCAGGATGAGGGCAATGCCTGCTGATGGCTTCTGAGATAGCCTATTGCCTCATCCTCACTGTAGGGCAGATAAGCACCTCTGTGAGAGAGCTTTTTAAAGCGTGAATGAGAATAAAGCTTATACATATCTGCCACCGCATTGTCACTGAAGGAGAAGCGGATACCGTTAAGATGCTCTGTTCTGAAAAGCTTGTTGCAGAAAAACAGATCAAGAGCATAGGTGTAATTGTCATTGTGGGTTCTGGTCTGTCTGATATCGGAATAATAGCTCAGGTCAGAGAAGGAATACTCTGAAACTGTGTGACCGTCAAACTTAGTCAGAGGCGATGTTGAAAAGCCGTATTTATCCTTGCCTTCAAGGGCACAGTAATGACGCATAAGGATTTTCGGATTAAGCCGTGCAAAACCGTCCTGATACATTATGTATTTTGTTCTGCTCTTTTCAAGAGCACTGTCCTTGAAGTCACCCAGGCTGCTTGCCTGAACAAAAATCACATTTTCACATTTTCTCCATTTTTCGGGGAACACATCCTCAAGGCGGCTGTCAACCAGCAGCTCAAAGGAAGGCATAGTCTGCATAAACACAGATGAAACCTGAATGTTCAGTCTTTCGGTGCTGTGGTGTGCAGCATAGTCACTCATACCGATGCAGACTGTAACCTTCGGATTTTCCGCCATTTCTCTTTTTGAGGTAATGAGCTTATCTTCATAGAAGATATCCTTATTCTTTTCTGTCAGTGCCCTTTTACCTGATTTTGAGAGTCTTGTAACAAGTGACTCAATTGCTTGGGCGTACTTTTTAATTTCTTCTTCACTTAAAGACCAGAAGTGCCTGTAGTAACTGTAAAGCAAAACCGTAATTTCCTTATGATAAATCTGGTCAATATAGCACACTGACTGCTTTTTAAGCTCTTTTCTGTCAAAATTCGTTACGGCATTTTCCTCGGCACTGTGAAAGGCAGAGCGTGCAAGCGTGATAATATATTCATAAGCATCAAGATAATGCTCAATAGGCACATCCGATACACCTTCACTGTCAACAGGATTGATATAGGAAACGAGTCCCTTGCTCGAAACTGTTATATTGTCACTTTCAAAGGCACAGGGAATTGAAAAAGCTGCCTCTCTTGCCTTGCCGTATTTGCGAAAGCGTATACCTTTTTCAGTGAGCTTGCTTTTGAGAAACAGCTTATTGGTCACGGCAGGGTTCCAGATGATGTCGGTGTCAAACTTATCTGCTTTCTTTCTGCGTGAAAGTATGCCCGTGCTTGAAAACTCGTGCTTTCCGTAAATATCTGAGCTTTCCATAGGAGCAATGCAAAGGTCAGCCTGCTCCTGCTCGGCACATTCATAAAGCTTCTTTATAAGATTTTTTGAGAAGATTACATTTTTATCGCAAAAAGCTATATATTTTCCCCTTGCAATATCTATGCAGTGGTTTCTCGCCTCAGAAATGCTGTTAGTTTCAAGGCGGATATAACGAAAACGCGGGTCACTGAGATAGGCTTTCATAATATCCCCGGTTTCGTCAGTGCTTCCGGCATCGCATAAAAGGATTTCAATATCGCTGAGAGTCTGATTTTTAAGCGAATCAAGTGCGTTTTTCAGGTTAATTCCGTTGCTTCTTATTGCCGCAATAACCGTAACCTTAACTGTCATTGATATTCCTCCTTTACTGCAGAAGTGATGCCGCTGCCTTCAAAAACAGCTCATCTTCTTTAAAATCATCGTTTTTTTCTGTGTTTTCTGTTATCTCGTCGGGGGTAACACCCGAGTTTTCGAAGCTCTCAGCACTGTAGGGCACTATCTTACCCGTACAAAGAAGTAAGGCACTGCCGTCTGAAAGCTCGAAGGCCTCTCTGACAAGGGCATCCCCTGCAGTGGTACTGCCGTAAACCGTTCCCTTGGAGAAGCTCCTTATGTTATCGGCAAAGAGCTCTGCCGCCGCTGCCGTTGACTGTGAAACAAGCACACACACGGGCACATTAATTTCACCGGGAGATGTTGTGTAGCTTTTAACCATACTCCCCTTTTCATCAAGAACGCTTGCCGCCGCCTTTTCCTCCCCGGTCATAGGAACAAACAGGTCAAGGGTTTTCACGGCATTTTCATAGTTGCGGCTGCTGTTTGAGCGAAGGTCAACAACCACACCCTTAATGCCTGAAAGCAGAAAGGTGTCAAGGGCTTCACTCACCTTGTCGGCAGTTTCACTGTAAAACTCACTTATGTCAATATAGCCTATGCTTTCATAAACACCCGTAGTGAGGGACTGTGCCTCATAGCCTTTTTTTATTGTGACATCAGTCTCTTTTTTGCCTCTTTTATATATGATATTTACACTCTGTGTCAGAGTATCATGGAGCTTTGACACCATTTCATCATAGTTTTTACCGCTCACCTCAATACCGTCAAAGGCCGTTATTATATCGCCTTTTTTTATACCGCTGTTTTTTGCAGTTGAGCCTTCAAATACCTTGGTTATCTTAATTTTACCTGATGAAGTCTTGGTGCAGGCAACGCCTATGCCGTCCATATCACCCTGACTTTCTCTTTTATAGCGGGTATATTCTTCCTTTGTCATATACTGTGCATTCTCACCGAGGGCGTCAACATAGCCCTGTGTCAGAGCACGGCGCAGTGTTTCTTCACTGACACTGCCGTAATAGTTTTTTTCAATAACACCTGCCACCTCATCAAAATACTCATATCTCAAAAGCTTTTCGGGCATACCCTCAAGGGCTGTATCATATTTGTTTTTTATGAAAAAATATGCACCTGAAGAGGAAACAAACATCATTATTAAGGTTATACCCAGAGCTATTCCCAATGATATTTTTCTGTTCATTATGACATCACCCTTTCAGATAAAATGCAAAGCCGAGGGATAGTTATTTTCTATCCCTCTGCACATTGAATTTATGGTTTTTTGACAAAATTAGACGGGTTCTTCTTTTCACCGTAATAGCGGATTTCAAAGTGAAGGTGAGGGCCTGTTACATTACCCGTACTACCTACTCTGCCCACCATCTGACCCTTTGAAACGGTATCACCCACACTGACATATCTCACTGACATATGAGCGTAAAGGCTTGAATAGCCGTCACCGTGGTCTATAAGCACATAAATGCCGTAGCCGCTGTTGCTTGTTACTGCCGTAATGACTCTGCCGGCTCTTGTGGCATAGACAGGCTTACCCGTAATTCCTCCGCCTGCAATGTCAATGCCGCCGTGGAAGCCCCAGCCTGAAACACTGGGATCTCTGTAGCCGTACCCTGAGCTGATATAGCAGGAGGCGTTACCCAAGGGCCATGCCCATGATGCGTTGGAGTTATATCCTCCGCCGCTGCCTGCAGGCTTGGTTGTCGGGTTGGCATTGGCACCTGCAAGAGTGGTTGACTGCTGATTTGAGGTGGCATAATATTCACTGAGAATTTTGTTGATTTCCTCGTCAGCTGCCTTCTTTTCAGCTTCAAGCTCTTTTATATAGTTCTGATATGCAGAGCCTGTTTTATCAAGTGAAGAAATATAAACTTCGATTTCGTCATATTTCTTTTCAAGGCTTTTCATAGTACGCTTGTGCTCTGCCTGCTTGGTGAGAAGCTCACTTTTCTTTTCAACCTTCTCTTCCTTTTTCAGCTCAAGCTCACTCTTTTTGCCGTCATAGGTTTTCTTATCCTCTTCAAGCTCCTCTTCCTGCTTACGAAGCTCCGTTACCTTAGCCTTAAAGTCCTCAATAACCTTTTTCTGATTTTCAGAGGTACGCTTCATCATTTCCAGCCTTGTAAGAAATGAGGCAAGAGAATCGGCACCCATGAGTATTTTAAGTGTTGACTCGTTTGAACCCATATATGCGGCTCTGATCTGCTGAGCCAACAGGTCACTTGTTTCCTCAATATTCTTTTTTGTCTTGACTATTTTCTTTTCAATTTTTGCAATTTCCTCTTCAAGCAGAGTAATTTCACTGCCAAGCTGCTTGAGATGCTTGTTAAGCTCGACAATTTCCTCGTCAACACCACTGATCTGTGTCTGAAGGTTTGTTGCCTTTCTTTCAACAGCTTCAATCTGATCCTCAAGAGTGTCCAGATATTCCTTCTGTGATTCCTTTTTATTCTTAAGCTCCTCAAGCTTCTTTTTGTTAGCTGCAATTTTATCGTCAATCTCGTCAATTTTATCCTCAAGCTCTGTCTTTGTTGCCGCCGAAGCAGTGTTTGAGGGTACTGAGAAAGCAAGTGCTGTAAGCACTAAGGTGAAGCACAGCAAAACACACAGTATTTTCTTATTCACCTGATCACTCCTTAGTTTTGGTTTTTATCATCAGTTAGGGTTTTTAACATAGTTGAGGGGGTCCTTCTTTTCGCCGTAATAGCGTATTTCAAAGTGAAGGTGAGCCAGTCTTGAGTTGCCCGTGTCCCCTACTCTGCCTATCATCTGACCCTTGGCAACAGTGTCGCCCACGCTGACATATCTGACAGACATATGGGCATAAAGGCTCGAATAGCCGTCGCCATGGTCTATAAGCACATAAATGCCGTAGCCGCTGTCACTGGTAACAGCCGTGATAACTCTGCCGGCTCTTGTGGCATATACGGGAGCACCGTGAAGTGCACCGTTGCCGCCGGCTAAGTCAATACCGCCGTGGAAGCCCCAACCGGAAATACTCGGGTCTCTGTAACCGAACTTGGAGCTGATATAGCACCAGCGGTTACCTATGGGCCAAGCCCATGTGTCACTTGTCACATAGTCAGCCTTACCGCCTGAGGAGTCTCCTGTGTTTGGGTTTGCATTGCCGCCGGAGGGAAGTGTGGTTGACTGCTGATTTGAGGTGGCATAATATTCGCTGAGAATTTTGTTGATTTCAGCATCGGCCTGCTTTTTTTCTTTTTCAAGCCTTGCTATATATCCCTTATATGCAGCACTTGATCTGTCAAGCTCTGCAACATATTCATCTATTTTATTATAGCTTTCTTCAAGCTCGGCACGGGCCTTATCGTGCTCTGCCTTTTTTGCCTTCAGGTCTTTTTTCTTTTCTACGGCTTCCTCTTTTTTAAGGTCAAGCTCTGTTTTTTTGCCGCTGAGCTTTTCCTTATCCTCTTCAAGCTTTTGCTTATCAGCCTCAAGCTGCAAAACCTTAGCTTTGAACTCATCTATGAGCTTTTTGTCTGCCTCGGAGGTTCTTTTCATCATCTCAAGGCGTGTGAGAAAGGATGCGAGAGAATCTGCACCTAAAAGTATCTGCAGCTGTGAGTCATCTCCCTGCATATATGCCGCACGGATACGCTGTGCAAGCAGGTCACTTGACTGAGCTATATTGTCCTCAGTTTCCTGAATGTTATCTTCGGTTTCTTCTATATCTTCTTCTATGATTGCAATTTCACTGCCAAGCTGCTTGAGCTTTTTGTTAAGCTCCTCTATTTCCTCATCAATGGTGTTAACCTGAGTCTGAATGGCAGTTGCCTTAGCCTTCATAACATTTATCTGAGCTTCAAGAGCATCCAGATATTCCTTCTGCTTTTCCTTTTTCTCTTTAAGCTCATTGAGCTTATCCTCAGCAGCATCTATCTGCTTGTCATATTCTCTTATATCATCCTCAAGCTCGCTTTTTGATTTTGCCGATGCGGTAAAAATATCAGGAGCAAATGTCCATGAAGTGAGCAGCATAACAAAGCAAAGCAAAAGGCATATTATTCTGTTTTTAGCTTTCATAGCAAATCCTCCCGTTTTAAAAATGCAAAATTATAAATGCAAAATTGTGGTCGCGGGTTAATTTTAATAAACTATACAGTTTCCGCCCGCAGAGATAATGCTCAGAAAATGCAAGTGCCGTCGATTGTAAGCCTCTTTGTCATTGCGTGACATTGCCCCTTTTGGGAGCAATATGAGTTTTTCTCGGCGGAGTGCGACTTTGGTTTTGTGCAAATTGCAAACGGATATAATCGGAGCGAAGCGACCCGCTATTTTGCATTTTGCACTTTACATTTTGCATTCATAAAAGCACAGCTTTGCACAAGGGTGATAAAACCACCCTTGTGCAGCTAAATTAAATATCGTTAGCTTCGCTGCCCTCTTTTTTCAGATACTTTCTGATTGAAACAAGGCTGCCGATTGAACCCAGAAGTATGCCTGAAACAAAATATCCTAAAATAAGAAGGGGCAGATAATCCATAAGTGATATGCCCTGAGAGCCGAACATCTCAAGAAGTGAGTTCATCGACATGCCCTCAAAGCGTTCAACTATAATTGTGATGATAAGTGCAAGAGTACCCGAAACTATGCCTATGAAGATGCCTTCAATCATAAAAGGCCAGCAGATGAACATATTTGTTGCACCTACGCTTTTCATAACCTGAATATCTATCTTTCTTGACACCATTGTGATGCGGATAGTGTTTGAAATAATAAACAGTGACACAATGCCCAGCACTATAACAAGCACAAGACATATGGCAGTGACAGAGCTTTGCAGAGTGGAAATCTGATTGACAAGCTCGTGACTTTCACGCACGCTCTGCACATTGGCGGTTGCCTCAATAACTGCTAATGTAGTGTTGAAATTTTCAAGGTTGCCTACAGATATTCTGTAGGAATGAGGCAGAGGATTTTCGATAATTCCGTCAAAAAGACCTTCATCAACACCAAATTCCTCAAGCTGCTCCTCATAGCCCTGCTCTTTTGAAACAAACTCAACTGCAATTACATCGGGGATAGCCTTCAGGTCCTCACCCACCTTAGCCACTGCGGCATCGTCAATGTTTTCTTCAACGAAAGCCACAACAACATTCTGCTTTTCCATATCCTTAACAAGAGTCTGGATATTGAGAAGTATAATGAGAGAAAGGCCCACGAGCAGCAGACAGGCTGTCAGCACGCTGACGGATGACACCGACATACTGCGGTTGGCTATCATATTGTGAATACCCATTTTGGTCAGATAGGTTGTGTTAAGACCTCCGGAGGTTCTGCGTTTTTGCTTGACATTCTGCTTGTTCTTATCAGCCATTTTCGCTTACCTCCGTTTCTTCAGCTTCCTTGTACCCGTCCGCATTTTCCTGAGCGGGAACATTTTCTGCCGGCTCATCCGGCTGAGCACTTTCATTTTCCTGCGTTGCCGGGGCTTCACTTGCAGCCAAGGGCACATCCTTAGCGGGTACGGAAGCCTTGACAGCGGCAATGCCCACAGGTCTGTGAGGCACTGCAGCAGCCTTACTGCCGGCAGGAATATCGGAAATAATCTTTCCGTTTTCAATTGTAACGACTCTGTGGTCAAACTGGTGCACAAGCTCAAGGTCATGGGTAACAACCACAACAGTGGCACCAAGTGAATTGATTTTGTCAAAAAGGCTCATAATATCACTTGAAAGCACAGGGTCAAGGTTACCCGTGGGCTCGTCTGCAATGATAACATGAGGATTGTTTACGAGAGCTCTTGCAATGGCAACACGCTGTCTTTCGCCTGTGGATAACTGGTTGGGGAAGCAGTCATACTTATCCGAAAGGTCAACGAGCTTTAAAACATAGCGCACTCTCTTGGTGATTTTCTTTTCACCCATACCGATAACACGAAGGGCGAAAGCAACATTATCATAAACGGTCATTTTGGGAATGAGACGGAAATCCTGGAAAACTATGCCCAGCATACGGCGAAGATAGGGCAAATCCCTTTTCTTCATACGCTGAAGATTATAGTGTCCCACGGTAACAGAGCCTGCGTCTACATTTTCCTGACCCATAATTACATTTAAAAATGAGCTTTTGCCGGCGCCTGAAGCACCGACTATAAAGACAAATTCGCCGGCCTCTATTTTGACATTCACATTGTCAAGGGCAACGGCACCGTTTGTCTTATATCGCATTGATACACCGTTAAATTCTATCATACTATTCTCTCTCTCTTAATTTTAACTGAAAGGGGAACGACACGAAAAATGCAAAATGCAAAGTGCAAAATGCAAAATTGCGGTCGCGGGTTAATTAAATATGAACCGAAACTTCATACCCGCAGAAAAGATTTTCAAAAACGGCAAGTGCCGTTGATTATAATAAGGGGAACTTTAACCTCTTGTCTTCAGCGGGTTGTCACTTGAAATTTCTGCAAAATGAAGACGGATAATTTCGGAGCGAAGCAACCCGAAATTCTGCATTCTGCACTCTTCATTCTGCATTAATACTTAACCGGCTTAGCATCAAGATACTTCTTTACCATTAAAGCAACCTTAAAGACAATAGCGTCATCAAACTCACGAAGGTCAAGGCCTGTGAGCTTCTTGATCTTTTCAAGTCTGTAAACAAGGGTGTTTCTGTGAACAAAGAGCTTTCTTGATGTTTCCGAAACATTAAGGTTATTTTCAAAGAATTTCTGTATTGTGAAAAGTGTTTCGTGGTCAAGACCGATAATTGAGCCTTTTTTGAATATTTCCTTAAGGAACATTTCGCAAAGGGTTGTGGGGAGCTGATAAATAAGTCTTGCAATGCCAAGATTTTCATAAGTAACAATTGTCTTTTCAGTGTCAAAGACCTTGCCTACCTCAAGAGCAATCTGTGATTCCTTAAAGGAACGGGGAAGATCCTTTATTGTTGTAACAATTGTGCCGATACCGATAACCGCATTGATATAGTATTCGGTATGAAGTGAATCCACAATGCTTCTTGCAAGCTTTTCAAGATCCTTTATCTCGTTGCCGGGGCGTACCTCCTTAACGAGAGCAATATCGGTTTCATTGATGTTGATAACAAAGTCCTTATTCTTATCGGGGAAAAGAGCCTGAATTGACTCGCTGACAGAAATTTCCGATCTTTCTGCTGTTCTGATTAAAAGTGCACAGCGTGACACCTCGTTATTGAAGCCCAGCTCGCGGGTCTTGAGATAAATGTCACCGGGAAGAATATTATCAAGAATAACATTCTTTACGAAGTTGCTCCTGTCAAACTTAACATCATAATACTGCTTGATGCCGCCAAGTGAAATTGAAATAAGTCTTGCAAAGGATGCAGCACTCTCATCGTTGCCGTCAACAAATATAGCGCTGTCGGGATGATTGTTAGTGCCGATTGCAAGATAGGTTTTGCCGCCGATAACCTTAACATCGGCTGACATAAGCACATCCTTCATATCAGCAACACCGCTTTCACCTATTCTGCCAAGGTCGCTGCAGCAAACAATTGTGCCTGTCGAATCAACCACGCCGATGGTGCGGTCAATAGCATCCTTCATCTGATGGATAATTCCCTGAAATAACCTGTTAGACATATTTAATGTCCCCCCAACTTTAAATTAGTGTTATTGGATATTTTGACTACTGTCATTTTTACCATTATACACAATTTATCGGCATTTTGCAATATAAACAGGTGATTTTTTTGGATATTTTTTCAAAAAATTTATTTTAATGATTTATTTTTTGTAATTTTCAGCATTTAAAGGGCTGTTTTCGGGGCTTTTTCCGTCAAATTAACATTGTGAATTTTAACCAAATAAAGCGAAAAAATCTGACAATTGAAGCAAAGAAATAAAAATCTGTTGTTATTTTAGCCAAAAGCAACAAACAAATTCGGATTTGTGCATTCCGTATTCCGCAATTCCGAATTCCCTTGCATAATACTCCCCTTTTGTGATATAATTATAGATATTATTTTAACCTTACGGAGGTAAGTTATGGAAAGAAAGAAAATCGCGGCAGGAGTTACACTGTGCACCCACAAAACTAATCAGTTCAAAACCTCTGCCGTGTCACTTAATATTATCACCGCCCTTGATAACAAGGCAAGTGAAAAGGCTCTGCTCGTTCACCTGCTTGCAAGAACAAATAAGGATTATCCCACACTGACACAGATGAACAGAAGGCTCGCTTCTCTTTACGGTGCCGTGCTGTCTGCCAATGCAATTAAGCTTGGCGAGGCTCAGGTGCTCACTCTCTCGTTGGTTTCAGTTGACAACCGCTTTGCATTGGGTGGCGAAAGCATTCTTGAAGAAGGCATAAAGCTGCTTATGAGCTGTCTTTTCACCCCCGATATCACTCCCGACGGCTTTAAGGCAGAAAATCTTGAAAGAGAAAAGCGTCTTCTTTCAGAGCGTATCGACAGTGAAAACGATGACAAAATTGCCTATGCATTAAAGCGTATGACTGAGGAAATGTGCTGTGATGAGGCCTACAGCATTTCACCTCTGGGTACCAAGGATAAAATAGCTGAAATAACAGGCAAGGATGTTTTTGATGTGTGGAAGAAGCTTCTTCTCACCTGCCCCGTGCAGATTAATGTCACCGGCAGCTTTGACGAAGAAAAGCTCACTGATATTATCAAGCCCTGTTTTGACCGTCTGGAAAGAAAAGACGGCGATATAGTTTATCCCCGCACCGAGTTCCTCTCTGAAAGCTACGGAGTAAAAACTGTTACGGAAAAGCAGAAGGTTCAGCAGGGCAAGCTCGTTATCGGCCTGAGAGCAGGCATGACCTATGATATGGATAACTTTGCCGCCATAAAGGTGATGAATGCCATTTTCGGCAGCGGTACCTTCTCAAAGCTGTTTATGAATGTCAGAGAAAAAATGAGCCTTTGCTATTACTGCAGTGCAAGACTTGTTTCGCAAAAAGGCATAATTGCAGTGCAGAGCGGCGTTGAAACAGAAAACACTCAGAAGGCTCTTGAAGCAATACGCCATGAGCTTGACGAGGTAAGGCAGGGTAATTTTTCAGATGAAACAATTGAAGCGGCAAAACTCAGCCTTAAGGAAGCCTATCTCAGTGTCAGCGACAGTGTGCTGTCAATTGATGCATGGTTCACCTCACAGTGTCTCAGCGGTGATTTTATGTCTCCCGAGCAGTACATTGCCATGACAGACGGTGTCAGCCGTGAAGAGATAATCGTTGCTGCCAATATGATAACAGAAGACACGGTATATATCTTAGAGAGCGAAAAGGAGGCAGAATAATGAATTGCCAACTCAGAAAAAACGAGCTTTTAAATGAGCAGTATTATGAAATTGACCACGACAGCGGTCTTAAAATATTCGTTATGGAAAAGCCTGACTATTCAGGTGCCTTCGCTATGTTCGGCACAAAATACGGCAGTGTTGACACCTGTTTCAGAATAAAGGGCGAAAATAGCTTTACAAGCGTACCCGAGGGCATTGCCCACTTTTTAGAGCATAAGCTTTTTGAAAGTGAGGAGCTTGATGCATTTGAGCGCTTCAGCAAAACAGGTGCAAATGCCAATGCCTTCACCTCCTTTGACCGCACCTGCTATATCTTTCAGTGCAGCGGCAACTTCAAAGAGAACTTAGAGATACTTCTCGATTTTGTTAAAGCTCCCTATTTTACCGAAGAAACGGTACAGAAGGAGCAGGGCATTATCGGCCAGGAAATAAGAATGTATCAGGACAACCCTGACTGGCAGGTGCTTTTCAACCTTCTCAGAGGTGTTTATCACAGCAACCCGGTGAGAATTGACATTGCAGGCACAATTGAGTCCATAGCCCAAATCAATGCAGACCTGCTTTATTCCTGCTATAACACCTTCTATAACCTGAGCAACATGGCACTCTCTGTTGCAGGCAATGTAACAAAGGATGAGGTGCTTGCAATTGCCGATAAAATGCTGAAAAAAGAAAACAAGACGGAGTTTGAGCAGATTATCCCCGAGGAAGATGAAAATGTGGTTCAGTCATATATTGAAGAAGCCCTCGGTGTGGATATCGAAAAATTTGCACTCGGCTTCAAGGAAAATTATCGTGAGCCCGTGAGAACGGCAAAAGAAACACTTCTTATGAATATTGCCCTTGAAATTATAGCAGGCAAGGTGTCTCCCCTTTACAGCCGACTTATTGAGGAAGGTCTTATCAACACCAATTTCGGCAAGGAATATTTCACCGGCAGAGGCTTCTCGCTTCCTATTTTCACAGGTGAGAGCCACAGTCCCCGTAAGGTAAAGGATGAAATTATAGAGGAAATTGAAAAGCTGAAGGAAAAGGGCATAGCTGACGAAGACTTTGAAGTGGCACTGAAAAAGCTTTACGGCTCAGAGATTTACCGCTATAACGATGTGGATGATCTGGCAGGCAATATGCTTGACGCTTACTTTAACGGTTCTGATTTGTTTGAAGGCATCGCTCTTTATAAGACAGTGACAAAAAAAGATGTTGAGGATTTAATCAGAAACAGCTTTGACAAAAACAACTGCTGTCTGTCGGTGATAAAATAAAAGAAAACAAAAAAGGAGAAAACTAAAATGGCTAAAACTCTCGTGCTTGCTGAAAAGCCCTCAGTTGCAAGAGATATTGCAAGGGTACTCGGCTGCAGACAAAAAGGAGACGGATGCATAATCGGTCCCGATTATATAGTGACATGGGCACTGGGTCATCTTGTAACTCTTGCCGACCCGGATGCTTACGATGACAGATATAAAGCGTGGCGTCTTGAAGACCTGCCCATGCTCCCTGATAAAATGAAGCTTGTAACCATCAAACAGACCGCTAAGCAGTACCGTGCAGTGTCTGCCCTCATGAAGCGTGATGATGTGGATAAGCTTGTTATTGCCACAGACGCAGGCCGTGAGGGTGAATTGGTTGCACGCTGGATTATGATGAAGGCTCACTGCAAAAAGCCTGCCTACAGACTCTGGATATCCTCACAGACCGACAGAGCAATCAAAGAGGGCTTTCAGAAGCTTAAGCCTGCAAAGGAATATGATAATCTCTACTATTCTGCCCAGGCAAGAGCTGAAGCGGACTGGCTTGTAGGTCTCAACACAACAAGAGCCCTCACCTGCAAATATAACGCACAGCTCTCGGCAGGCCGAGTGCAGACCCCCACCCTTGCCCTTATAGTCAAGCGTGAAGAGGAAATCCTCGCCTTTCAGCCAAAGGATTATTACAGCGTTCAGGCTGTTTTCAAGGGCTTTAATGCTACCTTCAGAGACAAGAAAAACAACACCCGCTTTTCAGACAAGGCTTTTGCAGAGAAAATCTCCGAAAGCTGCAAGGGCAAAAAAGGCACAGCTGCAAAGGTAGAAAAAACTGCAAAAAAGACTCCCCCGCCTGCGGCTTATGATTTGACAGAGCTTCAGCGTGATGCCAACAAAAAATACGGCTACAGTGCCAAGCAGACTCTTTCACTTATGCAGAGCCTTTATGAATACCATAAGGTACTCACCTACCCCCGTACCGACTCACGCTATATCACCGACGATATTGTTGCCACCCTCCCCGAAAGGCTCAGAGCTATGGCAGTGGGGCCCTATCAATCTCAGGCTATGAAGCTTGCAAGAGGCAAAATCGAAACAAAATATATTGTCAACAACGCTAAGGTCAGCGACCACCACGCTATCATCCCCACAGAGCAAAGTCCCAACCTTTCCAAGCTCAGCTTTGAGGAAAGAAACATCTATGACCTTGTTGTCAGACGCTTTATGGCGGTACTGAGTGAGCCTATGGAATATGACGAGGTTAAGCTTCAGATTGATATTGGCGAAAACAGCTTCTATGCCAAGGGTAAGACAGTGAAAAGTGCAGGCTGGAAGGAGTTTTACGGCTTGGCAGATGAGGATGATGAGGAGGAAGCGGAAAACCGTTCACAACAGCTCCCCGAAATCCGTCAGGGTGCTCAGCTTGATGTATTGAACACCAAAATCATCAGCGGCAAAACAAGACCTCCTGCAAGGTACACGGAGGCAACACTGCTCTCTGCAATGGAAAACCCGTCAGGACAGATTGAGGATAAAGACCTTAAAAAGGTTATTGCCAACACAAGCGGTCTGGGTACCCCGGCAACAAGAGCCGACATAATAGAAAAGCTTTTTGACAATTTCTCAATTGAGCGTGTGGGCAAGGAAATTCATCCCACAGCCAAGGGTAAGCAGCTCATTAAGATAGTACCGCCCGATTTAAAATCGGCAGAGCTGACGGCAAAATGGGAGCAGCAGCTTCAGAACATAAGTAAGGGTACGGCAAGCATGAAAAGCTTCATAGGCGAAATGAGAGACTATTCAACCTCTCTTGTATCTATGGTCATTGCAAGCAACGCACAGTACACCCACGATAATATGACAAAGGAAAAATGCCCCGTCTGCGGCAAATATCTTCTTGATGTCAACGGCAAAAAGGGCAAAATGCTCATCTGTCAGGACAGAGAATGCGGCTACCGCAAGGGTCTGACTCAGGTGACAAATGCACGCTGCCCCGAATGTCACAAAAAGATGGAGCTTCGCGGTGAAGGTGACAAAAAGATGTTCACCTGCGTCTGCGGCTACAGAGAACGCCTGAGTGACTTCAACAAACGCAGAGAAGACAAGGGTGCAGGCAAAGCGGATGTTATGTCTTATATGCGAAAGCAGCAGGCACAGCAGAAAAAAGAGGCAAACGACAACCCCTTTGCAGACCTGCTTAAAAACTGGAACAACTGAAAGGGCGGTAACCGCACTTTCAGAATGCAGAGTGCAAAATGCAAAATGCAAAATTGTGGTCGCGACTCCACTGCTCACTAACCTTAAGTCTCTTTCCGCGAAGTAAAAGCTCAGAGGAGGCAAGTCTCATCAATCTTAAAATAAACGGCAGGTCACTTCCAAATTGGTAGTGACCTGCCTTATTCTTTGCCTTCCCCTTGCTTTAAGGGGAAGGGGGACCGCTTGCGGTGGATGAGGATTATTATCTTGAGACTTCCCATCTTATCCCAACTTCCTTTGCGGGATAAGATTGTTTATCGGCAGAAATTTCTCCGCGACCACAATTTTGCATTTTGCATTTTGCACTTTGCATT
>JAFQLV010000008.1 GCA_017396515.1 Clostridia bacterium | reverse complement strand
GTATTTACCCATAGCTTTCTTGTATGCTTCGTTAGGCTCGTCACCCTTCTTAATGAAGTCTGTCATCTTGCCGAGTGAAACGAATTCATAACCAATAACCTGGTTATCTTCGTCGAGAGCCATTCTTGTTACATAGCCTTCAGCCATTTCAAGGTAACGAACGCCCTTGAGCTTTGTGCCGTACATGGTACCAACCTGTGAACGAAGGCCCTTACCGAGGTCTTCAAGACCTGCACCGACTGAAAGACCGTCTTCTGAGAAAGCTGACTGGCTGCGGCCGTAAACGATCTGAAGGAAGAGCTCACGCATAGCTGTGTTGATAGCATCGCAAACAAGGTCTGTATTGAGAGCCTCGAGAAGTGTCTTGCCGGGAAGGATTTCACTTGCCATAGCAGCTGAGTGAGTCATGCCTGAGCAACCGATTGTCTCAACGAGAGCTTCTTCGATGATGCCGTTCTTAACATTGAGTGAAAGCTTGCAGGCACCCTGCTGAGGAGCACACCAGCCCACACCGTGTGTGAAAGCGGAAATATCCTTGATTTCATAAGCCTTTACCCATTTGCCTTCTTCGGGAATGGGAGCCGGGCCGTGGTTCGGTCCTTTTTTGACCGTACACATTTGTTCAACTTCATGTGTGTAATTCATGACGTTTAGTCCCCTTTCGAGAGTTATTGATTGGTTTTTACTTAAATTACCAAACATAATAATATCAAATAATTTTATTTCTTGCAATAGTGTATTGGTAAAATTTTGAGTCGTTAATCAAGATTTTTTGTCATAAAAGCCTAAATATAAAAGGTCCGCACCGTCATTTGGCAACGGTGCGGTGCTATGCAATGTTTCAATCACTGAAGATCCTGTCAAAATCAACATTCTCAGTAAGCTTTTCAAAGAGGTCCTTTAAGGGCTTAAAAGCATCACTCAGTAATGACTCCAATAACATCAGGGGAAGAAACGGTAACAGCATCCACATAACTATTCTCCTTTTTTTATTTTATTATACTACAGCTGCTTCTGCGAAATCAAGGGCTCTTATCAATTATAGATTATCTCATAGCGTTCATTCAATTCGTAGCCCACAATTGTGCTTGCTCTGACAGACGAAACCGTAAAGGTGATATCTGACAGCACTGCCGCATTGACCTTGAGCACCTGTGCTTTTCTGTCGGTGACCTTAAGGGTCAGGGTGCCGCCGCCATAGTAGCTGTCGGCACTTTCAATTGACAGCGGAGCAGTTTTCAGTGTCTTATAGTCGGGCAAAGACAGCACACCGTCATAATATGATTTCTGCTTTTTGCCGCCCTTGCTGTAAATCTTATTTTCACTTTTCAGAGTTATTTTCAGAATAATGCTGCCGCCCTTTTTTTGGGCAGAGTACACCTTGATATCATCTCTTTCAAGGGACGCGGTTTTGCCGTAGGGCTCAATGAGGCGGTTTGCGCTTTTGCTGTCATTTTTTCCGCCAACATATTTATAGGTCTTTTTAAGGCTTCCCTCAAAAAGATTGAGGGTGTTTTTGACACTGACGGCAAGGTTGCTTTTGCTGCAGGAGATAAACTCCGTATCAATGCTCTTTTTATGTTTCACATCCATATTCTGCTGTGCCTTGAGCTTTGCAATGTGGTTGTTATAGTACTGTGCAGCCTGTGCCTTTGTGTGTGGCAGTGCCCCTGCATTATAGGTGTATTCCTTATATTCTTCGCTGTATGTGCCGAAGGAAACACTGCCCTGTGACTTTTTATAGCTGAGAATTTTAAAGGTGTAAAGCTTATCCTTTTTCAGTCCGCTGACGGTTGCGGTGGTTCTCGGTGTGCGTGTGTAAATAACAAACTTATCCTTTTCTTTGTCGAAAATATAAACTCTGTAGCCCGTTGCACCCTGAGCCTTATTCCAATAAAGTGTCACGCTGTCGTTGGCTATATTTCTGGTGAAGATCTCCTTCACACCGTCGGGAGGTGAAAGCAAAGCCACTGATTTGCTGTATTTGCCGTAGACTGTTTTGTCATCATTACGCAGAAAGGCTCTGACTCTGAATCTGATTCCTACCTCATTTTCCATGTTGCTGACAGTAAGTGAGTTATCCTTAACAGTGATGTAATGGCTGTATTTTTCGTCTGCGGGGTGCTTGATATAAACCTTATAGCCGTGGGCATTTTCGGCTTTATCCCATGAAAGGGTCACTTCACCGCTGAGATGTCTTACAAGGGACAGACCTTCCGGCCGGCCGGGTGAAATCACTTCGGCTGTTTCCTTGTCGGGTACTGCGGAAGACGGCTGCTGTGTCTGAACATCTGCGGTGCCCTGTGTGGCTTCTTTTTCATCGGGCTTTGCCGAAGCATTGAAGCAAAGAGCCGAAAAACACACAAGGCTGAGGAGTATGATAAGAAATTTTTTCACCGCATTCACCTCTTTGACTTTATTATTTGCTGATTTTAATATTATACACCCATTAGCGGAATGTATCAATAACAAATTTAAAATTTACAGCTGTCTCAGCTCTTTTGCAGTCAGACAAAACTTCACCCGCTGTGGGGCAAGCTCCACTGCTTTTTTGCGGCAGGCTCTCTTGTGCAAAATGCATAGTTTTGAGCAAATAATTTATACTTGCAATTTTTTATGATAATTGGTAAAATATAATGAGATTATCTTGAACGGAGCTGTATTATGAGCGCCCAGACAGTTTATTATAAGCCTACATTTATGAATATCTCTGAGGAAAAAAGGCAGAAAATTCTTTCTGTTGCTGTGGCTGAATTTGCTAATCACGGCTTTGATAATGCAAATATCAACACAATTGCAAAAAAGGCACAGGTCAGTGTAGGCTCACTTTATAAATATTTCGACACAAAAACGGACCTGTTTATGACAAGCGTTCACTACGGTATATCAAACCTTGAGGTGGTGGTCGAGTCCGTTGTCAATTCAGACGAGGATGTTATGATTCGTCTTGAAAAGCTTATACGCATTGCTATAGAATATTCACGCAGAAACAGCCTGCTCATCAAGCTTTATAATGTCTGCACAAGTGAGGGCAACAAAGAGCTTGCGGCAAAAATAGCAGAGGATATGGAGGCTATTACTGCCGAGGCATATAAGAAAACTATTATACAAGGTCAGGTTGCAGGTGAAATCAGAACGGATATAGACCCGGGTATGGCATCCTTTTTAGTTGATAATGTGCTGATGAATATTCAGTTTTCATATGCCTGCGACTATTATTGTGAGCGATATAAAATTTATGCAGGCCATGATATTTTTGAAAAGGATGAATTTGCTATCGAAAATATTTTGCGTTTTATTAAGGCGGCTCTTAAAATGGACTCTGCCGAGAAATAAAATAAACTAAAATCCGGAAAGGAATGGAGAAAAATATGAAATACGCACTTGCCTATGATATCGGTACCACGGGTGTAAAAACCTGTCTGTTTGAAATCGACAAGTCAATCAAGCTTATTGCAGACGCTATAGA
Organism: Clostridia bacterium; assembly: GCA_017396515.1. GTDB lineage: Bacteria > Bacillota > Clostridia > Oscillospirales > Acutalibacteraceae > UBA6857. The sequence continues at coordinate 17,696 of JAFQLV010000008.1, read as the reverse complement.
GGGTTATGAGCTTTATGTGCTGCCCGGCGGCGGTGCAGAGCAGGACCCCGACGAATGGTGGGCTGCAATGTGCAAAACCACAAAGGAGCTTTTCACAAAGACAGATGTCACACCTGATATGGTTGACGGCATTTCCTTCTGCTCACAGGCTCAGGGCCTTGTGCTTGTTGACAAAGAGGGCAGACATGTAAGACGTGCAATGAGCTATATGGATCAGCGAGCAAGAGAGGAGCTTAAGGAGCTTATGGCTTACGGTCCTCAGATTGCAGGTGCAAACATTCCCAAGCTGCTTATTTCACTGCAGAAAACAGGTGCTGTTGCCGCAAGCGTAAAGGACCCCGTTTATAAATACAACTGGGTCAGAAAGAACGAGCCCGAGGTTTTCGCAAGAGTACATAAATGGCTTGATGTTAAAGAGGCTCTTATTGCAAGAATGACAGGCGAGTTTGTTATGACAGAGGACTCCGCCTTCGGTACACTTCTCTTTGATATAAACAAAAAGTGCTGGAGTCCCCAGATTGCAAAGATGCTCAAGGTTGATATGAACCACCTTGCAAAGCTTATCAAGTGCACAGATAAAGCAGGTGAGGTCACTGCAAAGGCTGCCGAGGAGCTTGGCCTTAAGCCGGGCACTGCTGTTTACGGCGGCGGCATGGACGCTTCACTTATCGGTGTGGGTGCAGGTGCCACAAAGAAGGGCGACACCCATGTTTATATGGGCACATCAGGTTGGGTTTCAACCGTTGTTGATAAGAGCATTGTTGACGCTTCGGCTATGATTGCCGCTGTTGTTGGTGCACAGCCCGGTCTTTATAACTATTTTGCAGAGCTTGAAACTGCAGGCAAATGCCTTGAGTGGGTTAAAAATCACCTTGCCCTTGACGAAATCGGCATTTATCTTAAGAAAACCGATGTTGCTGAAGATATGGAAAGCGAATACACCAACCTTTATCAGTACCTTTCAAGCGTTATTGAAAAGGTGCCTGCAGGCTGTGACGGAGTTATCTTCACACCTTGGCTTCACGGCAACCGCTGTCCCTTTGAGGACCCCAACGCAAGAGGTATGTTCTTTAACCTGAGCATTGAAACAGGCAAGAGCGAAATGATACGCTCAGTTATCGAGGGTGTTTGCATGCATATGAGATGGATGCTTGAAACTCAGGATAAGAAAACCAAGACCTCAGAAACAATCCGTTTTGTCGGCGGCGGTGCTCTCAATGACAGCACAAGCCAGATTCTTGCAGACTGCACAGGCAAAAAGGTTGAGGTTGTTGCAAGTCCGCAGAATGTAGGTGCTGTGGGTGCTGCAGTTATGGTTGCAGTCGGCCTCGGTGTAATTGACTCAACTGCCGATGCAGGCAAGCTTATTGCACCTGAAAAGTTCTTTACACCCAACACAAAGGATAAGCCTGTTTATGATAAGAACTTTGCCGCATATAAGGGAATTTATGGTGCAAACAAAAAGATTTTCAAGCTTCTTAACGCAGACAGATAAAAAAATATATCATTTTGCCGGGTGCTCCTGAGGGACGCCCGGCAGTTTTATTAGTTTTATTGCGTTGCAGTGTTATTGTGCTTTGCGCAGCTTTATTTGCTTTTTATTTAACGGTTTAACTTGATTTTGCCAAATATTGACAAATTGTGGAACAGTGTTATATAATTTTAAGGTATATGATTTTTAATATGTTATTTAAAAGAGAGGAAATCAGAATGAAAGAGACTCTTGAGGAAAAGTATAAGCAATACAGCATATTCTGGGATGCATACTATAATGATGTATATGCCTATTGCTTTAAAAAGCTGGGTGATCATCCCGAGGATGTGGAGGATATTGTTCAGGAGGTTTTTGCCGTCTTGTGGCTGAATATGCTTAAAGAGACAAAAATCAGCAAGGTTAAGCCATGGCTTATTTCAACGGCAAAAAATAAAATATATAAAAAATATGTTGAAAACGCTAAAAAAAGAAAAAGGGAAACTGCACTTGACAATGTAAACTCGGCCTTTTTATTAAAGAAAGCTTTTGATATTGACGAAGAACGAATGCAGGACTATGTTATAGAAGACATATATGAAAAGGCAAACAGCTTGCTTAAAGAGGATGAGCAGGAGCTGCTGGAAATGCTGTATGACAAAAGGATGAGCCATGAGGAAATTGCCGGGCTGTTCGGTACCACGGCAAATGCGGTAAAGCAAAGAGCTTACCGTTCCAATTTTAAGATGAGAGTATATGCTAATAAGCGGCTGAAAGAAATGGACTTAAAAAACTAAAAAAAATATCGTTACTTTTCAGTTCTTTTGGAACTTATATTGATGAGGAGGCTAAAAATGAAAAGAGAAACTTTGATTGAAATGCTCGGAAGTGACTTTACTGCACTCACTACAGACGAGGTAATAGAGATTATGGAAAAGGAGCTTGACAAGGCTCCCGAGGATGCAGACGAGGAATTGATAGACCTGTGCCTTGAAGTGCTGAAAGAGGAAGCAGGGGAAATTCCTAACAGAGAAGTGCCCGACATTGACACCCTTAACAGAATGGCGGCTGAATTGCTTGCGGAGGAAGAGGGCGAAAAAGGGGCAGCTGAGGAAAAAGCTCCCGAAAAGCACACTAAAATAAAAATAGGCAAAATATTTGCTCTTGTGGCTGTTGTGGCGGTGCTTGCCGCTGTGATAACAACAGTCAGTGCAGACTATTTCAACATCGATGCATCTGAAAAGATAGTCCGTTTTGTGAAGGATAGGTTTATTGTTAATCTGTCAGATGATGACAGTGTAGATTTACCCTTGATGTTTGAAGAACACGGACTTGAGGATATAGTATTGCCTGAAGTGTTTTACAATCAGGATTTATATAAGGTTACTGAGTTTGAGTGTGTTGCAAAAGAAAACTCTGTAGATGTTTGTTTTTCTATTGAGGAGATAAAAACAGGAAGGAATAATTATATAACAATTTTTGTTCGCGAAGACAAAACAGATTTTCTTGTTGGAAAACTTAATATATATAATAACGCTTATGATAACGGCAAACAACTAAATAATAAGAATAGGGATGTCTTGGTGTTCCAATCAACCGATACTATGGTAGGTGTTATAACATATATTAATGGTCAATTAGAGTATAATATCAAATTAGAAAACTATACTTTTGAGGAAGTGTTAGATATAGCGGATACAATAAAGTAGTGATAGTTATGAAAAAAATAGGAAGAGTTATCCTTGCTGTGATTGTTGTGTTATGTTCTGTTGTTCCATCAAGTAGTGTTACTGCAACTGAAAAAGGTTTAAACGAGTGGCACGATATTTATCTTTCGCAGGAAATTTTTAATAGTATTGTTGAAACTAAGAGTTCAGACACAAGGGTGACAGGACTTATTTCAACATATGCATTGGGTATAAAAAAGGATGGTAATCAGTTAATAATAGCTGGTTCTACAGATTGTTTTGGTGATGTTGTAAAGTGTGGTTTCAAGGAGGTTGTTATTCAGCGACGAGCAAACAGCACACAACCTTGGACGGATTATGTAACATATGAAGATTTATATGACAATGATTTTTCATATCTTCTTTCTAAATCTATAACCGTTGGCACTGGCTATCAATACCGTGTAACAGCAGTACACTATGCAAAGAAGAATATATTTATGACACAAAAGTTAGATAATGTGTCAAACGTTGTTACAATGTAAAAAACACAGCAACACTTTATAAACCAAAAACATAAAACCGTTGTAAGGCTGTTTTCAGCCGAAGCAATGGTTTTGTTTTTTGTGACGGAGTCTTAATAATTAATAATTATAATTCAAATTGTGTTAAAAAATAATCGATAAATAATTTAATAAACCTTGCTTTAATTGCAATATAACATTAAAAGGAAGTGCTTTACATGAAGAAAATTACTGCAATGTTGCTTGCTCTTCTTATGCTTTTTTCTTTGACGGCTATGCCTGCCTCGGCGGCAAGCGGTGAAAAAATAGTTGCAAGAATGTGGCTTTGCTCAAAAATCAACACAAAAGACCCTGTTGACCACTGCTTTCTCTATTTTGAAAATTTCTCCGACAAGCCCATTAAGGTGGGCAGATTTACAGTGCCTGCGGGCGGTACGGTAAGCGTGGGCACCTTCGGTTCAACGGGACCCAAGGGCTTCGGCCTTTATTATAACCTTGAAACGGAAAGAGACTATTATGTTGATATGCTGGCCATTGCAACAAGGCTGACACAAAGCGAGCTGGATGCGGTCAACAAAAAAATTGTCAACTATAACTGGTGGGATCCCATATTCAATTGCATTTTCTTTGCAGTGCGTGCATGGAACGCAGGTGCAGATGAAAGACTGCCCATAATTATTTTCCCTGCACTTATGCGCCGCATAATCAAAAACAACGGTGCACAATATGAGCCCTTTAACCTCTATAAAAACAACCCCAACCCTGTTTATAAGCAGACAGAGCTGAAAAAATAAAAGCTTAAGCCTCACTCCCGCAGTGGGGCTTTGCTGTTGACTAACCTTTACAGCAGTGTTATAATAATATAGAAAAATAATATGAAGGTGATGAAGCATGAAGACAAAAACAAAAATTATTTTAGGTACTGCCACAGCTTTTGCGGCTTCTTACGGTGTGTGCACACTTATAGATGAAATGCTCTTTAATAAAAATCTTATTATGCCCACAGAAATAAATGCAAAATTTTCAGGCTGTGATATGAGCCATTTGGGGGAGCTTCTTGCTAACAATCTCAGGTGGGTTGAGGAGTACGGCTATGAAAAGCATTATATTATGTCAGACAGAGGCGAGGGTCTTGTGGGCTACCTTATGAAGGCAAAGGAGCCTTCCGATGTTTATGTTTTCGGTGCTCACGGCTACAGAAGCTACGGCAAAAAGGAATTCTGCGGCTTTGCCCAATATTATCTCAGCAGGGGAGTGAATGTGTTTTTCCCCGACCATGTAGCCTCGGGTGAGAGTGAGGGCACCCACTGCAGCTTCGGCTATTATGAAAAAGAGGACTGCATGAAGTGGCTGAAATATATGACTGACCATTTCGGTAAGGATATAAAGATAATTCTTCACGGCGTTTCTATGGGCAGTGCCACTGTATGCATGATGACGGGCAGAAATGACCTGCCCGAAAATGTGAGGTTCACTGTTGCCGACTGCGGCTTCACCACTGCCAAGGATTTATTTGCCTTTAAGATGAAAGGTCTTGGCATACCCGATTTCGGTCTTTTAAAGGGTGTTAATTTTGCCCACAGACTCAATCACGGCTTTGATTTCAGAGAGGTCGCTCCCATAGAAAGTGTAATTTATGCCAAGGTGCCCATGCTTTTTGTGCACGGAAAAGAGGATAACCTTGTGCCCTCATATATGGCTAAGGAGCTTTTTGACAACTGCGGCAGTGAATATAAGGATATTCTTATTGTTGAGGGTGCAGACCACGCTCAGGCCCATGTTGACGGCAAGCAGGAATATGAAGAAAAAATTGATGAATTTATAGAAAAATTTGTAAAATAAAAAGCTGTAACAAACCTCCGCCTGATTTTAATTTCAGGTGGAGGTAAGTTTTATTTTTGTCGATATGTTGCCTCAAGGCAACTCGATATGTGCTTCGCACTCCATATGCCTTATGGCTCGGTATGCACTTGCGGTGCAAGAATGAAATGACCTGCGGTCATTAAGCATATCCGTGGTCTTTATGCACCCAGTTACCGCTGCTGTCCCTGACGATAATCCATTTCCAACCGGTATAGATGTCGTCCTGATTAAGTGAGCCGTCACCGCCGTTGGGGCTGACATAAAAAGTGGACTCAAGAACAATAACATCTTCTTTCTTGCCACTCTCGGTGGAGTCTGTATGTGAGTCAAGCAAATCGTCACCGCCATAGGTGATAACAAGGAGCTTGCAGCCTTCAAACTCTTTGGTAAAGTACTTTTTTGCTACATCAATGGCTGTTTCTATGTCTTCCTTGCTGTGAATATCTGAAGAATACTCAGGAGTTACTGCCTCAGAGCTGTCACCAAAAATGTCTGAAATGTTGCCGCAGGCGTTCAGGCAGAAAAGCATTATAATTATAAGCAAAAGGGAAATGGTTTTTTTCATTGAAGTTGCACCTCTTTCTTATTCGTTAATTGTTATTTTAGTGCAGTGCTATATACCCTGCCTGAGCAATGCACTGCTGACCCTCATCTGAGAGCATCCACTCAAGGAACTGACCGCCGATTTTATCCTCGTCACCCTGGCGGATAACACCGTAATAATTTGTTGAGAAGGGATAAGCCTTGCTCCTTATATTTTCATCTGTGGGTGAAATGCCGTTAACGGCAATAGTCTTGATGTTGTCGTTTTTATAAAGGTTATCGATATAATATCTGTAGGTGTAGCCGAGGCTTGCAGTTTCGTTTTCATATTCTGCCACGGCATCTACCAGCATGCCCATACCTTCAATGACCTTGACCTCAATGGGGTCTATCATATCGGCTCCGCCCATAACAAGGTTTTCCATAGCTGTCTGTGAGCCTGAGTTCTTTTCACGCTGAAAGGCTCTTATTTTTTCGTTTTTACCGCCCACATCCTTCCAGTTGGTGATTTCACCTGAGTATATCTTTTTTATCTGCTCTACGGTTAAGCTGTCAACGGGGTTGTTTTTATGAGTGATGAAAACAAATGCGTCACAGCATACGGGAGTTTTCTTAAGCTCTATACCCCAATTATCAGCCAAGGCGAGTTCTTCGTCTGAAGGCTCTGTAGCAATAACAAGGTCGACACCTTTCATATCAATAAAAGCGTCAAAGTTATAGTGAACATAGTTTTCATTGGTGTATTCTTTACGTATAAGGTGTTCATAAGCATAGTGAGTGGTTGAAAACTGCACAAACTGATTAGCTGTTCTGTCCTCGAAGCCTAAGTGCTGTCTTGCAAATTCCACCGCCATAGGTACGCAGACCGTTGAGCCGTCAATATGGGGATATGTGCCCTTATCGCAATGGTTGTTGACGAAGCCGTCCTCATTAACAGGTTTTATTTCGCCTAGTTTAAAGGGGCTGTCAGTGACTATCTGCTTCCAGTCTTTGCCGCGTTCGACATCCTGGTTAATTGCACCCCAGGAGCCTGTTTTGTCAGCGGTACCCGTGCCCCTGTTTGCAATATATCTGTTTATTTTATCCTCAAATGCAAAACCGCACCACACAGAGCCTATGCCGATAGCCACTATGAGAATGGCAGCAACTATCATTTTGTACCTTTTCAGCAGTATAAAATCAACTATGCTGTAAATGCATCTTATTGCGAAGCTGATGAGGGCAAGCAACACAAAAAGATAGTTTTCGCCAAAGAACATATAGTTTATTTCTGTGCTGTTAGGCTGAATAAGATAAAATGCAAAATTGATTACAACTGCAAGCAAAGCAGAAGCAAGGGTAGCATAGGGGCTTATATCTGTTTTCAGCCTGAGGATAATATCTGCAATAAGAGGCAGGACAAAGGGTACAAAGCATAAAAGCTCAGGCACATCATAGCTGAAACCTATGGTGCCGATTGAAAATCCGCCCTCGGCAAGAAGATAAACACCGATAACTGCTATGCAGTGAAGTAAGGTCATAAAGGCGAAAATAATTGTGGCTTGCAATTTTGATAAATGTTTCTTGTTCATTTTAATTCTCCTTCCGGGTTATTACAGCTTCATTATAGCAAGGGTGAAGCACCTGAGGCAATAGGTTTGAGATATACTTAAGGAAATTGTAAGGAATAGGGTGCCTCTAAGAATAAAAATATGAAATAACGCTTCCCTTTCTCAGAGAAGCGTTAAATTTATATATCTAAAGAGTCAGCTCTTAACAGAAATTCTTCAATGCCGATGTAAAGGATGCCGTCTTCATCATGCCAAGGTATTATATTATCTTTGACAACTACTATTTTTTTAAAGAAATCATTAGTGTGCTTTAAGGAGCGAGTTTCCTGAAGTCGCTTTTCTTCACTGCCTATATTAAGTGCAGATTGAATATAATATTTTTTACTTCCCTTATTGGCAATGAAATCCACTTCCAACCATGACCGTTTGCTGCGTTTGCTTTCATCCTTATAGCAGTATTCAACCACACCTACATCTACACTGAATTCTCTGTAGCACAGCTCATTATAGATTATATTTTCCATAATGTGGTTTTCTTCCTGTTGCCTGAAATTAAGTCTTGCATTGCGAAGCCCAATATCACTGAAATAGTATTTTTGCGGAGAACCTATATATTTTCTTCCCTTTATATCATATCTTTGTGCTTTATATATCATAAAAGAATCAATGAAAATATCAAGATATCTGCCGATTGTATCGTCAGTAATGGATAAATGTCGCTCGCTTTTAAAGGTTTTTGAAATTTTTGTGGGATTTGTGAGTGAGCCGACAGAGGAGGAAACAATATTTAAAAGATCGTCAAGCACAGATTTCTCATAGATTATCAGGTTTCGTTCCATTATATCGCTGAGATAAATTTTATCAAAAAGCCCTTGCAGATATTTTGCCTTTTCTTCGTGAGTCGGCTTTTTCAGTACTAACGGCATTCCGCCATAAGTGAAATATTCTCTCCATGCATTTCTTTTATCGCCTTTATAGGCATTGTAAAATTCCTCGTAAGAGAGAGGGTTTACTCTTATTTCATCCCCTCTGCCGCGAAATTCTGTAAGAATATCGGAAGATAACATTTTAGAATTGCTGCCGGTTACATAAATGTCAACATTTTCTCTTTTCATTAATCCGAGAATGACATCAACGAAACCGATTTTATCTTCAACATCTTTAATGTACGGATTTTGTATACTGACAACCTTTTGTATTTCGTCAAGAAAAACATAATACTTTTTACTGTCATCTTTTATAAGGCTGCGAATATGCTTGCCGAGCTCCAAAGGATTACGGTATTTTATATTTTCATCGTCATCCAAAGCAAGCTCGATAATGCACTCCTGATTAATGCCTGTTGTTATGAGATAGTTTTTATAAATATTAAAAAGAAGATAGGATTTTCCGCAACGCCGTATGCCTGTAATTATTTTTACCAGGCCGTTATCCTTTTTGCTTATAAGCTTATCCAGATACCTTTTTCTTTCTATCATAGCAGTGCTCCTTTCGAAAATTTTGTGTAAATACGCATTTTTGTCGACTCTATTATAGCATAACCACATTAAGAGGTCAATATTCAAGTTCGATAATTTTGCGTAAATACGCATTTTTGTCGAGTGAAATAATAACGCTTCCCTTTCTCAGAGAAGCGTTAAATTTATATTATATCCTTGAAAGTATCCACGAGCTCTCTTGCAACAGCTACAGTATCCTCGCTCTTACGGGGAGTACCTTTATAAGAATAAGTGAAGCTATACTCAAAGTCGCGGAGCTTCTGCTGAAAATCTGTGGTTTCATAGTCGTTTCTTTCGTTGTGGTGAAAGGGCGTGTCGGAAATATGGCTGATATCCTCGCCGAAGGAAGCCCTGAGCTCATTGAAGAACATCTGCCAGCGGGGGAGATAGTAGTCTTTAATGAGTCCTGCCCATTCTTTCCATGCATAGTCGAAAAGCTCATTGTTTACATAAGGCCCCCAGATAGTGATAAGGGTGACTTCATTTTGTCTGAAAAGGTCCTTGTGCTCGTCACAGCAGGCGTTGGCCATAGCCTCACCAATATGTGTGTCAAAGCTCAGCTCATCTCTGGTGGCAAGAATTCTGTCCATGGCAAGCAGTATTTTTTCAAAGAGAGAGCAATTATCCTCAAAGGCCTCCTTATCGTGACGGCAGAAGCTTTCCGTTATGGCAAAGTACACCTCTTTAGCCCTGTTGGAAAGGGCTTGTCTTAAGATGTCGCAGACATCAAACCTGTAGCCGTCGGTGGTTGCTTTTTCTGCTTTGAGAAGCTCTGTCAGAGCACTGAAAAGCACCTTGTTGTCATATCTGAGCTCAACATGGTCATTGGGTGCTGTGTGATAGTGAGTGGTGGAGGGTCTTGCGGCAACAATAGAGCTTGTCTCTCTGCCGATGCATTTGGGATTGTAGCAACTATCGTGAAGGAGTTTCACCGCATTTTTAAGGCACTGCTCATCGCTGCCGTAGCGTCTTTGGGCATAATCCTCAAGCCACTCATCAAGGGCAATTTTTTTATCCTGCACAATGGTGTGGAAGGCTAAATCGTAATACAGGGGATTCTGAAAGAAGCCCTCCATAAAAAGTCCTGTGCCCACAATTGAGGGATATTTTTCTTTTTTTACGGCATACTGGTTTTCTGCCAGAAGGTCAATTGAGCCGTGAAGAGAGTTTCTGTCACCGAAATTGTGAAGTGTGCCGCAGATGAAGCTATAGCCCCAGAAGCCCTTGTGAAGCTCACTTTTGCTGCCGTCGAGGTCGAGAATAAGAAGCTTATCTCTGTCAACAGCCTTGACAATTTCTTCACGCAGAGACCAGCCCTGCATAACCCATACGGCATCCTTGTCAAAGTCAGTGTACATCTTAGAAATAGTCTTGCCTACATTGTGCAGATATACGCCGCCGTCTGTGGGAGGCTCGTTTTCGTGGAAGGGATCGCATGCATAATAGTGGTACGCACCGAAAAGCTCCTTCTGCTTTTCGAGAAGTGCCCTGCCGAATAAAGCAAAGCTTTTATCGAGAGGGTCAAACTGACAAGTACCCGGAAAACCGCACCAGGTGGGAAGATGCTGAAGCTGTGAGTCAGGGAAAATCTCTTTTATAAATTCGGGCACATGGCCTGCAAAGCCCTGCTGAATGGGCGTCATGCCAAGCTCAACCTGACGGCTTATGATTTTTCTGCCGAGGTCAAGGCAGTTTTCGATATATCTTGTGTCGGGGATGTGCATAAAGGAGTCGAGATTGGTCATCATCTGCCATGCATAATATGAGGGCCCTGCAATAAAGGAAAGAGCTTTTTCTTCACTGATGCCGAAATCACGCAGGGTATAGTAAACCGTTGCCTCATTGCCGACAACACTAAGGGGCATATTAATGCCGTTCATAGCCATAAAGTCAATTTCTTTTTCCCACTCCTGCCAGCCCCATGAGCGCATTGAATAAGAAAGAGTGCAGTAGTTGAGATAAGCCCTTTTTTCCTGGTCAATAATATGCATTACAGTGCTTTCGGGCAACGGAGCCTCTGTCACATTAAGCACTGTGTTACCGCAGTGGGCATAGTTGACTCTGCAATATTTTTTCAGATAAGCGTAATAGCCCATAGCCTGACTTATTTTGCAGTCGCCTTTTATATGTACTCTGCCGTCAAGGGCAGATACTTCATAATAGGATTTACCTGAAATTTTACCCGTCAGCTCTAAAGTGAATTTATCGGCTATATCGGGTGTATTTCGTCTGATAAGATTTAACATTACAATCCCTCCTGAACTCAGAATATTATAGCAGATTGGTTTTATCAAGTAAATAGAAAACAACACTTAATTGCATTTATTTACCGCTTGATTTGAGCATATTCAAATGATAGAATTTAAACAGAATAACTAATGTCAGCTCTGTCTGAATTGCCTTGGTGTTTTGCCCGTATGCTTTTTGAATATTTTTGTGAAATAATTGTTGTCGGGTATTCCGCAGTGCTGCGCCACAAGGCTTACGGGCATATCTGTGGTGTTAAGAAGAAATTCAGCACGCTCTATTCTTTTGGTGTTGACAAAATCCGTGAGGGTCTGTCCTGTTTCCCTCTTAAAAAGAGCCGAGAGATAGCTTGCATTTATCTTAAGATACTCAGCCACTGCCTTAAGGCTCAGGTTGGCTGTCAGGTCAAAATCTATGAGGGTGAGCACCTTTTGCACCGTGGGCGAATAGCCCTTGAGTGAGTGATTGACTGCCAATTCGCAGTATTTTTCCGCCATTTTTCTGCACAGGGGCTGAACCTGAGACCATGATGTTATATTTTCTATCTTTTTGGCAAACTCAGAAGAAAGCCTGTCAATGTGAAGAGGATGAACACCGCCAAGCTCTGTAGCCTTTCTCATTAAGGTGTTAAGTATAATCAGGTAATTTTTAGCGTTTCTTGTAGGCTCAGCGGCTCTGTGCTCAACACTTGCAGGGGTGAAGCCGGACAGCATCTTTTCCACCGAATGGATTTTTCCTTGCCGCACTGCTTCCATAAGCCGGTTTTCGGCTTCATAGCGTTTCTCTATAATCTGAATGTTGAAATCATAGGTGTTGTCCGAAGACCGGGTAAAGGGCGAGAATAAAGCGTTGTGGTCTGTCAGCGCACCTTTTTGCAGGGTGACTCTTTTAAATTTATCGGCACCCCATATAGCTTCGCCCAAAACCTGAAGGGCGGTGAAGGCTATGTGCTCGTCGGGGACATAGGTAACAGAGCTGAAATACATTTCCAATGTGGGCAACCACTTAGGGTTGATTTTATACTCCTTTGATATATGAAGGAGCTTTGAGTGAGTAAACTCAATTTCAGTATATGGACCTATTATCAGTACCGTTTTATTATAATGCTCGGGAAGAAGAAAAAACACATAGCTGCAGAAAAATTCATCCGTCAGCTTATATACCGTGTTTTCTTGCGTGCTTTTAAGAAGCTTTTTGAAAGATTTGCTTTCGTTAAATTCGGGATAAAGCAGCCGTCTTATGCCGCCGTCAACATTTTTAGGGTTGAGACTTTCTTGTGAAACAAAATTGCAGGGTAATCTGTATTCCTGCATAAGGCGCAAGAAGAAGGAAAGCTCCTTATTATTATTCAAAATTATCACCGCTTTTCAAATTTATACAAATTATATCCACTTATAGGTATATTATTGTCTAAAAGTCAGTAATTTTCAAGGGCATTTACAAAAATAAAACTAAAATAACAAAGAAAATACTAACTTTTTGCGGTAATATGCTTTATAATATAATTACTCAGGTGCGTTCAGCGCCTTAAAACCCAACAAAGAAAGGAACGGTATGAAGAAATGACCGGACAAAAACAAGTTAAACCCTTCGGAATAAAGGATAAGCTGGGTTACCTTTTCGGTGACTTCGGTAACGATTTCACCTTTATTCTTTCCTCAAGCTTTCTGCTTAAATTCTACACGGATGTAATGGGTGTTGAAGCTGCAGTTGTGGGCATCGTAATGATGGTTGCACGCTTTGTTGATGCATTTACCGATGTTGCAATGGGCAGAATCTGCGACAGAAGCAAGCACACAGCCCACGGAAAATTCAAGCCGTGGATAAGAAGAATGTGCGGCCCCGTTGCCATAGCATCCTTCCTCATTTACCAGAGCTCCCTTGCAGGCCTGCCTATGGCAGCCAAGATAGCATATCTGTTTGTTACTTACATTCTCTGGGGTTCAGTTTTCTACACATCAATCAATATTCCTTATGGCTCAATGGCATCTGCCATTTCAGAGGACCCGGGTGACAGACAGTCACTTTCAACCTTCAGAACAATGGGCGGTATGCTTGCAGGTGCCGTTGTTTCCGTTGGTGTTCCCACTCTCGTTTATGATAACATTGCAAAGCTTGACGCAGCCGGCAATCCTCTTTTTGATGCAGAGACAGGCGAAGCTCTTACAGTCAGCGTAATGAACGGCGGTAAGTTTACTCTTATTGCAGGTGTTTTCTCAGTGCTTGCAGTGGTGTGCTATCTGCTTTGCTTCTATCTTACAACAGAGCGTGTCAAGAGCGTTGCTTCTGTTGAGGTGCAGCAGAATAACAGCGTTTTAACCATGCTTAAGAATGCAGTTAAAAACCGTGCACTTATTTCAATTATTGCCGCTTCAATTGTTATGCTCCTTGCTCAGCTTACAATGCAGCAGATGGTTAACTATGTTTTCCCCGATTACTATGGCGACGGCAAAAAGCAGGGCATTGCAACTATAGCCATGGGTGCAGGTATGATGATAGCTGCAGTTATTGCAAAGCCCCTTGTTAAAAAGTTCGGCAAGGCTGAAATCAGTGTTGTTTCCAACCTTTTTGCAGGTGTAGGCTCCTTCGTGCTTTTCCTCATCCGTCCTCAGAGCATATGGGTTTATGTTGCATTCCAGGCTGTGGCATGGCTTGGTCTCGGTGTCTTCTCAATGGTTTCATGGGCACTTATCACAGATGTTATTGACTACAGTGAAATCAAAAACGGTATACGCGAAGACGGCAGTGTTTATGCACTTTATTCCTTTGCCCGTAAGCTCGGACAGGCAGCCTCATCAGGCCTTTCAGGTGCTCTGCTTACAATGATAGGCTATGACGAAGCTGCAGCAACTGCAGGCCTCGGTCAGACAGACCCGGTCAGAGAAGGCATTTTCAACATTTCAACTCTTGTTCCCGCAGTGGGCTTTGTTCTGCTGGCACTCATTCTTTGGTTCTGGTATCCTCTTAAGAAAAAGGTTGTAGACCGGAATGTAGAAATTCTCAGAGAGAAGCACGCTCAGGAAAGAGCTGAATAAAGTAAGCAATAAGCTGCCGACCTCAAAGAGGTCGGCAGATAAATTAAAAAGGAGATAAAAGCAATGAGACAGATTATCAGTCTTAACAGAAACTGGGCATTCACAAAAATGGCAACAGAAGTGCCTGAGGCAATGCCTTCAAACTGGGATTTTGTCAACCTTCCTCACACATGGAATGCAATTGACGGTCAGGACGGTGACAATGACTATTACAGAGGTACCTGCTATTATGCAAAGGTGCTTAATAAATCAGAGCTTCCCGAGGCTGACAGATATTATCTTGAGTTTAAGGGTGCAAACTCTGTTGCCGAGGTTTTTGTCGGCGGCAAAAAGCTTGCTCGCCACGAGGGCGGCTACAGCACATGGAGAGTAGATATCACAGAGCACCTGGGTGAAAACACTCTTGTTGCAGTCAGTGTTGATAACAGCGACGGTGTGCCTGTTTATCCTCAGATGGCAGACTTCACATTTTACGGCGGTCTTTACAGAGATGTTAACCTTATTGCCGTTGCCGAAAGTCATTTTGACCTTGACTATTACGGTGCACCGGGCATTAAGGTAACTCCCGCAGCTGACGGCAAGGTGGAAATTGAAGCCTATCTGACAAATGCAAAGCCGTCACAGAAGGTTGCATATATTATCAGGGATGCCAAGGGCAAGACAGTAGCCGAAGCTATCGCAGGCGAGAAGACAGTTCTTACTGTTGAAAAGCCCCACCTGTGGCAGGGCAGAAAGGACCCCTACCTTTACACCGCCGAGGCAAAGCTTGTGCAGGGCGACGAGGTTCTCGACAACATCAGTGCACGCTTCGGCTTCAGAAGCTTTGAAATTGACCCTGATAAGGGCTTTATCCTCAACGGCGAAAAATATCCCCTTCGCGGTGTGTCACGCCATCAGGACAGATGGGGCTTCGGTAATGCACTTCTCAGAGAGCATCACGAGGAAGATATTGACCTTATTATGGAATTGGGTGCAACCACAATCCGTCTTGCACATTATCAGCACGATCAGTATTTCTATGACCTTTGCGACGAAAAGGGCCTTGTTATATGGGCTGAAATTCCCTATATTTCAAAGCATATGCCCGAGGCAAGAGACAACACTGTTTCACAGATGAAGGAGCTTATTGCCCAAAACTACAACCATCCTTCGATTGTTGTGTGGGGCCTTTCCAATGAAATAACAATGAACGGCTCTGATGCGGATCTTATTGAAAACCACAACATCCTCAATGATCTTTGCCACGAATGGGATAAGACAAGACTCACAACAATGGCTTGTGTTTCAATGTGCGATATAAATGACCCCTATGTTCAGATCCCTGACACAGTTTCATATAACCACTATTTCGGCTGGTACGGCGGTGAAACCTCAATGAACGGCCCCTGGCTTGACAATTTCCATGCCAAGTTCCCCAATATCCCCATAGGCATGAGTGAATATGGCTGTGAGGCTCTTGACTGGCACACCTCAAACCCCACTCAGGGCGACTATACTGAGGAATATCAGGCATATTATCACGAGGAGCTTATCAAGCAGCTCTTCACCAGAGAGTACCTTTGGGCAACACATGTATGGAATATGTTTGATTTCGGTGCAGACGCACGTAACGAGGGCGGCGAAAACGGACAGAACCACAAGGGTCTTGTTACCTTCGACAGAAAGTATAAGAAGGATTCCTTCTATGCATATAAGGCATGGCTCAGCGACGAGCCTTTCGTACACATCTGCGGCAAGCGCTACACAGACAGAGTGGAGGATGTAACAAAGGTTACGGTTTACTCAAATCTTCCTGAGGTTGAGCTTTTTGCAAACGGTGTGAGCCTCGGCAAGCAGCAGAGTGCAGAGCATTTCTTCTATTTTGATGTGCCTAACAAGGGCGAAACAGTGCTCACAGCAAGGGCGGGGGATTGCACAGACGAAAGCTTCCTTCGCAAGACAGACACCTTCAACGAGGCATACAGACTCAAGGAAAAGGGTGCAGTGCTCAACTGGTTTGACATCACAGAGGTGCCCGGCTATTTCTCACTCAACGATAAGATGAGTGATGTAATCACAAGTGAGGGCGGCAGAAAGCTCTTTATGGGCATAATGGCTCAGGCAGGCATAGGCAAGGGTGCAAAGGCAGCCGGCTTTGAAATGAATGAGGGCATGATGCAGATGATGGGCGGATTCACCGTTATCAGACTTGTTTCCCTTATGGGCATGGCAGGTCTCAAGATGACCAAGGAACAGCTTCTTGCTCTCAATGCCCAGCTTAATCAGATTAAAAAGCCTTAAGTTAATTAAATTTATGAGGACGCGGATTTATTCTGCGTCTTCTTATTTTCTTATGTCGCCCTCTGAGTTTTGCAAATAAAATAAATTGCTTTATTTTGTAACATTTTTAATTTATAGTTGCGTGCCTTTAAATATATGATATAATAAGACCAAGTCAAAATCTGAAGCTAAGAGGTACCCTATGGAAATAAGAAAGACAAAGCCTGAGGATGCAGACAGGGTTATGGAGATTTATGCTGCGGCGAGAAGGTTTATGCGAGAGCATGATAATCCAACACAGTGGGCAGACGGCAGACCCTTCAGACAGGATATTGAGACAGATATAAATGAGGGCTGCAGTTATATCTGCCTGCACGAAGCAAAAACGGTGGGTGTTCTGCGTTTTACCGTCGGTGACGACCCCACGTACAAAAAGATAGACGGCCGGTGGATGAGTGATGAGCCTTATGCTGTTGTGCACCGCATTGCTTCTTCAGGTGAGGTTAAGGGTACGGGGGAGTTTATGCTAAGGTGGGCAATGGGGCAACACCCTCACATACGCATTGACACCCACGAGGATAACTATGTGATGAGAGGTCTTCTTGACAAGCTGGGCTTCACTTATTGCGGAGTGATTTACCTTAAAGACGGTGCCCCGAGACTTGCCTATGAAAAGTGCAAATAAAATTTCAAAAAGGCTTGATTTTTTATTGCGGTTCGTGTATAATATTAAGGCAATAAATTTCACGGAGAGTTGTCCGAGCTGGTCGAAGGAGCACGATTGGAAATCGTGTAAGTCGCTAAAACGGCTTCGAGGGTTCGAATCCCTTGCTCTCCGCCAAAAATCGACAATCTTCGACAGAAGGTTGTCGATTTTTCCTTATTACTTCTTCACTATTCACTTTTCACTAATCTTCGGGTCGATTTTTGGCGAAGTAATAAGAACCTCACGAAACAAGACGAAATCAAAGATTTCTTTGTTTCGGAGAACCTTGTTACTCGCAAGCTCGTAATAGGTAAGAAGGAATAGTGAATAAG
>JAFQLV010000007.1 GCA_017396515.1 Clostridia bacterium | reverse complement strand
GGTCTCGGCAAGGACGCTGCTATGATCATCTCAAGAATCAACGGCTTCACATATGTTCAGACTGAGTTCGATCCCTACTCAGAAACAGTTAAGGTTGTTAACGAAACAGCTTACTCAGAGGGTGACAGAGCTAAGGTTCGTTGCTACGGTGCTGACAATGTACCCGAAGGTGTTGCAATTATGAAGCTCGAAAATGTCGGCGTTTCCATCACAGGTAACTCAACTAACCCCACACGCTTCCAGCATCCCGTTGCAGGTACCTATAAGAAGTGGTGCGTAGAAAACGGCGTTGGTTACTTCTCAGTTGCTTCAGGCGGCGGCACAGGCCGTACACTTCATCCCGACAATATGGCAGCAGGCCCTGCTTCCTATGGTATGACAGACACAATGGGCAGAATGCACTCAGACGCTCAGTTTGCAGGTTCATCATCAGTTCCCGCACACGTTGAAATGATGGGTCTTATCGGTATGGGTAACAACCCCATGGTTGGTGCTACTGTTGCTTGTGCAGTTGCTGTTGAAGAGGCAAGCAAATAAGCTTCTTATATAAGCATTTAAAGCTCTCGGTTTATCTGAGGGCTTTTTTTGTACCTCCCGGTCCCGCTCACCCAACAATTGACTTTTCCTGAATTTAGTAGTACAATATTATGACAGAAATTTACAGAAGGAGATTTTTTTATGAAAGCGTTAACGAAAGCACTTGCAGCATTTTTAGTTGTGATTATGCTGCTTACATCACTCCCCTTTTCGGGTAATTACATCAGCCTGACCGGATTTAATGCCGCTGCTGCTTCTGAAGAAAGCATCAGCTGTGAAAGACATCAGCTCGGTGACTGGACTGTAACAAAAGAGCCCTCCTGCAGTGAGGAAGGCTCACGCTATGCAATCTGCAGCACATGCAACACAACATTCACAGAAATTCTGGATAAGCTCCCGCACAAGGAATCGGAATGGATTGTAGCTGAGGATTCAACCTGCTTAAAGAAAGGCTTAATGCAGAAGGTCTGCACACTTTGCGGCGAGGTCCTCAGAGCCGAAATAATTCCGGAGAAGGACCATGTCAAATCAGAGTGGGTGACGGATTTTGGTGCCACCTGCACGAAAAGCGGTGCCAGACATATTGAGTGCAAAAATTGCGAGGAAATTCTCGAAAGAGAAATCATTAAAATGGTTCCTCATATTTACGGCGAAGACGGTACCTGCATAAATTGCGGTGCAGGCTGCGACCATATGTGCCACAAAGGCGGCCTGCTGTGGATAATAGTTCAATTCTTCCTTAAGCTGCTCAAAATCAATCCGGTATGCGTCTGCGGTGCTGCACACTATTAATTAAGCTTTGACTTGCAAAATTTAATTGACAAGATTTTACATATTTGTTAAAATAAAAGAAACTATGTTTTTCTGTAAAGGAGAATGGGTATGAAAAAAGTTTTATCAGTTATCCTCTGCCTTGCAATGCTGTTTTCCGTAACAGCTCTGTGTGCTTCGGCAAAGGATGCAACATTCACAATGACAGTGGCAAGTGACCTTCATTATAATCCTAAGGCCTCCTCTGCTGCTCTTGTTTCAAAGCGTAACAGCATCAGCGAGGATTTCTTCCACGCAAGCCCTGCAGGCGACCTTCCTGCAGAGTCAGCCGCCATTCTTAAGGCTTTTCTTGAAAAGGCAGCTGCCGAAAAGAGCGACTATGTGCTTCTTGCAGGTGACCTTGTTGATTCAGGCCTCAAGGCTTCTCACGAGGCTCTTGCAGCTATGCTCAAGGATTTTGAAGCAAAAACCGGCAAAAAGGTTTTTGTTGTACCGGGTAACCACGACCTTTACGGTGTTACTTCTGCAGAGTATACTTCTATTTACAGAGACTTCGGTTACAGCGAAGCTGCAGCAAAGGATGCTGACTCCAACTCCTATGTTGTTGAGCTTAAGGATAATTACAGACTTATTGTTATCGACAGCACCAACCCCGGCGAAAGCGAACACGGCATGACCGATAAAAGAGTCAACTGGGTAAAGGCTCAGTGCGAAAAAGCAAAGAAGGACGGCAAATATCTTATAGCTTCAATGCACCATAACCTTATTGACCGTGTAAGTGCAGCAGCATTTTTCCATCGGGGCGATGCTGTAGACAAGAGCTTCAAGCTTGGTGATGTTCTTGCTGAGGCAGGGGTAAAATATATTTTCACAGGCCATAGCCATAACCAGGATATTGCCGCCTATAAGGCTGCAAACGGCAATATGCTCTATGAGGTTGTAACAGGCTCACTGACTACATATCCCGTTCCCTACAGAGTAGTCTCCTTCGGTACCGAAACCGTTATTGAAACACGCAATATCGATAAGATAGATGTGTCCCTTGTACCCGACGGCATGACAAACAAGGCATATAACCTTATGCAGTCAGATTTCTTCAAATACGCTCACACCTGCTTCACAGTGGGTATAAACCAGATGACTCTCAGCGTAACTGATGCTGACAGCATTATGGGGCAGCTTAATATCGATGCAGGCAAAAATCCTCAGATGTCAGAAATTGCACACAAGGTTGTAGGCAGATTGGCAGAAGGACTCACAATGCCTCTTTATATGAAGGATGAGGTTGAAGCAGGCAAGAGTATTCAGAGAATACTTGCCGCATATGATGTGCTTATGCCTGAAACAGATTGCAAAACCATGACAGAGCTTGCAGCACTCTTTTATGAGGCCTTCACCGCAGGTGATGAAGACTACCCCATATATTCACATGAGGTCTTTGCCTTCACAAGAGGTCTTTCAGCAGTGCTCAATTACGGTCTTGCCAATGTAACAGGTGAAGAATATGCAATTATGATGTCATATCTCACAAGCTTCTCAGGCTACACGGTACCGGATGAATTTCTCATTTATGCAGGTGACGGTGTTTCAAGATTCAAGGGTATTGAAACCTACATTGCAACCTTTGTTACACCCGTTGTTGCCGCTATGACAAAGGACGAGGCTCCTGCAGACAACAATGCCACATTAGAAGGCTATGAGCCTGCTCCCGTAGTGGAAGAAAAGGAAAAAACCATCTGGGAAAAAATAGCAGACTTCTTCAAGAAAATATATGATTATCTGATGTCGATATTCACATATTACGAAAAATAAAAAGGCAGAAAGCCTTTTTAAATGCAAAATGATAAATGCAAAATGCAAAATTGTGGTCGCAATTTTACCGCTCACTAACCTCAGGCCTCTTTCCGCAGAGCTGAGGCTCAAAAGAGGCAAATCTCATCAATCTTAAAACAAACGGCAGGTCACTTCCAATTCAGAAGTGACCTGCCTTATTTATGCCTTCCCCTTACCTAAGGGGAAGGTGTCACGCAGTGACGGATGAGGTTTATAATCTACAATCTCCCCATCTCATCCCAGCTCCCTTTGCGGGAGAAAAGCTACTTATCTGCACAAATGTACCCGCGACCACAATTTTGCATTTTGCATTTAGCATTCTGCATTCTTCTTGCATTCTGCATTCTTTTGTCCGCCTTTCAGGTTGCTTGCTGATAGCTTGCCAATTTTCTCCTCACCGCTTCAAGTGCCTCCAAGGGCTCGTCAATGCCCAAGACTGCTTCTTCCATGGGGCAAAAGCCGGTGTTCGTGCGGTTGATTATGCGTGGTACCTTTTCATCAAAGCAAAAGGATATACCGTTTTTTGTAAAGACCTCAGCTGCGGCATCGCTTATAACAATGGCATAAATCTCTTTGATGCCAAGCAAAACATAAACCATAGCGGCGGCCTTGCCCACAACCTTATCGGCAGCACAGAAGGCTGAAAAATCCTCACCGCTGTCATAAAGCTTTAAAAGGGGCAAAATGCCTCTTTCTTCTGATTTGATGATTTCCTCGCCGTCAGACACAACACAGGTAAAATCGCCTTTTTTGAGCTCACTGAGAGCGTTTTTCAACTTATCACTCATATTTTATCTTTTTGCTGTGCGTTTTATAAGAGAAGGAAGTATCGCCCACTGAAGAAGGATGCCTGCAAAGCCTGTGACAGTGCTCATCCATACGGTACTCACTGCAATGCTGCTGTCAAAAGCATACACAGCGGCGAAAACTGCAACGGCACGCACAATACGGCCTGCGAGCTGTGCGGATAAGAGCTTCCGGAAAGCGGAAATATTCTTGCCTGAAAGCAAGCCTGCAATAAGACCGTAAGCAAAAAGCTCACAGCACATAACGGGAAGCATAACAGCACCGGGCATGCCTGAAAGTGCAAAGCTGACAACGGGAGCAAGTGCACCGCTGACTGCCCCTGCAAGAGGCCCTGCCATAAAGCCTACGGCTAAAACGGGAAGGTGCATGGGAAGAAATATTTCACCTAAGGCTGTGCCTGCACCTGTGGCAGCCCCGACAGCATGAAGAACCTGAGGCAGTGCAACTGCCAGTGCTACTGCACAAACAGTGGCAAGAGTCTGCGCCTTAAAAGAAAGCTTTGCTGTTGATTTTTGTTTTGTTAAAGTATTCGATGTCATAAAGTTACTCCTTTAAAGGGATTTTCAGTGCTTTGACACTGTGATTTTATATTATATCAATTCGGAATAAAAGTCAATAAAAAATCCTTCCGTGTTGTAAACTTAAGGGGCTGTTTCTCATAAGTATTGAAATGAAATATTTTCAGAGGCGGTTGTTTATGCTTATCAAACTCAACAAAAATAAAATTCTTGCAGGGTTAATAGTTTTTCTGGCATTTGCCATAGGTACTGTCATAGCCTTCTTCTTTGTTTCGGCTCAGCAAACACAAGAGAAAAGCTACATAAAATGGTTTGAATTCAATGCAGGCGAAAAAGCCTTAGCCGACGCTATGGCGCTCGATATTGAAACCTATGATATGCTTTATCACATAAGCTGGATTGATACACTTTCTTATCTTGCCTGCAAAAACGGCAACGATTTTTCACGGTATAAAAGCAGTGATATTTCTGAAATGAAAGAAAAATTAGGTGATATTTATACCGTGGATGACCTTATGAAGGATAATAAATACTATTCCTTTTATAAAGAAGCCTTTGGGGCAACCCTCGGCGGACTTTTGGGTGAATATGAAAAGCAGGCTCCTGACGGCAGGGGCGGCAAAAAGCTTGTGTCCGGTTACGGCCTGATTGCATACAGCCCCATAGCAGAGGGCTTTTCATATTCACACTATGACGATTTCGGCAACTCAAGAAGCTACGGATACAGGCGGCAGCATCTCGGCAATGACCTGATGGGCTATGTGGGTACCCCTATAACCGCAATCGAGGGCGGTACCGTTGAAGCAATAGGCTGGAACCAATACGGCGGTTGGCGGCTGGGCATAAGAAGCTTTGACGGCAAACGCTCATATTATTATGCACATCTCAGAAAAGGCAGCCCCTATGCCGAGGGAATAGAACCGGGCTCTCAGGTGAAGGCAGGACAGGTTATCGGTTATATGGGCATGACGGGCTACAGCACAAAAAGCGATGTCAACGGCATGAGTGTGCCTCATCTGCACCTGGGCCTGCAGCTGATTTTTGACGAAAGCCAGAAGGAAGGCACCAACCAGATATGGCTTGATGTATATAATCTTGTGAAGCTTCTGAGCCGTAACAGAGCTACCGTAATCAAAGACAGTAAAACCGGTCATTACAGACGAAAATATGATATTGTCATCCCCTCCTATCCCGACCCGTTGCAAAAATACTTTCATTAATACCCTGTCTATTGACTTTTAGGTTTACCGCGTATTATAATTATAGTGGTCTGTTATGACGAAAGGGAGAATAAATATGCAGGAAACAGATGAAAGATATTCTGAAAAGGTTTTGTCTCTGGCTCTTGATTTAGGCAAAAGCATGGTCAGAAGCGGTGCTGAAATGAACAGAGTTGAAGACACCGTAATAAGAATAGGCTATGCTTACGGCATGAAAAAAACGGAAGTATTTTCTATTATCTCCGTTATTTATGCCACTGTTATAGATTCAGAAGGCAAAACACAGTCACAGCTAAGACGAATAAGCTCAATGAGTGTCAATTTTGAAAAGCTTGAAAAGCTCAATGACCTGTCGAGAAGAATATGCAAGAATAAGCCCGACCCCGATGAAGCAAGACGGGAGCTTGAAAGCATATGTGTACCGGGCAAGAAATTCAACATAATTGTGTGCCTCGGATATATGCTTGGCTCAGCATCCTTTACGGTTTTCT
Organism: Clostridia bacterium; assembly: GCA_017396515.1. Taxonomy (GTDB): domain Bacteria; phylum Bacillota; class Clostridia; order Oscillospirales; family Acutalibacteraceae; genus UBA6857. The sequence continues at coordinate 5,693 of JAFQLV010000007.1, read as the reverse complement.
TCGGCGGCACACTCCTTGACGCTGTGGCATCTATGCCTATTGCGGCAATGATTTATCTTATGCAGTCCTTTATCAAAACTCAGGGCACCAGCAGGCTTTTTTTCACTGCTCTTGAATCTGCTGCGGCAGGTCTTGCGGCTCTGCTGTTTGTTCATTTCGGCTTCGGTAACAATGCTGATATGATAATGATAGGCGATATAATGCTTCTCATTCCCGGGCTTATGCTCATTAACTCCCTGAGAGAAATGCTCTGCGGCGATATGATGTCGGGGCTTCTGAGAATGCTGGAGTCGGTGCTTGTGGCTATGGCAATTGCCGTAGGCTTTGCACTACCCATACTTTTCTGGGACTATATTGTGTGAGGCGGTGTAAGTAATGGAATTAAAACAGGCTCTTATAATTATCATAACCGGCATGCTTGGTACCGTCGGCTTTTCGGCACTTTTCAGATGCGATAAGAGAAGGGTTATCTGCAATGCTCTGGGCGGTGCACTGACCTGCCTTGTCTATGTGCTGTGCTGCCGCTTTCTTGATAATCTTTTCTGGCAGAATTTCTTTCCTGCACTCTTTGCCACGGCTTATGCCGAAGCAATGGCAAGGGCAATGAAGGCACCTGCAACACCTATTCTTGCCTGCTCAATTATTTCTCTTGTGCCGGGCGGAAAGCTCTATTATACAACCTATTACCTTGTCACAAGTCAGGAGGAGCTGTTTCACACAACCCTTAAGGAAACACTTCTCGTTGCGGCAGGTCTTGCAGTGGGAATTATCTGCATTTCAGTTATTGTGCACGAGATAAACAGGCATAAATTCAAACAGATTTTTGATGTGGAATAACGAATAAATACAAAATGCAAAGTGCAAAATGCAAAAATTCAGGTCGCTTTGCTCCGATTATATCCGTTTGTGATTTTGTAAGCACCGGTCTTCTTCCCGCCTAAACAGTCAGCAGAGGGGCGGCTACACAAAAAGCTTTAAACAAAGCAATTAATAAAAAATATACAGGAGAATAACTATGAAAATCAAAGACAAAGCATTAAAGGCTGCCGGCAAGGTGGTTGGCATGTTCAACTCACTTTCTCAGGCAGAAAATCAAAGACAGTTTGCAGAGAAAACCGTTACGCCCGGAATGCCCGAGGCACTTCGCAGTGCGGCGGCTCAGGGTGCTGTGCTGCTTAAAAATGACGGCACACTGCCGCTGAAAAAAGGCAGCACTCTTTCCCTTTTCGGCAGAGTACAGAATGATTGGTTTTTCACGGGCTACGGCTCAGGCGGTGATGTAAACAAGCCTTATGCGGTTAATCTTATTGAAGGCATAAGAGGCTGTGAGGAGCTTACACTCAATGAGGCTCTTGCAGATGTTTACCTCAGGTGGTGCGAAGAAAACCCCGTTGACCACGGAATATGGGGACACTGGCCGAGATTTTACCCTGAAATGCCTATTAGTGACTCTCAGGTGAAAAAGGCAAGTGAAAGCTCCGACTGTGCGGTTATGGTTATCGGCCGTTCAAGCGGTGAAGACAGAGAAAATGCCCTCGAAAAGGGCAGCTACTATATAACGGATGAAGAGCTCAGTCTCCTTGATAAGATTACGGCAGAGTTTGACAAAACCGTAGTGCTTATGAACATCGGCTGTATCATGGATATGTCATGGACTGAAAAATACGGCGATAAGCTCAGTGCCCTTATGATTGTTTGGCAGGGCGGTATGGAAAGCGGCAATGCTGTTGCCGATATTCTCTCAGGCAAGGTGTCACCCTCAGGCAAGCTCAGTGCAACAATAGCAAAGAAATATGAATACTTCCCCTCGGCAAAGAATTTCGGCGGTAAGGACTTCAACACCTACACAGAGGATATCTATGTTGGCTACCGCTATTTTGAAACCTTCAGACCTGAGGAAGTCCTTTATCCCTTCGGCTTCGGTCTGACATACGGCAGCTTCAGAACAGAGCTAATTGAGGTGAAAGAAAGTGAGGACAGCTTCACCTTTATCTGTAAGGTGACAAATGAGGGCAAGTACCCCTCAAAATATGCGCCTCAGCTTTATATAGAAAAGCCCTGCGGTGTGTTAGGTAACCCCTACCGCGAATTGGGAGCTTTTGCAAAGACAAAGCTCCTTAAAAAGGGTGCAAGTGAAAAACTGACACTCACCGTTAAGAAGGCTGACCTTGCCTCATATGATGACCTTGGCAGAACAGGCTATAAGTCAGCCTATGTTATTGAAAAAGGCGAATACGGCTTCTCACTTGGCGATAATGTGCGTGATGCAGTGAAGGTTTACACCTGGATTGCAGAAAAAAATATTCTCTCAGAGCAGCTCACTCAGGCAGGTGCACCCAGAGTCAGCTTTGATGTTATTGCCGCTGAAAAGAAAAACGGCAAATATAATATGGGCAAAATAAGAGTGCACAAAAAGCAGTATGATCTTAAGATAATAATTCTCGAGGATATGCCCAGAAGCTATGCTTTGACAGGTGATGTAGGCTATAAGCTTGCCGATGTCAAAGAGGGCAAGGTGTCAATGGAGGACTTTGTGGCACAGCTGAGCCTCAAGGAGCTTGAGGCTATAACAAGAGGCCACTATATAATGAACAGCCCCTTGGGTGCTCTGGGCAATGCAGGCTGTTTCGGCGGGGTACTGCCCTCACTTCGCGAAAAAGGCATACCCGCGGTCACAACAACAGACGGCCCCTCAGGCATAAGGCTTTCTGCCTGCTGCTCACTTATGCCTATAGGCACCCTGCTTGCAAGCAGCTTTGATGAAAAGCTTGTTGAGGAGCTTATGGCAAAGACGGCTGAGGAAATGGCTGATAAGGGCAGTGATGTGCTTCTTGCTCCCGGCATGAATATCCACAGAAATCCTCTTTGCGGCAGAAACTTTGAATATTTCTCAGAAGACCCCTATCTTTGCGGCAAGATTGCGGCGGCATATGTCAGAGGCATTCAGTCAAAGGGCAGAAGTGCCTGCCCCAAGCATTTTGCCTGCAACAATCAGGAATATAACCGCAACGGCAACGATTCAAGGCTTTCAGAGAGAGCACTCCGCCAGATTTATCTCAAGGGCTTTGAAATCTGCGTAAAAGAAGCAAAGCCGCAGAATATTATGACCTCCTATAACCTTATCAACGGCGTGTGGGGTCACTATAACTATGAGCTTTGCACAATGATACTCAGAAACGAATGGGGCTATGAGGGCAATGTTATGACCGACTGGTGGATGAGAAAATCCAAGAGTCAGGAATTCCCGAAAATGTGCGATCAGGCATACAGAGTCAGGGCGCAGGTTGATGTGCTTATGCCCGGCGGCTCAAGAAATCCTTTAATGAAAAAGCCTGACGGCACACTGCTTAAGACCTACGGCAAGGATGAAGGCATCACTTTAGGCGAAATGCAGAGATGTGCCATGAATGTGCTCAGATTTGCCATGAATTCAAGTGCAATGGAAAGAATGTAATTGAATGCAGAACGCAGAATGGCGGGAAAGTTCATCAAAGGATGAAATGAGAAGCCGCCGAAGAAAAAAATAAATAGAGGTGAAAGAAATGCCCTTTATAAACACAAGAACATCATGTGAAATCACAAAAGAAAAAGAAACAGCCATAAAAGAAAAGCTTGGTGAAGCAATAAAGCTCATAGGCAAAAGTGAAAGCTGGCTTATGCTTAATTTTGAGGATAACTGCCGTCTTTATTTCAAGGGTGACAACAGTGAAAATATGGCTATGGTTGAAATTGCCCTTTTCGGCAAGGCGACTGACAGTCAGTATAATGCCCTCACAGCCAAGGTGACAGAGATAATTGCCGGGGAGCTGGGAATATCACCCTCGTGCATTTATGTCAAGTATGAGGAAGCAGACCATTGGGGTTACAGCGGATTTAACTTTTAACAAATAAAAAGAAACAACCGCCTGAGAGTTTAAAAAGGCGGTTGTTGTCATAATAAACTGATTTAGGCACTATCCGGATGTGGGATAGTGCCTCATTTTTACACTTATGCTATAAACATCTTTGTCAAGTGGCTTTTTTTATTGTACTTCATCAGTCGGGTGCAAAGACTCGAGAAAAGCTGTGAGCATTTTTCTTTGCTGAGGTGTAAGCTTTTTTATGGCTTTTGTCAGGTCATCATCTTTTTCATTGTCAGAGAAAAAATCCTGCAGAGTTATGCCTAAGCCGAAACATATATATTCCAAAAATTCTACGGTTGGTTGTTTTTTTCCGAGTTCAATGTCTCTAACATAGCTTTGAGAAACTCCTGAAAGTGTGGCAAGCTTGTTTACGGTTATGTGTTTTTGTTCACGAAAAAACTTTACTCGCTGACCGATTGTTGTGAAAAAACCGATTTCCATAAAAACACCTCCACCGATAAGAAATTAACTCTATAGCGATAATCATAGTGGAAAATGTGCGATAAAAATTACATCTAAAGTGTTGACAAATTATCTCTATAGTGATAATATTAAGACAAAAAGTAACGCTAAAGAGGTGATACCAATGGGCTGATAAGGAGAATTTCCCACTATTATTATAGCATATTTTAAATTATTATGAAACGGAGAAAAGAAAAATATGAAAACTAAAAAATTACTATCAATCTTATTGGCACTTATGATGATGTTGTCAGTTGTGCCTATGTATGCAAGCGCTGAGGCTGTTGCTTTGACAACCGATAATGTAGTAGTATGGCCCACAACAAGCGGTGAAATATTTTTTGGTCAAAAATTGAGTGACGGTATTACACTAAATACTGAAAATGCTCTTGTTACAAGTGACGGTACCGAAACAGGTACAGTTATTCCCGGCAAATGGGAATTTATTGATACAGAATTTGTTCCTACTGCTTGGAGCAAAACAAGCAAAGCAAACATTAAATTTACTCCCGAAAACACCAATGAATATATTGGCTTTGAGGTTACTAAGAGCGCGAATGTAACTTATGTTGTAAATAAAACAACACCTGTATTTGTTGATGAAATAAATGACCCGATAGTTGCTACTGATGTTGAACAGGGCGCAAAGCTTGAAACTTCAATTGTTTCCGGCGGCCAGATGAAAAACCCTTATACAAATGAAATTATAGATAAAGATTGGAAGTGGGGAAGCAAAAGCACCATTGTAAACTCAACTGGAGAATACAGAGCTATTTTCACCGGTGGTAGTAGTTATAATAAAGTTGAAGCAATGATTACAGTTAAATGCATCGGCACAATGCAGGAAACTGAAATTATTGCAATTGATCCGGTCACAGTTGAGTATTCCGCTTCTCTTAAAAATGGTGATCTCCCCATTACAGGTGCTAAAGCTGTTATTAAGGGAACAGATACAGAAGTAGCAGGCAAATTCTCCTTCAAAGCTCCTGACAGTGCAGTTGGTACAGTTGGTGAAAAGACAAAAACTGTAGTCTTCACCCCTGACGATACAGAAAACTATATTGCATCAGAAGGTAAAATGTCAGTCACCGTTACCAAAGGCTCATATAAGCTCGTTGACAAAAACGGTGAAGAGGTTACCGTTCCCGAACTCACACTTCCCTACGGCACAACCTTTGACATAGGTGGAGCATTAGGTGTTGCACTCAAGCTTATGATAAAGGACAGAAACAATGTTTCAAGCTATGATACACCTGTTATTTCATTCCCTGACTATGACAAAGATGACATAGCTCCCATAGGCACAAATACATATAATGTTCGTATCAG
>JAFQLV010000046.1 GCA_017396515.1 Clostridia bacterium | reverse complement strand
GTCGGTCGGACCGCAAAACGCGCCAATGGCGGTACATCTTGCACTACTGTCTGCTGATGTTATCTTGGTTGAGGGGATTCGTTTGGCAGAGGTGTCCGAGGGTATCTATTTCTTAAATGCTGCTCCGCTGAATTTGGCGGGTGCAGATGGTTCACCGTGCAGAGCGGTGTTGATAGATACTGAAAGGTAAATTCCAATTTATCAGTTTGTTGCTAAATTAAACTGCAAATACAGAAAAAGCACTTCTTCGGAAGTGCTTTTTCAGTTTTATTCGCTTTGCGGGTTTATGAGGAACAGAATATCAATAACCGAAGCTTCAATAGTACCTTTTTTAGTCGGGAGTCATTAATTTATTTATTGTTCATAATTTATTAAGTAAATCAAAGAATTCTCGTAAAAGTGTCTGATTATAATTTAAAATTAAGAAACATTAAGAAAGATTATAAAATGATGATTTTTTAAGGAGGAAATATTATGAAAAATACTTTTAAAAAAGTGTTGTCACTTCTGCTTGCTATGATAATGGCTTTCAGCCTGGCTTCATCAGCCTTTGCAAACAGAACAGAATTCGTTTCTCAGTCACACAGCGATATTCCGATTATCCGTATTTCAGGTGACGGTGAGCAGCTTGTAGACGAAAACGGTGAAAAGGTTTTCCATTACAAGGATTTCGCTTCAATTCTTGAAAAGGATGATGAGTCTGAAGAAGACGGCAATAAAGAGTTGGTTGAGTCTCTGGCAAACATTTTACTGCCTTTTCTTATTGACGGCCTTCTCAATGACAATTGGGATCCTTACTATGAAAATCTTCAGGCGGAGATAAGTGAACTTTTTAAACACTCACTTCTTGATAAGGACGGCAACGCTCAGTACGGCACAGGTCTGCGTCAGTCAAGAATTGACCAGATGAACCATATAAGACATAATGATCAGGCATGGTACACCTCAGACGGTCAGAAATATTATGTTCAGGACAGATATTACTGGAGATATGACTGGAGACTTGACCCCTATGAAACAGCGGCAGATTTCAAGCTTTTCATAGATGATGTTATGGCTTCAACAGGCAGCAGCCAGGTTGGTATTATGGCTACCTGCCTCGGTACCAATATCGTTACTTCTTATCTTGCTCGTTATCCTGACCATGCAGCCAAGCATATCAGAGGCGTTGGCTTTGACGGTAGCGTTGTCGGCGGCGCTGAAATGCTTAGCGAAGTAATCAGCGGCAAGTTTAATGTGGATGCTGCGGCTATAAACAGAGTGCTTATCGACTGTGGCGCAATAGGTTTGTTTGATGTTGACGGCTTTATCAACACAACTCTTGAAATGCTTGACAGAACAGGTGTACTCGATGCAGTTATCGACAAGGGTAGGGACTGGCTTTATTATAAGTTAGTTGAAGGTGTAACCTCAGCTTTGTCTCTCTCAACCTTCTACACATGGCCTAACTATTGGGCTTGTGTATCAAATGAAGATTTTGACACAGCTATGGAATATGTTTTCGGCCCTGAGGGAAGCGAAAAAAGAGAGGAATATGCAGGCCTTATTTCTAAGATTGAAAGATATGACACTCAGATAAGAAAGAGAGTGCCCGAAATAATCAAAACAGCTGTTGATAGCGGTGTGCATTTCGGTGTTATTTCAAAATACGGTTTCCAGATTCTTCCCATTTGTGAAACAAATGATTTGCCTTCAGATCAGTTCGCTTCTGTCGGCCGCTCATCCTTCGGCGCAACAACAGGCACAATTTATAAGGACCTCAGCGATGATCATATCGCTTCAAAAATCGAAGCAGGCTTAGGTAAGTATATTTCACCTGATAAGCAGATAGACGCTTCAACCTGTCTCTTCCCTGACAACACATGGTTTATTAAGGGATCAAGCCACTCCAACTGGTCAGACTGGGAAATGAGACTCCTTTATGAAATTGCTTCGGCAAAAGAGCAGCTTAATATCAATAATTCCTGTTGGCCGTCACAGTTTGTTGTTTATTCATACACTGACCCCGATAACGATAAGTGGGGCAGCATAGAAGCGATGACAACAGAAAATTGCGACACAGAAAATTGGGAAGCAGATGATGCTCTTGATAATCCCACAGATAAATACGGAAAGATTTTTTCCGGTCTGTCTGCTTTCCTGACATGGCTTATTGAGCTTTTCAGAATGATATTCAAATTCTGAGTCTACAATGAACAGCCCTGCATTTAGAGCAGGGCTGTAGCTTTTCTGTTGTGCTGTTATGCTTTAGCTTTATCGGTGGCTTTTTCAGCTCCCGAAAGCATGAGAAGCATTTCCTCATAAAACTTCTGGGTGACATCCTTTGACTCAAAAAGACCTATAGCAGTGCCGTGGTCGCCGTGGGTTATGGGCATAACATGCCATATACCGGGCTTGATCTCGGTGCCGTCCTCCCACAGAAGGTGAGGCTCGTCATGGGGGTGAGTGGCTGAGAAGGTGTCAACGAGTCCGTCGTTATAAAGCTCAATTTTGCTGCCGGGGAAATCGGGATGATTTTTTGTGTCGTGCATCATAAGGGCACTTGTGAAAGAAAGAAAGGGAAACTTTGTGTAAGAAGGCGTATGCCGTTTGCCGTTTTTGCTTTCTTTAACTGAGTTATATGCATAAGAAAAATAGCAGACCTCAGGTGAAATTTCAATCCGGTCATTAATTTCCTTTGTGCCCTCAGGTGACATATCGTGCTCAATCTGATCCTTTGTTTTGCTGATAATCTTTAAGGTTTCCATAATAGGCTCTGCATCCTTCTGACCGGGAGTGTTTGTCAGACCGAACTGCTCAAGATGAAAGTCCACAAGTGTGCCGTTGAGAGGACTTCTGCCAAGCACACCGGAATAAATACTTGCACCGTAAATTATAAGATTTTTCAGCTTATATCTTACTGCAGTGTCGTGAGCCGATGTGCCGTTGAGAGGTGAGCATATGGCAGTGAGGGAGCAGATCCAATCGCCCTTTCCGCCTTTGAATAAGGGCGAAACATTATTGCCGCTTGCCTCTACCTCTTCAGGTGCACCGTAGGTCAGCAGATGTGTCAGCATTCTTACGGTGGTACCGCCGAAGGAGTGACCTATAAGGTGAATTTTATTTTCCGCAGACCAATTTTCAATAATGGGGGTACTGTAGCTTCTGCCGAATTGCTTATGGCCGTGCTTTTCACTGTGAGCCTTGCCGTAATCTACAAAGGTACCCGTAAGCTGTGCATAAAGCTCACAGGCTCTGTCCCATGCACTTGACATGGGTCCCACAGATGCCGCATAAGCCTCACAGCCCAAATCGTTCATATATTCCGTTATGTTTCCGCTTGTTGCACCCCAATAGGGAATAATTTTGTTTATGCCTTCATTATCTCCCCAACCGAACATGCCGTGGACAAATATCAGGGGATACTTAAGTTTCATTTCATTTTTCATAATGTCACCGCCTGTATTAACAATTTATTTAATAAATACAGTATAATTCATTTTTTGTTCATTTTCAAGAGGAAAATATATTTAATTGACAAAAATCTCACCTTTTGTTAAAATAACCTAAACAAGTTAAGACTCTTAATCAGAAATCAGAAATTCAACTGCAGGCTGAGGTGTATATATGAGCAACATAACCGCTATAAAAATTATATCTTCTCTTGAAAAGATTTATGACAGTGACAAAATGCCGCAAACAGAGCTGAAACGCTTCTCTATGCTGAAAAACGAAAAGAAATCCTTTCAGGTTGCCCTTGAGGCTGACTCGGAAGGTGCAGTTGATTTTAAGATTAACTGTGAGCTTAAAAATGCCAGGGTATATACCGTTGAGCACATCAGATCAGATTTCCCTATGTGGAAAAAGGGTGCCGACGATTATTACAGATTCAGTGAAAGCGGATATTATCCCGATTTGCTTTTGCCTGCGGCAGACAGTGTCAGGCTGAAAAAGGGCATAACGGTGCTGTGGATAGAAATTGATGCTGTCGGCAATGAACCGGGTGAGTATACCTTAGAGGTCACTGTCGGCGGCAGCACAGCAGGAATTGAAGTTGAAATTATTGATGCCGAGCTGACCTTTGACGATTTTGTTTACACCTGCTGGTTCCACACTGACTGCCTGATGTCATATTATAAGCTTGAGGCTTTTTCAGATGAATATTGGCGGGTGTGTGAAAGCTATTTGAAAACTGCAGGTGAATACGGCATGAACTGTGTGCTCACTCCCATATTCACGCCGCCTCTTGACACTGAAAAGGGCAAGGAAAGGCCTACTGTTCAGTTGGTTGATGTTAATGTCACAAAAGGTGAATACAGCTTTAATTTTGACAAGCTGACACAGTGGATAGAAATGGCACACAGATGCTCGGTGGAATATTTTGAGCTTTCACATTTTTACACTCAGTGGGGTGCAAGACACGCTCCTAAAATTATGGCTACCGTTGACGGAGAATATAAGAGGATTTTCGGCTGGGAAACAAAGGCTGACAGCAGGGAATACAAGGCTTTCCTTAAGGCATTTTCGGCAGAGCTTAAAAAGTATCTTGAGGAAAGAGGTCTTAAGGATAAGGTCTTTATCCATGTCAGCGACGAGCCGAATCTGAGTATGCTCATTCCTTACCGCAAGGCGTCAAAATATATTCACAGGCTATTTGACGGCTATAAAATTATTGATGCACTGTCTGACCCTTGGTTCTATAAGCTGAAAATCGTCAGCAATCCCATACCTGCCAATGACCACATACATAAATTCCTTGGGTTGAAAAAAGACCTGTGGGTTTACTATTGCAGTGCCCAGAAGAGCCACTTCGTTTCAAACAGATTTTTCTGCAACGAGTCTCTGCGCACACGAGTGCTGGGCTATCAGATGTTTGCTTACGGCATAAAGGGCTTTTTGCACTGGGGCTACAATTTTTATTACACAAGGCTCTCAAAGGAACTTGTAAATCCCTATGAGGTCACCGACGCGGGCAAGGAATTCCCCTCGGGAGACAGCTTTGTCGTGTACCCTGCCGAGAACAAAGCGGCACATCACTCGCTGAGGTTAAAGGTCTTTTACGATGCACTTCAGGATATGGCTGCACTGAAAACACTTGAAAAATATGAGGGTAAGCACAAATGCCTTGAAATAATAGAAGAAGACGGCAGGCACCATATAACCTTCAGTGATTATCCCCATGACAACCGGTGGCTTCTCAATAGCCGTGAAAGGGTTAACAGCTGCATAAAAGAATGTGCAAAAAAATATTTATAAAAGCATGAAAATCTTGACTTTTAATTTTAATAGTGTTAAAATTATTTGCATAAATTATATGAGCGGAGGATTATCAAAATGGTAATGCGTACAGTATTTCAAAAGTTTTTCTATTGGCTTTTCGGTGTGTTTATGGCACTTGTTTTAGCTCTCAACGGCGGTTATGTGCCTCCTTCAACAGAAACACCCATTGATACAAGCAAGGAAGATGCAAAGGCAGATTTTGCAATTTTAGCTGACCCTCAGATTTCAAACTATATGCTTGGCAGATATCCCATTTACACAGCAGCTTGTGAAGACCTTCACAATGCAGAATGCAAGTTTGATGCAGTTATCGGTGTAGGCGATATTGCTGAAAACGGTCTTTCAGTTGAATATCAGCTTATTTATGACAAGCTTCACGGTCTTGACACTCGTTACATAATGGCAGCAGGTAACCACGATATCAGACTTCGTATCTATAAGCAGAGCCTCAACACCTTCAGCTATTTTGTCAACACTCTCAACGGCGACGAATCAATGGATAGCTTCCACTTCTCAGAGGTTATCAACGGCTATAAGATTATTGTTGTAGGCTCAGATAAAACAGAATTTGAATCATCATATCTCAGTGATGAGCAGCTTCAGTGGATTGACAGCGAAATTGCTGCAGAAAACGGCAAGCCTGTATTTGTAATTGCGCATCAGCCTCTTAAAGACAGCCACAACATCGAGCAGGCTTGGGGCAGCTCAATCAAAACCGGTGCAAGCGTAGGTGAGCAGAGCGAAGAGCTTCAGGCAATTATGTCAAAATATAAGAATGTATTCTTTATTTCAGGTCACCTTCATTCAGGTTTTGGTCCCGATAACTACAACAATATTGACGGTATCCACTCCATCAATGCTCCTTCAATGACAATTGAGAATAAGGACGGCACCTATAACGAGGCAGGTCTCGGCTTTATCCTTGAGGTTTATGAGGATGAGGTTATCTTCAGAGCAAGAAATATGGCTAAGGGTGTATGGGTTGCTGAGGAAACAGGCGACAGCAGCTATGACATCGTTATCCCCGTTGAGAAATAATTGAATATGCTTTTGGTACTCTGCCTATGCGGCAGGGTACCTTTTTATATGTCTGTTAAATTTTATTAAAACATATTGACAAAAGGCTACTACAAATGTAGAATGTAATTGCAGAATACTACAACTGTAGTAAGGAGGAGATTGTATGAAGTTAACTTTGCCCGAATGGGATGTAATGGAGGTGCTCTGGTCAGGTGAAAGCTTCACCTTAGGTGAGATAACTCTGTCGCTCAGGCAGAGCCACGGCTGGACTAACAACACGGTTCACACATATCTGACAAGAATGAACAAAAAAGGTCTTGTGGAAATTGATAAAAGCACCGCCGAGCCTTACAGAGCTGCGGTGACGAGAGAGGAATGTGCCAAAGAAGAAAGGCAGGAGCTGCTGACAAAGGTTTACTCCGGTGCGGCAGGGGATCTGATAGCCGCATTCCTCAAGGACAGTGAAATTTCAAAAAGCGAGGTTGAGCGCCTTAAAAAGCTGCTTGATGAAATGGAGGTGTGATTATGTTCAACATCTGGTATTTACTTTTACACAGCTTCAATATAACTGTTGTTGCCCTGATAATTCTGCTGATGAAAAGGCTTTTCAAAGACCTGCTGTCAGCCCGTTGGCAAAAAGGGATTTGGCTTGTGCTGTTTCTTCGCATAATCATTCCCTCATCCTCCCACAGAAGCATACTTGTGCCGACGGTGGGCTCTTATGCCGAAATGCTGAAATTCACCGTCGAGGAAGGTCGCTCATCGGCATATACACCTGAATTTTCTCTCATCAGGCCCCATTTCACCTTGCCCGACACCTTAGTGCCCGTGAGCATTACAGACTATCTTTATATTGCTTTCTTTGCGGGAGCTGCGGTGTTTGCCGCATATTATCTTATATCATATATAAGACTGAGACTTCTTATTAAAAACAGCCCTGAGGTACCCGACGAGGTCAGGCGTGAAATTAATCTTATTGCCGGCAAATATAATCTCTATGCACCTGAAAGGATAGTGACGGTCAAGGGCTTGCCCTCAGCCTTTGTCTGCGGCTTTATAAAGAGTGTTCTTGTGCTTCCGCAAGAAAAAGAAACGTCTGAAAAGATAATTTTGCATGAGCTTTTGCATCTGAGACACGGTGACACCTTTAAAAGCACATTAATCTGCATTTTAAGATGCTTCAACTGGTTCAATCCGGTTATGCACTATGTATTTAATGTTATAGGCAATGACACAGAGGCGCTTTGCGATCTGCGTACCCTTGAAAAGCTGGAGGGGGAGGAAAGGCGTGACTACGGCAAGCTTCTGCTTAGTATGGTGAATGAACGCTATCAGACGGTGCCCTGCACATCTTCGGCATCAAACGGCGGCGAAAACATTGCAAGGCGAATTGATTCAATTGTCAAATTCAAAAAGTACCCTAAGGGAATGGGCGTTGTCAGTGTATGTATTGTGCTGTTTCTTGTTATGCCCTGCCTTTACGGCTATGGGGTGGAATTGAAGAATTATAATCCCGCATCTGAAAACGAATTCAATTTTGCTGTTGCTTCGGCAAGAAGTGCAAAATGCACCACAATGGCAGGGGCTTTAGACAGCTTTGCAAAAGCACTTTCGCAAAAGAATGGTATTATGATGATTCTTGCAACGCATGAAGATATGCATAAAGAAATAATAACTGCAATGGGGAATGGTGCAGATAAAGAGCTGTATTATTATGAAACAGGTAAGGAGTTCGATAGCTACAGTGTAACAGAAGGCTATAAAATATATAATCTCAAAAAAATTGATGAAAAAACATATTCTGCAATTATAGGCTTTAAATTTCCGGAAACAGCGGAAGATATGCTTTGTTCACTTTATAACAAAAAGCCTGATGGATATGAAAATTATCTTTTTGTACCTGTAATTATTTCTTATGATAACGGCTGGGGTGTAACCGAAAGCGGGGAGAGATATACTGAAAATGAATATGATGACGGAATATCACAGCCTAATTTCGGTGTATATGAGTCTAAAGGGGATTTTGGGAACTTCACATTGGCATATCAGAATAACTTTACTGTTAATAACAGTCATTACGCTGATAATGCGAGTCAAATGCTAGGCTTGTCTTCATATATGTATGATCCGGTTCCTAATGCTGATTTCGAAACAGTATGGAAATTGAGATCTGGGGTGTATACTGTTTATGAGGATAAGAAAACTGATTTTTACGGAAAAAGTATGGCACTGCAAACAAGAAGATTCCAAACAGTGGAAGACTATGAAAAATTTATGAAGGCATATGAGGAAAATGAAAAGAAAGTGAAGGTTTTTCTTGCCGAATATGATTTTCCACCGGGCAGTGGCGGTGGCAGTGAGTCGTGGCAAGGTATCGATTCCACTTGGAAGGGTTCGCTATCAGTTAACGGTGGAGGCGGATATTCGGGAAGCGATATTGAACGCGAATATAAAAACTGGCAACCGCCTGCTGTTGAAATGGCATGGGTTTTCTGCAGGAATGAACTCATAGACGAATTTACAATTTTTACTCAGGAGGAGAAACAAAATGACAAATAACATTTCAGATATCCGTTCAGCGGTTAAAAAAGTAGCCTGGGGATTTTTTCTTATACATATTCATTTTAATTTAGGTTCTATTGATATTCTTCCCGACTGGGCGGGCTATGCACTTATAGTGTCGGCTCTGTCAGCCATAGCTTTGGAGCAGGAGAGTGCAAAGCTTATAAGACCCTTCGGTATCTTTCTTGTGGCATGGAGCACCATAGACTGGATACTTAAAATATTCGGCTTGCAGATTTATCTTAATTATGTTTCCCTTATTCCCTCTGCAATTAACCTGTATTTCACCTTCCAGCTGTTTACCAACCTTGCAGCCATAGCCGATAAATATTCCTGCCCTCAGACTAAAAAACTTTTAGTGCTCAGAACAGTTAATGTAATTTTCACCGTCACTAACACATTCCTGCTTTACTTAGGCATTATAACCGAGGGCGGAGAGGTCTACACAGTGCTCATGGTGGCAATTCTTGTTGCGGCACTTATAATTATGCTTGCAATGCTCATAACGCTTTTCAGCTTTGCTTCTTCACTTGGCGATATTGAAGATAAGCTTCAGCAAGCTTTGTCACAGGCTCCGCAGGATGCGGCAAATCCAATGTCATATTATCAGACGCCTCAATCAGATGTGCCTTACGGTGCACCTGCCGAAGAAGCTGACAGCAACGCACAGGAATAAAACTTAATAACGGCCCGGATTTTTCCGGGCTGTTTTTTATGTGAAAAAACAATGTTAATAAAATTCACAAAAATGTGAGAAAAACTAACATTTTTCGACATCTGATTTATATTATAATGCAAACAATTTATCATATTCTTTTTCCTTTTACAACATCTAACCATTGATTTTATGAGGAAAATCAATGTTTTGATAAAAAAAATCTACCTTCTGACAAAAAGGTATTGATTTTTACAAGGGAATGTGATAAAATCTAACAAAAGTGAGCATTTCTCACATATTTAAACCAAGGAGGCAAAATTAAAATGAGCAAGCAATTAAAGGTCATGGCAGTTCAGGACGAAAATGAGTTTTCACTTCACATGGTGAAGTTTCTTGAGGATTTCGGCTTTAATGTCATAAGAGTTGAAAAAGACGGCAGCAAGGTTACGCAGTACATAAAGGCAAATGAGCCTGATGTTGTGCTGATGGATGCTTTTATGCCGAAGGTAGATGCTCTGGGTGTACTCAAACAGCTGAAGAGTGAGGCGACGGACAAAAAGCCTGTAATGGCACTGATATTGCCCGGGGATAACCCTCGCTTTGAGCAGGAGCTATTATCGGCAGGGGCACACTACTGTTTTATAAAGCCATTTGAGCTGAATATTATGGCGGAGCGCATAGCACAGATTTCAGGCTGGGGAGAGAGCAGCATAACCGTGCACAGCAGAAGCGAACACGATTTGGAGATAATTATTTCAGATATAATGCGACAAATAGGTGTGCCTGCACATATTAAGGGTTATCAGTATCTCAGAGAATCAATAATTCTTTCAATAAATGACCCTGAGCTTATGCACTCTGTTACTAAGGTGCTTTATCCTACCGTTGCCAAAAACAATAAAACCACCGCTTCAAGAGTTGAGCGTGCAATCCGCCACGCTATTGAGGTTGCCTGGGACAGAGGCGATGTTGATGTTCTCTCATCTTATTTCGGATATACCATTCAGAATTCAAGAGGAAAGCCAACAAATTCAGAGTTTATTGCGATGATAAGCGATAAATTAAGGCTCAAGCTGAAAAAGGGAGCGTGAAAGAAGTTAGGAGTGAGGGGTGAGGAGTTAGAAGTTGTGGTCGCGGGTACATTTCTGCCAATAAACAATCTTTTCCCGCAAAGGGAGTTGGGATGAGATGGGAGTCTGTAGATTATAAACCTCATCCGTCACTGCGTGACACCTTCCCCTTAGGCAAGGGGAAGGCACAAATAAGGCAGGTCACTACAAATTTTCAGTAGTGACCTGCCGTTTAATTTAAGATTGATTAAACTTACCGCCTCTGAGCTTCATCTCCGCGGAAAGAGACTTACGGTTAGTGGGCGATAAAGTCGCGACCACAACTCCTAACTCCTCACTCCTAATTCCTAACTTTAAAAATGCTTTTTTCTGTTGACAAATCGTACGTTTTGCAGTACAATATAGATACATATGGGCAAGCTGTGTTTTGCCTTCAATAGCTGTTATAATGAGATATAAATCTATGGAGATGAGAGAATAGATGATGATCCCATAGGGGTTGTTGTGCTGTTCTCTTTTTTGATAGTTAATCAATTATCTTTAGGAGGATATGAAAATATGAAAGAAAAACTCGTTCTCGCCCTGGATCAGGGTACCACAAGCTCAAGGTCAATCGTATTTGACAAAAAAGGCAATATCATTGCCAAGGCTCAGAACGAATTTGAGCAGATTTATCCTAAGGCAGGCTGGGTTGAGCATGACCCTCTCAACATTCTTTACAGTCAGCTCAATTCAATTACAAGTGTTCTTCGCTCAGGCAGCTTCTCGGGTAAGGATATTGCAGGCATAGGTATCACAAACCAGAGAGAGACCACTATCCTCTGGGACAGAGCCACAGGTAAGCCCGTTTATAACGCTATTGTCTGGCAGTGCAGAAGAACAGCCGATATGTGTGAAAAAATCAAAGAAGACAAGGAGCTTTGCGATTATATCACAGAGCATACAGGTCTTATTGTTGATGCATATTTCTCCGCCACAAAAATCAAGTGGATTATCGATAATGTTCCCGGTGTAAAGGCTCTTGCAGATGCAGGCCAGCTCCTTTTCGGTACTGTTGAGACATGGCTTATATGGAACCTTACAGGCGGCAGAACCCATGTTACAGACTATTCCAACGCTTCAAGAACAATGCTTTTTGATGTTGATAAGCTTCAGTGGGACGAATATCTTTGCGAAAGACTCGGTATACCTATGGGAATACTTCCCACACCGGTGCCCTCAAGCAAGGTTTACGGCTGGGTGTCAAGCGGCATTATCGGTCTTGAAGAGCTTGAAGGTGTGCCCATCTGCGGTGCAATCGGTGACCAGCCTTCAGCACTTTTCGGTCAGGCGTGCTTTGAACCGGGTATGTCAAAGAATACCTACGGCACAGGCTGCTTCCTGCTTATGAACACAGGTAACAAGAGAGTTGTTTCAAAAAATAACCTTCTCACAGGTGTTGCATGGAGCCTTGGTGGCGAAACCACCTATTCAATTGAAGGCTCTGCTTTCAACGCAGGCTCAGTTATCAAGTGGCTTCGTGACGAGCTGCAGCTCATTGACAGCCCCAAGAGATGTGACGAGCTTGCAGAGATGGTACCCGATGCAAACGGCTGCTATCTTGTGCCTGCTTTCACCGGCCTCGGCGCTCCCTATTGGGATATGTATGCAAGAGGCTGCTTTGTGGGTCTTACACGCGGCGTTAACAGAAAGCACATCTGCCGTGCGGTACTTGAAAGCATAACCTATCAGATGACTGACCTTCTTGAAGCTATGAAGGATGACTCAGGCATTGATATCAGTGAGCTTCGTGTTGACGGCGGTGCAAGCGTAAGCAATATTATGATGCAAATTCAGGCAAATATGGCACAAACTAAGGTTGACAGACCTAAGACTGTTGAAACCACAGCTCTTGGTGCTGCATATCTTGCAGGCCTTGCAGTGGGCATATGGGAAAGCCTTGAGGACATTCAGGCAAACCGTGAGGTGGACAGAGTCTTTGTGCCCGAAATGAGCATGGATGAAAGAAATAAATATTATGCAGGCTGGAAGAAAGCCGTCACCCGCGCAATGGCATGGGAAGAAAAAGAATAATTAAGTATTTAAGCCTTCGGGCTTGAAAAATAAATCAAAAATTATATATAGGAGTGAAATTAAAAAATGGCTAAAGTAATTCTTGATTGGAAAACCACACACGATTTTATCAAGGATGCATTCATCGGTGTAGGTGTACCTGCTGACGATGCAGAAATCGTAACTGATGTACTTCTTGAATCAGACAGAAGAGGTATTGAGTCACACGGCTGCAACCGCTTCAAGCCCGTTTACATCGACCGTATCAATGCAGGCATTCAGCAGCCCGTAACAAACTTCGAAATCATTAAGGAAACCGAAACAACAGCAGTTGTTGACGGCCACAACGGTATGGGTCAGGTTATCGGCCACAAGGCTATGACTATGGCTATTGAAAAGGCTAAGAAGTACGGTATGGGTATGGTTGTTGTGCGTAACTCCTGCCACTACGGTATTGCAGGCTATTACACCACAATGGCAACCAAGGCAGGCTGTATCGGTATGACAGGTACAAATGCACGCCCCAGCGTTGCTCCCACTCTCGGTGTTGAGGGTATGTTCGGTACAAACCCCTTCACACTCGGTGTTCCCACTGATGAAGACTTTGACTTCAACTTTGACTGTGCAACATCATTTACACAGAACGGTAAGGTTGAATATTATGAGAGAATCGGTGAAGATGTTCATCCCGGCACAATTATCGACACAGACGGTAATCCCGTTGAAGGTGATGCCGGTGTAGCTCTTAAGAAGATCAGAAACGGCACAGCAGCTCTTGCAACTCTCGGCGGTATCGGCGAAGCTCTCGGCGGCTATAAGGGTTACGGCTTTGCTCTGTTTGTTGAGTTCCTTTCATCAGTTCTTCAGGACGGCTCCTACGGTAAGGATCTTGACGGTAAGGACGAAAACGGCAATATCCGTCCCTATCACCTCGGTCACTTCTTCATCGCTATTGATACAGACCACTTTATGGGTGAAGAAATCTGCCGTAAAAAGGCTGGTGACATTCTTCGTTCAATGCGTGCATCAAAGAAGGCTCCCGGTGAGGAGAGAATTTACACCGCAGGCGAAAAGGAATATGAAATCTGGCTTCAGAGAAAAGACAGCGGTGTGCCTATAAACGAATCAGTTCAGGCTGAAATGAACAAGGTTCGTGATGACCTCGGTCTTGATTATAAATTCCCCTGGGAATAATGTAGAATATCTCGTTTTATTAAGTAAAACATATCGAGTTTGCTGTTAGCAAACATATCGAATTTGTCTTCAGACAAATATATCGAGTTGCCGCAAGGCAACATATCGATATTTAGTCCGGTGTTTAACTTGTCGATATGCCTGACGGCTCGATATGTGTTACACACTCGATATGCCTGACGGCTCCGATATGCACATTCGGTGCAAGAAAATAAATTAAAAAGGTGATAAAAATGGATTACGCAAAAGAATCATTAAGACTTCACGGCGAATGGAAGGGCAAGGTTGAAGTTGTATCAAGAGTAGCAGTTAAGGATAAGGAAGCACTTTCACTTGCTTACACACCCGGTGTTGCTCAGCCCTGTCTTGAAATTCAGAAGGACATAAACAAGTCATATGAGCTTACAAGAAGATGGAACACAATCGCAGTTGTAACAGACGGTACTGCAGTTCTCGGCCTTGGTGACATAGGTCCTGAGGCAGGTATGCCCGTTATGGAAGGTAAGTGTGTTCTTTTCAAGGAATTCGGTGATGTTGATGCAGTTCCCCTTTGCATCAAGTCAAAGGATGTTGACACAATTGTTGACACTGTAGCTCTCATCTCAGGCTCCTTCGGTGGTGTTAACCTGGAAGATATCGGTGCACCCCGTTGCTTTGAAATCGAAAGAAAGCTCAAGGAAAAGACAGATATCCCCATTTTCCACGATGACCAGCACGGCACAGCAGTTGTTTGCTCCGCTGCTCTTATCAATGCTCTTAAGCTTTCAGGCAAAAAGATTGAGGATTGCACCGCTGTATTCAACGGTGCAGGTGCAGCAGGTGTTGCTATTGCAAAGCTCTTTATTGCTATGGGCATTAAGGATGTTATTATGTGCGACCGTAAGGGCGTAGTACACAAGGGCAGAGAAGGCATTGAAAATGACCCTGCAAAGATGGAGCTCGCTTCCTTCTCAAACAAGTCAGGCAAAACAGGCTCACTTGCTGATGCTCTCGTTGGCGCTGACATTTTCATCGGTGTTTCAGCTCCCGGCTGCGTAACTCAGGATATGGTTCGCTCAATGGCTAAGGATCCCATCGTATTCCCCATGGCTAACCCCGTTCCCGAAATTATGCCCGACGAAGCTCTTGCAGCAGGTGCTCTTGTTGTCGGTACAGGCCGTAGCGACTTCCCCAACCAGATCAACAATGTTCTTGCATTCCCCGGCATTTTCCGCGGTACTCTTGATGTAAGAGCAAGTGACATCAACGAAGAAATGAAGATGGCAGCAGCTAAGGCTATTGCTTCACTTATCAGTGATGACGAGCTCAGAAGTGACTACATTCTTCCTGCAGCATTTGACGAAAGAGTTGGCCCCACAGTTGCAGCAGCAGTTGCTCAGGCAGCAAGAGATAGCGGCGTAGCACGCATCTGATTGAATGCAGAATGCAGAGTGCAGAACGCAGAATTGCGCCGTACTCTGCCGAAGAGGTGAGTTTTCACCCGCAGAAGCAGAGTGATGTCTGCTCAGCAAAACTGAATAAAAATCAGACGGTAGAGAAATCTGCCGTCTTTTTTTGTGTATAAAGTTTTTTTCATAATCCTGTAACCTTAATATGCTAAACTGTGTCTATATAAGTGAAAGGCCTTTTAAAAAACAATGGAGGTGATAACAGAATGCACGGTGATTATGACAGAGAAAAGCTCCGACAGCTATATGACAGATATAAAAACAGAATGTACATAACCGCCTGTAAGGTGCTGAATGACCCTCAAAAGGCAGAGGATGCGGTACATGATGCTTTCATTGCAGTTTTAAAGCATCTTGATAAAATAGGCGATGTTGACTCGGTGAGTACGGCAGCTTATATGATTAAGGCGGCAAGAAGCAGAGCACTTAACATATTGAGAATGGGCTTGCCGGAAAAGGAAACAGCTCTTGATGAAGCTATGGCCCAAAGAGATGAGAGTATTCTTGACGAAATCTGCCGCAAAGAGAGCTATCAGGAAATTGTTTCTGCTATTTTATTGCTTGAAAGCAGATACCGTGATGTGCTGACCTTCTATTATCTTAATGACCTTTCCGTTTCTGAAATTGCTGCACTGACAGCCGCAAAAGAAAACACTGTCAAGCAACAGCTTTTCAGAGGCAGACAAAAACTCATAGCTATTTTGAAAAAGGAGGACAAAAAAGATGAAAAAGAACAACGACATGCTTAAAAAAGCTCTTGAAGAGGCGGCAGGAATAGAACTGAGAAATCTTCCTGAGGAAAAGCAGATTATAAGACCTTATTCAGACAAATTTCAAAAGGAAATGAATACTCTTTTTGAAAACGAAAAGACACAGACAGCTTATATCAGACGAAGACCTAAAGTTAAGCTTGCCGCACTTGTTGCAGCTGTGATTGTTCTTTGTCTGAGTTTATCGGCAGGTGCAATTACGGTGCTTCTGGGTACCGGAACAATTGATTATGATGTTGAGGGTGCAGAAGCAACTGATGCTGATATTAAAATACCCGAGACCATATGGGATAATAAGGACGGAACCTTTACCGTTGTTCCCGAAAAATATGAGAAACGCGAGCTTGATGTTTTAAGCTATGACGGCGGAGAAATAAAGGCTGTTTTTACTATTAACAATGAAGCTGAGCCAATGTTCAGACAAAAGGCAATTCTTATTACTCTCGGCGGCATCAGACAGGAATTTACGGTAAAATGTGACGGCGAAACAACTGAAAACACAATGCTTTATAAGTTTGATGTAAAGCCTCTGACAGAAAAGAAAATCTACATTTCATTCACACCTAATGTGGGTAAGGCAGGCGACGAGCTGCAGATGACAACTTATGTTATGTATAATCCTGACACTGAGCTTAAAGAAAAAGGCGATGTGGATGAAATGGTATCGCATCATCATGATGTAATAGACATCGGTTATAACAAGGTTATTATGAATGTTGATGCTCCCGGTCAGACACCTGTTGCAGATGATTTCAGCGGCAAAGAGGTTATTCCTGTTGATAAGCGGGCTATTAAAAGCTATAATGAAATGGAAGCAGAGTTTTATGCCTTTATGTATAGTGACATTGATAAGTTCTTTACGAGCGACGGCTTCCACACAAAAATGTATGCAGACTCAGGCAAGGACGAAGAACTTACAATTTCTCTTCTCGGCGATGGGGGCACTTACAGACTCAGCCTTTATATCAACAATGAGCTTATGCCTGTTTTTGACGGCAAGAGCTATATTGATGTTGTAACAAGCGAAGAAAATCAGACAGATCTTAAGGTTAAGCTTGACACAACCGGACTTGAAAAGGTAAACAGCTGCTATATTCTGTATGAAGAAATTTCAGAGTCCTTCCAGCCTCTTACGCAGCACAGAGGTACTGAGGTTTATAAGCTTATAGTAAAATAAATACTTCAAAGGGGCTCATTATGAGTCCCTTTTTACATGAGTGGTCGGACGCTGTTTCTTTCTCGCAACCCATTGCAAAATATTTCTGATTAAGCTATAATGTGCCTATGAAAGAAGGTTGACACTATGACAAAGAAGCCAAATGTCCTGTTTATAATCACCGATGACCAACGCTTTGACACTATTCACGCTCTGGGTAACGATGAAATAATCACCCCTAATCTTGATAAGCTTATGTCTGAGGGTATGACTTTCACTCATGCACATATTGCAGGCGGTACCTGCGGAGCTGTATGTATGCCCAGCCGTGCTATGGTGCTTACAGGCAGAAACCCATTCAGGCTTCAGGGCCTTGGTGAGGATATACCTGAAGAACATATTACAATGGCGGAATGCTTTAAAAACAACGGATATGAAACTATAGGCCTTGGCAAATTTCATAACGGTACCCCTGCCTATGCAAGAAGCTTCACCCAAGGGGCAAAGGTTTTCTTTGGCGGTATGTGGGATCATTGGAATGTGCCCACCAGCCGTTTTGACCCTTTCGGCAACTATGACAATGTAATAAATTTCACAGTTGATTTTTATAACGGCAACACTACTCAGAAACAGCACTGTGATGAGTTTTCTCCGGGCAAGCATTCAAGTGAGCTGATAAGTGATGCGGCAATTGACCTTTTAAAGAAAAACGCAGGCGGCAACAAGCCGTGGATGATGTATCTTGCCTATTTAGCACCTCACGACCCGAGAACAATGCCCGATAAATTCAGGGAGATGTATGACCCTGAGAAAATAAAGCTGCCCCCTAATTTCCAAAAAGAAATTGACACCAACTATCCTCTTATGGTGCACCGTGACGAGGCTCTTGCAGCTTATCCGAGACAAGAGGAGGAAATAAAGAGAAATATAGCCGAATATTACGCCATGATAACACATCTTGACAGTGAAATCGGCAGAGTACTTAAGGCACTTGAAGAAACAGGTGAAAAGGAAAACACAATAATCGTTTTCACTGCAGATAACGGTCTTGCTGTGGGGCAGCACGGCTGGATGGGCAAGGAGGATATTTATGAGCACGGTATAAGAGTACCTCTGATTATTTGCGGCAACGGCATAGAAAAGGGAAGCCGCAGCAGTGCTTATGTCTATCTTTACGATATTTATCCCACACTTTGCGATATTGCCGGTATTGATATTCCCGACAGTGTTGAAGGAAAAAGCTTCAGAGGCGTGCTCTCGGGCGAAGAAAAAGCCTTCAGAGAAGAAATGTATCTGATTTTTGATAAGTTTGTCAGAGGAATCAAGGATGACAGATATAAGCTTATAGAGTACCGCAACGGTGATAAGGAAGAGGATAAATGGACATTCCTCTATGATCTTGAAAGTGACCCGTGGGAAAAGGATAACCTCGCTAAGGACGAAGCCTTTCTTGAAAAGGTCAGAGAAATGCGAAAAAAGCTCCTCACACACAGAGATCGGTGGCAGGAGCAAGGCCACCAATGGGGTAAGGATTTCTGGAAGAGATTCAGCGTGGAGGATAAAGTATAATAAAATAAGAGAGGTAACACGAAATGACTCGTATTACCTCTTTTTCTTTTTTGCCGTCTTATTTCTTTGCAGCCTTCTTAGCCATTGCTTTTCTGTAAAGCATAATAATTGCGCTTGCACCAAGGTTAAGTATAATAGAGCCCAGGAGCAGGGAAAGCAGGTGGCTGGGAAGGTTAGCTATCATTTTACCGCTCTCGATAAATGAGCAGATAAGATAAACAAAGCCAACATCATTAAAGAACATAGGGATGAAGGGTCTTGTGAGAATAAGCACACCTATAATGATAACAAGAGGTATGCACACAGCCGCAAAGTGTGAAAGTCCGAGTCCCATAAGTGCCTTGGCACCCAGGCTTACAAGGGCGGCTAAAAGCAAGCCTACCGCACCGCCGCAGAGCGTGTACCAGAAGCGGTCCTTGTAGGAGAGCTCCTCCTGCAAAAAGAAAACGGCAACGCTGATGAAAAATGCCCAGTTTATAATTCTCAGACCCTCGTGGGGCATTACACCGTGAAGTGCCTGGAAAATTACATTCCACAGGGCAATCCATAAAAACACAAGACACAGTGCGGGTACTTTGCCCTTTGGGGGCTTATGTAAGAGCTTAAAGCTCTTCTTTTCGTTTTGGTTCATTCTGATATCCTCCGAACATAATAATAGCTTCATGTTATGGCTTTTTGAAGTCGTAGCATGAAGCATCGTGAGTTATTCTATCATAATTGAACTATAAAGATCAACAATCAGATTTTGTTTATTTGCTGTTAATAACATAGACAGATAAAAGTATGTCTCAAATAAGACAGAAACAGAAAAAGTGGTTTATTTGTTAAAAAATGTCATTTTATCACCTTATAAATAAGAGGGGGTTTTTCAGGCTTTTTATTGCTGAAAGACAAAGCCGATAAAAACAGCCTTTCGGCATCTTTAATTTTGCTGTCATCATTGGTGTGAAGCTCGGCTATAGCTTCGCCTGCCGTAACCTTGTCACCGGTCTTTTTGTGAAGAATTATTCCTGCGGCATAGTCTATGCTGTCCTCTTTTGTGAGTCTGCCGGCACCCAATATAACGCTGGCAGAGCCTATAATTTCAGCCTGCATTTCAGCTATATAGCCGCTTTCGGGGGCAAGCACCTTATAAACCGTGCTTGCCTTTGGCAGCTTGTCAGGACTTTCAATCTGTGAAACATTGCCGCCCTGAGATAAGATAAGCTCCTTGAATTTTTCATAAGCTGAGCCGTTTGCAAGAGCCTTTTCCGCCATTTCTCTTGCTGCTGCCGTATCGGTGCCGAGAGACAGAGAAACAATATTGGCAGCAAGAGTCAGGCAGACCTCTTTCAGGTCCTCACTTCCGTTGCCTTTGAGCACTTCAATTGCTTCTTTAACTTCAAGGGAATTGCCTATGCATTTACCCAAGGGTGTGCCCATGTCACTGATAACAGCAGCCATTTTTCTGCCTGCTGCTTTGCCGATATCCACCATTTTGCGTGAGAGTGTCTCAGCATCGGCTGTGGTTTTCATAAAGGCACCGCTGCCGTATTTCACATCTAAAACAATGGTCTCACTGCCTGCGGCAAGCTTTTTCGACATAATGCTCGAGGCTATAAGGGGTACACTGCCGACGGTGGCAGTTGCATCACGAAGGGAGTATATTATCTTATCGGCAGGAGCGAGCTGACCCGTCTGCCCGACAACGGCAATGCCGATGCTTTTCACCTGAGAGATAAATTCATCCGCAGACAGACTCACCCTGAAGCCTTCAATTGACTCTAATTTGTCAACAGTACCGCCTGTGTGTCCGAGACCTCTGCCTGACATTTTTGCAACATTTATACCCAGGGATGCGACTATCGGTGCCACGATAAGAGTGGTTTTGTCGCCTACACCGCCTGTTGAGTGCTTGTCGGCAGTGATGCCAAGCTCACTCAGGCTCAGGGTGTCACCTGAAGCAGCCATTTCTTTTGTGAGAGTTATCATTTCTCTGTCAGACATACCCCTTATGTATATTGCCATTAAAAGGGCAGTTGCCTGATAGTCCTTTATGTTTTCCTTAGTCAGCTCACGGACAAAGAAGGCTATCTCTTCGTCTGTAAGCTCATAGCCGTCACGCTTTTTAGCAATTATATCGTATATTCTCATATTCTACTCCTTTAGGATTAAATGCTGAAGCTGTCGGGAAGCAGATTGCGCAGAGTAATAACCCTGAAATCTTTTCCTTCTTTACCTAAAATCACCCTGAAGCTCTCACTGCAAAATTCAGCCATAACCTGCCTGCATACACCGCAAGGGGAGCAGTAATCGGTGAAATTACAGTTTTTTCCGCCAACAACTGCAATGGCGGAGAAATCCCTCTCACCTTCGCTGACAGCTTTAAAGAAGGCTGTTCTCTCAGCACAGTTGGTGGGGGAGTAGGAGGCATTTTCAATATTACAGCCCGTGTAAACCTTGCCGTCTTTGCAAAGCAGTGCCGCACCGACGGTGAAGTGTGAATAGGGGGCATAAGCGTTTTCAGCCGCCTCTTTTGCTGCATTTATAAGTTCAAGTTCTGTCATTTTATTTCTCCTTTATTTCATTTTTAAAGCTTTCACCGCTGATGTGACTTTCAATGCCGAAAATATGGGCTATTGTTTTGCCGATGTCTGCAAAGCTTTTTCGTGTGCCGAGATTAATACTTCTGACACCACTGCCGTAAATTAGCAGGGGAGTATATTCTCTCGAATGGTCCGTGCTGTTTGTCAGAGGATCGCAGCCGTGGTCGGCAGTTATCATAAGCAGGTCGCCCTCTTTCATTTCTTTCATAAAGCTGCCAAGCCACAAATCAAAATCCGTCAGTGCCTTTGCGTACCCTGCCGCATCGTTTCTGTGGCCGTAAAGCATATCGAAGTCAACCAGGTTTGTAAAGCAAAGACCTTTGAAATCCTTTCCGAGAGCTTTTCTCGTCAGCTCCATGCCATGCTTGTTGCTCTCGGTAGGTATTGCTTTTATGAGACCCTTACCTGCAAAAATATCATAGATTTTACCGATTGGTATAACATCTAAGCCATTTTCATTCAGCTCGTCTAAAAGAGTGGCTTTCGGCGGCACAAGGGAAAAATCATGACGCCTTGCAGTGCGTTTAAAGTCAGGATACTTACCCTCAAAGGGTCTTGCTATAACTCTGCCTACGGCATGCTTACCGCAAAGGATTTCTCTTGCAATGCGGCAATATTCATAGAGCTTTTCAGTGGGCACAATATCCTCATGGGCAGCTATCTGAAAAACACTGTCAGCAGATGTGTAAACTATAAGATTACCCGTTTCAATATGCTCCTTGCCGTAATCTGCAATTACTCTTGTGCCTGAATAGGGCTTGTTGCAAAGAACTTTTCTTCCTGTTCGATTTTCAAATTCTTTTATTATTTCATCGGGAAAGCCCTCAGGATAGGTGGGAAAGGCACTCTCAGACACGAGACCTGCAATTTCCCAATGACCTGTTGTGGTGTCTTTGCCCTTGCTTTTTTCAGCCATTCTGCCGTAGGCACCAAGGGGTGCATTTTCTTTTTTGCCGAAAGAAACACCGTCAATGTTATAAAGCCCCAGCTTTGCCATATTGGGCACAGCAAAGCCTGCCTGCAAAAAGCAGGAGTGAAGTGTATTGCTTCCCTCATCACCGTAAACGGCACTGTCGGGCATTGCACCGATGCCGAAGGAGTCCAGCACAATTAAAAAGATACGGTTAATCATTAAATCACTTATCCATTCTTACTGCCGTTTCAAGGGCAATTTTCATCATATCCGTGAAGGTGTTCTGTCTTTCCTCAGCACTGCAGCCCTCACCTGTGGCGGGGATATCTGATATAGTGCATATAGCAAGAGCCTTTTTGCCTGCCTTCATAGCTGTGAGGTAAAGTGCTGCCGCCTCCATTTCAACGGCAAGTGAACCTACCTCCTTCCACTTTTTATGACACTCGGGATCAGCATCATAAAAGGTGTCGCTTGAAAAGAGGTTGCCAATCTTAAGAGAAAGACCCAAGGCCTCGGCAGAGTCCACAGCGGCAGAAAGCAGTGAATAAGAGCAGGTGGGGGCAATATTGCCCGTAACACCGTATTGTGCAGCAAAGTTTGAGTTTGTGTTGGCACCTATGCCTGCAACGATATCACGAAGCTTTACTTCCTCGCTCAGACCTCCTGCAGAGCCCACACGGATAATATTTTCCACACCGAAAAAATTATAAAGCTCGTAGGAATATATTCCTATAGAGGGCATACCCATACCGCTTGCCATAACGCTGACCTTGTGGCCCTTATATGTGCCGTTATAGCCCTGAATGCCTCTTATGTTGTTAATGAGCTCAGGATTTTCAAAAAAAGTTTCCGCAATCATTTTAGCTCTCAGAGGGTCACCGGGCATAAGCACGGTTTTAGCAAAGCTTTCCCCCTCGGGCAGACAGATATGAGGTGTTGAAACTGACATAGCATTTCCTCCTTAATAGCCGAAGCCTTCTTCATTTTTGACTATTTTAACAATTCTGCTGGTGCCCAGTCGGCTTGCTCCGAGACTGAGCATATCCTCTGCATCCTTTATGCTTGCAATGCCGCCTGCGGCTTTGATGTTAAGGTGAGGCTTCACATTGGCTGCAAAAAGTGCAATATCCTCTCTTGTTGCACCGCCTGTTGAAAAGCCTGTTGAGGTCTTGATATAATCTGCACCGCTGTCTGAGACTATTTCACACA
Organism: Clostridia bacterium; assembly: GCA_017396515.1. GTDB lineage: Bacteria > Bacillota > Clostridia > Oscillospirales > Acutalibacteraceae > UBA6857. The sequence continues at coordinate 18,828 of JAFQLV010000046.1, read as the reverse complement.
TTTTGATTTTTTCTTCCTCGCTGAGAAGGCAGGTTTCAATTATAACCTTTAAAAGCTTACTGCCGCAGCTCTGTTTAACAGCCTTGATTTCAGAAAGAACATCCTCATATCTCTTATCTCTGAGCATACCGATGTTTATAACCATATCGATTTCGTCAGCTCCCTCTTTTACAGCCTCGGCTGCTTCAAAGCATTTCACTGCCGTGGTGTTATAGCCGTTGGGAAAGCCAATAACGGTGCATAATTTAAGTGAGTCACCCACATATTCCTTTGCCTTTTTAACATATGACGGAGGAATACACACGCTTGCACAGCCGTATTTTATGCCGTCATCGCAAATAGCTTTGATTTCATTCCATGTTGCACTCTGACTGAGAAGGGTATGGTCAACCCTTGAAAGAATTTCTTTAATATCCATAACAAATACCTCTTTAATTATTATGCTTTAATTTTACATCCGTAACCGTAAAAAGTCAAACATAATTCAGCTATACTTTTCATAAATATCAAAAGGTGATATTATGCGATGCTTTAAGTTGCCGCTTTGCTTGTTTCTGATTATTACGCTAACAGCCTGCTCAAAAAGTCAGTTTATGGATTTAAGCGGTTTTATCGAAAACTATAACGAGGTGGCTGAAAATGAGATTGCCTTTACGGATTTTATTTACGCTCCCGGTGAAAGCAGAGAATACAAGCTGATAAGGGATAACATTCTTCTGACTCTCAAAGAGGCTCCTGACGGGAAAATATGCGAATGCAGAGTGATGATGACTAAGCTGACAAAAAACGGTGAGCAAAGTAAAAATATTTCTACGGATAGCAAAAACTTTCTATACATACTAAAAAACACCCTGCAGACCTTTTGCTTTTATGACAGGTACTCTGCCGAAGCGCTTATGGGTGAGTTTTCTCTCGGTGAGTCGAGCTCTTTCCTGAAAGAGGGGGAGCTGACAAAAAAACAGGATAACTTTTACTTCGTTTATTATTCCACGCCCCTTGTGTGCCAGGTGATGATATACAACACTTATCTCACTGAAATTGAGCCGACAAGCAAGCCGGGAAGCAGGAATTAAATGCAAAATGCAAAATGCAAAATTGTGGTCGCGGGGAAATTTCTACCAATAAACAATTTATCAACCGCAAAGGGAGTTGGGATGAAAATCCAACTCTGCAGATTATAAACCTCATCCGTCACTGCGTGACACCTTTTCTCTCCGAGAACAGGCACCCTTTTGTCGCTTACGCGACATTTCCCCTAACAGGGGAATTTCCTTAAATCAAGGGGAAGGCATAAATAAGGCAGGTTACTAACGATTTGGAAGTGACCTGCCGTTTGTTTATTTTAAGATTGATGATACTTACCGTTTCTGAGTTTCTACTCCGCGGAAAGAGGCTTGAGGTTAGTCAGCGGTGTAGTCGCGACCACAATTTTGCATTTTGCATTTATCATTTTGCATTTAATCTAAGATATACAGTCCCGATTTGAGCCAGACAAACTCTCTGCCCATAACATTGATATATTTGTATACTCTTTCGTTGAAGACACGGTAGTCTCTCACTGAGTTTGTCTGAATGTTAAGGGTGCGGATTTTCTTTGAAGACTGATTGCAGATGTAAAGGGTGCTGCCGTGAAGTGTAACTGCACAGGGGCTTTCAAAGGCTGTTGCATCGCCGCCGCCAACACGAAGCAGAATTCTGCCCTCACGGGGAGAATATTTGATAATTGCATTTTCTGTGGGTACGGCACACCAGACATAAGCGCCGTCAACTGCTATATCACAAACGGGGGCACCGTGATATGTCAGCAGTGAAGAAACATTGAGGCTACCGTCGGTGTTGAAGATATTATATTCTCCGCTGGGGAAAATTGCCATAATTCTGTTGTCGTTGAGCACGCCCACATCGCATGAAACATAATCGCCAAGCTGCTCTGCGATTTCCTCATATTCATAGCCGAATTTGATTTTAAGATAAACTGACTTCTTGATGTGTGTGAATTTATCGTTGACGGCATCGTAGCCGTAAAAGTTTGCCTTAAGTCTGCCGTCGGGAGCTATGCTCTTTGTGGCAAAAACAAAACCTTTCTTAAAGGGTGTAATATTTAAAATCTCGCCTGAGAATACATTTTCCATTTGAATTTTCCTTTCCTTTCATCTGTAGGGTGGCTAATATGATGCGAACTCTGATATCAGTTGCCTTCCATTGCACCGAGCTCTTCAAGCTCTTTCTGATCAACCTTAATCTGATTATCCTTAATGAGCTTTACTTCTTTTCTGTTTACCTCAATAGGTGCTGCCTCGGGTCTCTTGTCAAGAGAAACCTTAAGCTTGCCGGTGAGAAGATTAAAGTCCACAACCGTGCCGCGACCCTCGGCAGTGTCCACAATAGCGCCGTTTTTAGGGGTTACTCTTAAAAGGTGCTCGTAGGCCTCCTGCTCATATTTAAGGCAGCACATAAGTCTGCCGCAGGTGCCGCTGATTTTTGCAGTGCTCAGGAAGAGACTCTGTTCCTTTGCCATTTTGATTGAAACAGGCTGGAAGGAGCCGAGGAAGGTGCTGCAGCAGAAGGGTCTGCCGCAGATGCCGAGACCGCCCACCTTTTTGCTTTCGTCTCTGACACCTATCTGACGAAGCTCAATCCTTGTGTGAAAAATAGCTGCAAGGTCCTTGACAAGCTCTCTGAAATCCACTCTGTTGTCAGCGGTGAAATAGAAAAGTATTTTGTTTCTGTCAAAGGTATATTCCACATCCACAAGCTTCATAAGCAGCTTGTGCTCTGCAATTTTTTTGTGGCAGATTTCAAAGGCTTCTTTTTCCTTCTTTTTATTTTCTTCAACTGTGGCAAAATCCTTTGCCGTGGCACTGCGGATAACACTCTTGAGAGGAGCAGTAATTTCCTCGTCGGGGATTTCTCTGTTGCCGATTGAAACCTCACCGAATTCAAGGCCTCTTGCCGTTTCAACAATAACCTTATTGCCGTTTTTATATTGTTTGCCCTGAGGGTCAAAATAGTAGTTCTTGCCTACCTCTTTAAATCTGACTGAAATTACCTCTGCCATAATTTATTATCCTTTCTGCTTTATGGAGTAAAACACGGCACTGAGTCTGGTTATGCTTAAGTTGTGATTAGCCGCATTTTCTGTGTTTTCTATGAGCTTGCCCGTAACCTCTATAAGCTCAAGAAGCTTTTTCTGGGTAAGGGCATTTTTCAGCTTTTTTGCTGCCTCTTCAGCGTCACTCATAAGTACCCTGCCGCCGCTTGCGAGAACAAGAGCATCTCTTATTATAGGCAGTGCCGCCTGGAGTGTCAGAAGGAAAAACTGCTTATCCTTGCGGAAAACTGCTGTTTGTTTTATGAACTGTAATTCACTTTCGTCTATGAAGCATACGAGCAGCTCCTGTGCTGTCTGTGCCGCACGCTCAGATAATTCATCTGAAAAAGTGCCGGTTTCTTCGCCTAAGGTGTAGGCTGTAGCTCTTGAGGTTATAGTTTCAAGCAGTGACGATTTTGACGGGCAGGTGAGTATAAAGCTCACATGCCTTGAAGGCTCCTCAAAAATTTTAAGCAGTGCATTCTGTGCCTGCACATTCATCAGCTGAGCCTCGCAGATAATAAAAACACTTTTATCGCCGTCGTTGGGCAGCACCGTAGCTTTAGCTTTGATATCTCTTACGGTGTCAACCTTAATCATCGAGCTTTTTTCGTCTTTGGTGAGTATATGAAGGTCAGGGTGTGAAGCGTTTCTGACTTTGGTGCAGGATGAGCATACCGTGCAGGGCTTGCTGTCACCCTTGCAAAGCAGGTGCATGGCAATTGCCTTGGCTGTATTGATTCTCGTTTGTTCATCTGAGCCTTCAAGTATAAGTGCATGAGAAAGCCTTGACGCATCAAGGGCACTTTTTAATCTGTTTTTTAAAGCCGGAGCAATATTTATATCCTCAAACACGCTTATTCCTCACATATTTCTTCATATTCCGGAATATTATACAATAAAATCATTCTTTTTACAATAGTTATAAATTAATTTTTTGACACTTTCGGTTAGCAAAAACTAACATTGCTTTTCAAGGGTGAATAAATTTACAAATTAGAAAATAAATGCATAAACGTACATAATTTTTTCATAAAAAACACATAAAACCTCGAAAAAGGTATTGATATTTTTATTTTATGTGTTAAAATGAAATCACAAAAACATTTACAAGGAGGAAACATAAATGGCATACGTAATTGGTGACAACTGTGTTGCTTGCGGCGCTTGTGCAGCAGACTGCCCTGTTGAAGCAATCAGCGAAGGAGACGGCAAGTTCGTAATTGATGCTGACACTTGCATCGAGTGTGGCGCTTGCGCAGGTTCATGCCCCGTTGAAGCAATCAGCGAAGGCTAATAGCAAAGGCTATGATAGGGACTGCCCTCAAGGCAGTCCTTAATTTTTTTACTTGACATAAGAGCAAAAAATATATAAGATTAGATATATCATCAGGGGAGGAGGATGCGTAATGATTGCAGGTATTGTTTGCGAATATAATCCCTTTCATAGGGGCCATTTATATCATATAAAAAAGACCCGTGAGGCAGGTGCGGACTTTATAGTGTGCGTTATGAGCGGCAACTTTGTTCAGCGCGGAGAATGTGCTGTGGCTGATAAGTGGCTCAGGGCAAAAGCTGCCGTCATGTGCGGAGCGGATATTGTTATTGATCTGCCTACCCCGTGGAGCTGCAGCTCTGCCGAAACCTTTGCAAGGGGCAGTGTGGGCCTGCTTATGAATTTCGGCATTGATATGCTGTCCTTCGGCTGTGAAAACAGCAGCACAGACCTTCTCATAAAATGTGCAAGGGCGGCACAGGAAAGGGCTGTTGCCGATATAATAAAAAGCGAAACAGCCAAGGGAACGGTATTCCCTGCCGCAAAGCAGAAGGCAATAGGTGAGCTTTACGGCACAGACTGTGCGGATTTGCTTGCTTCTCCCAATAACACTCTTGCAATTGAATATATCAGCCGGCTTATAAAATACGGCAAAGAAAGGGACATACTCCCCATAAAACGGCAGGGTACACACCACGACAGTGATGAGATAAAAGAGGGCTATGCAAGTGCCTCTAAAATAAGGTCGCTGCCCTTTGGTGAGAAATGGTCTGAATTTATGCCGGAAAAGGCATATGCACTTTATTCACAAAGCAGTGAAGCAGGATATCTGCCCTGCTGCGTCAATAACTGCGAAAGGGCAATAATTTCAAAGCTCAGAAGCATACCGAAAGAGGAATATTCTGTTTATGTCACTGACGGGACGGGCCTTGCCTCAAGAATTTATGAGGCGGCAAAGGCTGCTGACAGCCTTGACAGCTTATATGATAAGGCAAAAAGCAAAAATTACACAATGGCAAGGGTACGCCGTGAGGTAATTAATCTTTATCTGGGCATAAACAAGCAGTGGAGCGAGGGCATACCGCCCTATATAAAAATTCTTGCCGCAAAAGAAAGAGGACTCTCACTTATAGCCAAGGCTAAAGAGAACACAGCATTGCCCGTAATTACAAAGCATTCCGAAGCACAAAGGCTGTCGGGCAAAGGCAAAGAAATTTATGAAGCCGAGTGCAGAAGCACTGACCTGTTTTCACTTATGAGCGAAAAAATAAGAGCGTGTAACCTTGAGGAAACACACTCTGTTCAGATTGTCAGATAATTTCGCCTATGCAGTAACCGTCAGTGCTGACTTCGGTTATAATCACATCAACTATGCTGCCGCAGAAATCCTGTGGCAGTTTTACTTTTACGGGGATGTAGTTTGCCGTGTGACCGGTGTAATATCCGTCACTGTCGGTTTTACTCTCAATGAGCACACCGTAGCTTCTGCCAAGCTGAGAGGAAAAGAAATCCTGCCTGATTTTATCCGTCTGTGCAGTGAGGATTTTACAGCGTTCATCCTTTATGCTTTTATCAAGGTGCCCCGTCAGCTTTTCGGCACGGGTACCTTTTCTTATTGAATAGGGGAAAATGTGCACCTTTTCAAAGGCGATCTCCTTTGCAAAATGAAGGCTTTCCTCAAAATCCTCCTGAGTTTCTCCGGCAAAGCCAACCATAATATCCGTTGTCAGGGTGCAGTCCTTAAAGCATTCACGCAGCTTATTTGCAATTTTTCTGTATTCATCGGCAGTGTAATGGCGGTTCATTGCCTTAAGGGTTTTGTCACAGCCGCTTTGCAGTGAAATGTGAAACTGAGGGCAGAGCTTTTCGCACTTTGAAAGTGCCTCAATAACCTCATCTGTCAGGTGGTCGGGCTCAAGTGAGCCCAGACGCACACGCAAAATTCCCTCGGTATCGTTGGCAATTTTCACAGCCTCGGGGAAGCTGCAGCCTATATCTGAGCCGTAGGAGGAAAGGTTGATGCCCACGAGCACAACCTCCTTATAGCCGTTTTTGCTTAAGGCATCAAGCTCGTTTTTCAGTTGGCTCAGAGGCTTTGAGCGTACTCTGCCGCGTGAGTAGGGTATGATGCAGTAGGAGCAGAAGCGGTTGCAGCCGTCCTGAATTTTTACATAGGCTCTCGTTCTCTCGTCGAAAGAGGTTATTGTGTCACCCTGAAAGCTGTCACCTGTTTTATGCTCGCTTATATCAAAAACTCTTGAGCCGTATTTAATGTAGCTTTCAAGCATACGGGGCAGGTCCCTGTTATTTTTGTTGCCCAAAACTATGTCGGCCTCAAGCAGCTCCTTTGCCTTTTCGGGATACGCCTGAGGCATACAGCCTGTTAGCACCACAATGCCGTGAGGGTTCTGTCTTTTAAAGCGGCGCACAGCCTGACGGGTCTTTCTGTCGGACTCTGCCGTAACGGTGCAGGAATTGACAATAAAAATGTCAGCTTCCTCATTGCCGTTTGCCGTTTCATAGCCCATTTTTTTCAGTGCCTCGCCCATTGCCTGAGTTTCATACTGATTGACCTTACAGCCAAGGGTGTAGAATTTAACTTTCATTTATTCAGCCTCATTGATTTAGTAGTTACAGGAAAAATTATATATCACGATTGATTAAAGGTCAAGTTTTATTTCATTTTAAACTTTCATATCTATAATCGAGGTGATATACATTGAAAAAGCTTTTTTCAGGTTTACTGTGTTTAATTTTAATTCTTCCCTTTGGTATTATTTCACATGCCCAGGGGGAAACTGTTATTGATGTCAAGGCAAAGTCGGCTCTGCTTATGGATGCTTCCACAGGTGAGGTGCTTTATAGCTTTAATGAAAATGAAAAGCTTTACCCGGCATCGGTGACAAAGATAATGCCTCTGCTTTTATTTATGGAAGCACTCGACAGCGGCAAAATGGCTCTTACGGATACGGTAACAACAAGCAATGTTGCCGCAGGCAAGGGCGGCAGCCAGATATGGCTTAAGGAGGGGGAGACTATGACTGTTGACGAGCTGCTGCGTGCCACAGCAATAGGCAGTGCAAACGATGCCTGCACGGCTCTGGGTGAGCACATAGCAGGCAGTGAAGAGGCCTTCGTTAAAATGATGAACGACAGAGCAAAAGAGCTCGGTATGGAAAACACTAATTTTGTCAACTGTTCAGGTCTTGACGATGACACCGCTGAGCACCTGACAACGGCTATGGATATTGCAATTATGTCAAGGGAGCTTCTATCACACGAGAGGATAAGAACCTACACAACAGTGTGGATGGATTCATTGAGAAACGGAGAAACACAGCTTGTCAACACAAACAAATTAGTCCGCTTTTACAGCGGCACAACAGGACTGAAAACGGGTACCACATCAAAGGCAGGTCATTGCCTGAGTGCCTCTGCCGAGAGAGACGGACTTCACCTTATAGCTGTTGTTATGGGGGCACAAAACAGCACAGACCGCTTTGAGGGGGCAAAGGCAATGCTAAACTGGGGCTTTGCAAACTTTGAAACGGTTACACCGCAGATAGATTCCTCGCTTTTCGGTGAGGTCAAGGTCCTCAGAGGTGTTGAGGCTATTATAAAGCCTGTTATCATAGGTGTTGCACCCATTACTCTTGAGTCAGGGCTGAAAAGTAAAATAGAAACTGTCATAACTCTGAGTGAAGATGTTGAGGCACCTGTAGAAAAAAATCAGGTTCTCGGCAGAGTACAGCTTAAAATCGGTGACGAGGTAATAAGCGAATATAATCTCATCAGTGAAAAGGCTGTGGAAAAAACAACTTTGGCACACATAATGCTCAGATTTTTGAGAAGTCTTGCAAAAAGTGCATAATAATTATCGTCTAATCGGTTGACAAATCGTCAAATTTATATTAAAATACAACAAATAGATATACTAATTTAGGAGACCCGGTTTAATGGCATTAGAGTTTAAGAAAAAATATGTTTCCGCTTTTGTTAGCGATGAAGAAATCCTTTCATATCAGGATAAAATTACGGCAGCTCATGAAGCTCTGCACAATAAAACAGGTGCAGGCTCCGATTTCACAGGTTGGGTTGATCTCCCCGTGGACTATGATAAGGAAGAATTTGCAAGAATCAAAGCGGCAGCAGAAAAGATAAAGAAAAACAGCGATGTTCTTATCGTTATAGGCATAGGCGGCTCATATCTCGGTGCAAGAGCAGCTATTGAGTTTATCAAGAGCCAGAATTATAACGACCTTCACAAGGGAACACCTGCAATTTATTTCTCAGGTAACAGCATTTCATCATCATCTCTGAGTGAGCTTATTGAAATATGCGACGGTAAGGATTTCAGCGTCAATGTTATTTCAAAGTCAGGCACAACAACAGAGCCTGCAATTGCCTTCAGAATTTTCCGTGAGATGCTCACCGAAAAGTACGGCAAGCAGGGAGCTGCAGAAAGAATTTTCGTTACCACAGATAAAGCTAAGGGTACCCTTAAAAACCTTGCTGACAGAGAAGGCTACGAGACCTTTGTTGTACCTGATGATGTTGGCGGCAGATACAGCGTGCTCACTGCAGTTGGTCTTCTTCCCATTGCTGCTGCAGGAATTGATATTGATGCTCTTATGCTCGGTGCGGCAAATGCCCGCCAGGAGCTTATGAGCACTGATATAAATGAAAACGATTGCTATAAATATGTAGCTATCAGAAACGCTCTTTACAATAAGGGCAAGAAAACAGAAATGTTCATCAGCTATGAGCCTTGCTTCACAATGATGAATGAATGGCTCAAGCAGCTTTTCGGCGAAAGCGAAGGCAAGGAAAACAAGGGACTTTTCCCAACTTCCGCAATTTTCTCAACAGACCTTCACTCTCTCGGTCAGTATATCCAGGAGGGCGAAAGAATTATGTTTGAGACAGTTGTCTCCTTCAAAAAGCCCAAGCAGGAAATCTTCATTAAGGAAGACCCGGAAAATGTTGACGGACTTAACTTCCTTACAGGCAAGAGCATTTCTTATGTCAATGAAAAGGCATATCAGGGCACAGTTCTCGCTCATAATGACGGCGGAGTGCCCAACATTATCATCAAGGCTGATGATATGACAGAAGCATCACTTGGCTATCTCATTTACTTCTTCGAGAAGGCTTGTGCTATTTCAGGCTATGTTTTAGGCATCAATCCCTTTGACCAGCCCGGTGTTGAAAGCTATAAGAGAAATATGTTTGCACTTTTAGGCAAACCCGGCTATGAAAATGAGAAAGAAGTACTTGAAGAAAGACTCAATAAGTGATATAATAAAGGTGTAATTGAATAGCAGATGTCAAAAGCATCTGTGAAGCAATAAATAAAAGGAGGAATTATAAATGATTTCTATTATTTTAGGACACAAAGGTTCAGGAAAGACAAAGCGCTTGATTTCTTGCGTAAACCAGGCTGTTGAAACATCAAAGGGCAATGTTGTTTGCGTTGAGAAAGAAACCAAGTTAACATATGATGTTAATTATCAGGCAAGACTTATTGCAACTGACGATTACGAGATTAAGGGCTATGCTTCATTCTTCGGCTTCCTTGCAGGTGTATGTGCAGGCAACCACGACATCACAGATGTTCTCGTTGATGCAACTCTTCGCATCGGTGGCAGAAACTACGAAGCTCTTGCTGAATTCCTTGAGCAGATTTACGAGCTGGCTTCAGCACACGAAAAGAACTTCGTTTTCACAATCTCAGCTGATAAGGACGAACTTCCCGCAGCAATCTTCAACTACTGCACAGTTCTTGAATAATAACAAACACGAAGCTGTCGCGAAAGCGGCAGCTTTATTACAATTTGTAATTAGCAATTAGCAATCGCGGGGGAGCATCGGAGAGGAAACAGCTCTTTTCCCGCCGAGGAAGAGCGAAGAAATTACGGAGGTAAAATATGGAGAAAAACACCAATGAATTAATGGAAGAGTATTTTCAAACGAAAGACTTATATATAAGGTGGCAAATATTAAAGAAACTGGTGTTAAATTTACCGGAAGATGCCAAAGATTTTTTTGTTAAGGTGTTTAAACAAACAAGGTCGCTCGATAGAAAATTGCTTGCTGTAAGAGGATATTCGGCCTATGCAACCGAAGAAGAAGTGGAAGTTTTAATGGCAAAAATGTTGGAAATTTTAAAGAAAAGACCAAAGCATACACCATATAATTATCAGGAATATGAATGTATGAGATCGGTGTTTTTAATGCCATACTTAATAAACAAATACAATTATGAGTGTTTTCATGTTTTTTTCAAACAGTTAGAAAAACAATATAATGAGATGCCGGACTGTTTTAAGAATATTTTCTCTTTAGATGAAGAAGGAAATATGTATAACATAAGAGAACCTGAAGAAGTTTCGAAGTCTTGGGATGAATTCCATAATATAAATAGTAGCAATATATGAGCTATATATTACACTGTACAAAATGCAGAATTGCGGGGGAGCATCGGAGAGGAATCAGCTCTTTTCCCGCCGAGGGAGATTGACTATGGAACTTAATATCAATTCACCGGCATATTTCTCTGACCGTTATGGTGTAGATGATGAAGTGTATGAGTTTTGCCGGAAACTATATTCGTTTTTCAAAGACAAAGAATACAGTGATACCTTGCATACTATCGGAATATTGCCGGTGGTTGCGCCGGAAGAATCATATGAAAGTGGAGCTTGGAAGGAATCGGTGCAAATAATCGGAAATAAAAGCTGTGCTATTGTTACTTTGCGAATAAACTTCAACGAATATTACGTTGCTGACAGTTATGGAAAAAATTTGTTGATAAAAGATGCAGTTGCTAAAGCTGCTAAAAAAATTAAGTCTAAGGTTAATTTCAATTATGAGTCTTTTTTACAGGCTTTAAATCAGTTTAGTGAAAGTTATCAATTTTAATATTTCAACATATTCTGCTGGAAAATACTTCTTTTAAACACAGAATTTTCCGCAATTAACAATTCAAAAAATCCGGAGGATTTTAATATGACATACGAATACGAAAAACAAGCCATGGCTGAAGGCTACAAGGTCGTCTGCGGTGTTGACGAAGCAGGCAGAGGCCCTCTTTGCGGTCCTGTTTGTGCCGCCGCAGTAATATTGCCTCTTGACTGTGAAATCGAGGGTATCAACGATTCAAAAAAGCTCAGCGAAAAAAAGCGTGATATGCTTTATGACATCATAAAAGAAAAGGCTCTGGCATATTCTGTAGTAATGGTGGATGCTAAAACCATTGACGAAATCAACATTCTGCAGGCCACATTCAAAGCAATGAGAGAAGCCGTAGAGGGACTTTCAATTAAGCCTGACATTGCTCTTATAGACGGCAATCAGAGACCGGGTCTTTCAATTGAAGAAAGAACCCTTGTCAAGGGCGATGCAAAGAGCATTTCCATTGCGGCAGCATCAATACTTGCAAAAGTGACACGAGACAGATATTGCCTCGAAATGGACGAAAAATATCCCGAATATCAGTTCGCAAAGCATAAGGGCTACGGCACAAAGCTGCATTATGAAATGATAGCCGAGCACGGCATCTGCCCTGAGCACAGACGCACCTTCCTTAAAAAGATTTTGGGTGAATGATATGGGCACTACTCAGAAAACAGGTGCTATGGGCGAAAGCTTTGCGGCAGAGTACTATGAAAGCAAGGGCTATGAGATAGTGTCACGAAACTATCATTCACGCTACGGTGAGATTGATGTTATAGCCGAAAACGATTTTTATGTGGTCTTCTGCGAGGTGAAAACCCGAAGCGTAAAAGCAATAGAAAGACCTGCAAACAGTGTCGGCAGGGCAAAAATCAAAAAGCTGACCCTGACGGCAATGAAATATCTCAGTGAAAATGACAGGGATAAGCAGCCCCGCTTCGATGTGTTTGAGCTGTGGCAAAGCGGCGGAGAAATTGTAAAATTCGAGCTTATTGAAGGTGCATTTCAGGGGGAGGATTTTTCGGGCAGCTATGATGTATTCTGATCTTCACTGCGACAGTGTAACTAAGGCATACCGTGAAAGCATAAGTCTTTTTGGCGGTACCCTTGCCGTGAAACTCGGCTCGGATAAATTTATAAGGCGTGAGCAGTGCTTCGCATTGTGGCTTGATGACAAGCTTCATGGGGAGCCTGCTTTTTCTTATTGCAAAGAGCTTCTGGGCTTTTATAAGGCAAATGAAGATGAAATCAAAGCAAGGGGAGTAACACCCCGCCTGACATTAGAAAACGCTTCGTCTCTGGGCGGTGACTTAAACAATATAGCCTTTTTCAAGGAGCAGGGAGTAAAAATGATGAGCCTGACATGGAACGGTGAAAATGACCTTGCCTCGGGAGTTGATGCAAAGGGCGGCTTGAAGCCCAAGGGGAAAGAAGCCGTAAAAGAAATGGAAAACTCCGGAATTATAATTGATGTGTCACATCTAAATGAAAAGGGCTTTCGCGATGTTTGTAAAATTGGGGTAAAGCCCTTTATAGCTTCCCACAGCAATTGCTATGATATATGCCCTCATAAGCGCAATTTAAAGCAGTGGCAGGTTAAGGAGATAATATCAAGAGGGGGACTCATAGGTATTAACTTTTATCCGCCTTTTTTAGGCAAGGGGAGTGCTTTTGAGAGAGTAGGGGACAATATTGAATATCTGCTTTCTTTGGGCGGAGAAAACTGTATAGCTCTCGGCAGTGACTTTGACGGAGCAGAAATGAGCGATGAACTGAAATCTGCTGATGATGTGGCGAGGCTTTATAATTATCTTATTGCAAGGGGAATGAGTAAAGAAGTGGTTGAAAAGGTGTTTTATAAAAATGCCGGGTTGATATTTCAGAACTAAAAATGCAGGTCACTACTGATGTAATGACCTGCTTATATTTAACCTAAGTAAGCAATTGCTATGGCGGTAAAGGTCAGGCAAACGCCCGATATAATACCATAGAATATCCAACTTGCGGAGTCTCTTTTTTCAACGATATCTTTTACGGCTTTTAACAGAGAAAGCACAGCGGCAGTGGGAAGAATATAAAGTAAATAACATAATATCAAACTCATTAATTTACACCTGCTTTAATCTATTTTTGAGCGAAAAGAAAGAAAATAATTGAAATACACAATGATAAAGAAATACCTGATATGTATGTGTACTTTTTTCAACTTCCCGAAGTGTCCTTGTCTGTTATTGCTTTAACCGCAAGAACCAGATAATAAATGGTAGTGAAGGGGCATATGATTATTGACCCATACATTAATACTGTTATTATAATGCCCTAATACTTCATTGTATAGAAGAACCTAAATTTTATCGAAACATGGGAATCACCTCTTTTGTATAATTTACACTTAAATTATACATTGTGGAAATATTAACAGTCAACATATTGAGCCTGATTTAATTCACTTTAATTTTCTTTCTTTTCTATTGAAATTGCAATGCTTTTAATATATAATTATAATTTAGATGTATAATTATATTCAGGAGACAGCAGATGAGCAAAAAAGTTATTGTTGTGGGTGCAGGTGCGGCAGGTCTTATGGCCTCGGGTACCTTAGGCGAAAAGGGCTATGATGTGCTGCTTATCGAAAGAAACGATAAGGTTGCACGCAAGGTTATGATTACGGGCAAGGGTCGCTGCAATGTGACCAACAATGTGAGCCTTATTAACGACCTTATAGCCAATGTGCCCGTTAACGGCAGATTTTTATACGGTGCCTTTTCAAAGTTTATGCCCTCAGACACCATAGATTTCTTTGAGGATATGGGTGTGCCTCTTAAGGTTGAGCGGGGCAACAGAGTTTTCCCTGTTTCGGATAAGGCTGTTGATATTGTTGATGCCCTCAATTCCTACTCTCAGGATGCAGGTGTAAAACGCATAAAGGGCAGAGTCACCGAGCTGATTATAACAGACGGGGAGCTTCGCGGTGTTCGCCTTGAAGACGGCAGTGAGTTTTTTTCAGATGCCGTACTCATTGCCACAGGCGGTAAATCTTATCCTCTCACCGGTTCAACGGGTGACGGCTATGAGCTTGCAAAGCAGGCAGGTCACACTGTAACAGAGCTCAAGCCTTCCTTGGTACCCCTTAACTGCCACGAAGGCTTTTGCATGGATTTGCAGGGTTTGTCCCTTCGCAATGTGGAAATCAGCGTAATGGATATGAGCTCATATAAAGAGGTTTACAGAGACTTCGGCGAAATGCTCTTTACTCATTTCGGTGTGTCGGGCCCCCTTATTTTATCGGCAAGCTCACATATGAAGGATGTTCAGCCGAGAAAATATGAAATTCACATTGACCTGAAGCCCGCACTCAGCTATGAGCAGCTGGATAAGCGTATACAAAGAGACTTTCTTGAGAACGCAAATAAGAATTTCATCAATGCCCTTGATGCACTTCTGCCGAAAAAGCTTGTTCCCATAATAGTCAGACTCACAGGCATCAAGCCTTCAACCAAGGTCAATCAGGTAACCAAGGAAATGAGAGCCAAGCTTGTTAATATTCTCAAAGACCTGAAGGTGACCGTAATGTCACTTCGCCCCATAGAAGAAGCCATAATAACCTCAGGCGGTGTCAGCGTTAAGGAAATTGACCCGAAAACTATGGAATCAAAGCTTATGGGCGGTCTGTATTTTGCAGGTGAGGTTATAGATGTTGACGCGTACACAGGCGGCTTTAATCTGCAGATAGCCTTCTCAACGGCTATGTGTGCCGCAAATAGTATATAACCCCTCGGTCACGAGTTCATAAATGCACTCGTGCAAGATATTATATTTAAAATCATAAGGAGAATTGCCATGAAAGTTATCAACGTAGCAATTGACGGCCCTGCAGGTGCAGGCAAAAGCACAATTTCAAGAAAGGCGGCTGCAGAGCTTGGCTTTATCTATATTGATACCGGTGCACTTTACAGAACCGTGGGTCTTAATGCACTGAGAAAAGGTGCCGATATAAATGACCCTGCCTCTGTTATTGCCACTCTCACGGATGACCTTAAGGTTGAGCTCAGATTCATTGACGGTGAGCAGAGAATGTTCCTTTGCGGTGAGGATGTTTCCGATAAAATAAGAACTCCCGAGGTGTCCTCGGCAGCATCAAAAACCTCAGCAGTGCCTGAGGTGAGAAAATTCCTTTTTGACCTGCAAAAGCAGCTTGCAAAAGAAAATAACTGCATTATGGACGGCAGAGATATAGGCACTGTGGTGCTCCCCGATGCTGATGTAAAAATCTTTCTTACAGCCACACCTGAGGCAAGGGCAGAGAGACGCTATCTCGAGCTTAAGGAAAAGGGTATGGATGTGAAATATGAGGACGTGCTCAGCGATATGATAAAGCGTGACTATGATGATTCTCACAGAGCAATTGCACCCTTAAAGCAGGCCGATGATGCCGTGCTTGCCGACACAAGCGGCAACACTCTCGAGCAGTCCATTGACCTGATAATAAATATCATTAAGGAAAGAATTTAAAATATGGAAATCAGAGTAGCTGAAACGGCAGGCTTCTGCTTTGGCGTTAACAGAGCAGTGGATATGCTTTATAATATGATATCCGAGGGCAGAAAAGTGTGCACCTTAGGGCCTATTATCCATAACCCTCAGGTTATAGAGGACCTTGAAGGCAGGGGAGTGAAGGCTGTGGCATCACCCTCAGAGGTACCGGAAGGCTATGAGGTTGTCATAAGAGCTCACGGTGTAACCAAAGAAACTATCAGTGAGCTTCATGAAAGAAAAATTCCTTTTACTGATGCCACCTGTCCCTATGTGCTGAAAATTCACAAAATTATCAAACAGCAGACAAATGAAGATGATATAGTTTTAATCGCAGGTGACGGCAATCACCCTGAGGTCTGCGGCTTCCGCAGCCATTGCAAGGGCAAGTCTTATACCTTTAAAACGGCCCCGGAGCTTGAGAAAATTCTCACTTCAAATTCCGTTTTTGAAAATAAACGGATAATTCTTCTTGCGCAGACAACTTTTTCCGTAAAAGAATGGAAAAAAAGTCTAAAAATTATTGAAAAACTATGTACAAATTCAATTTATTTTGATACAATATGTAGAGCTACCCAAGAAAGACAGGACGAAGCCGAGCACTTATCCCGGTGGGCAGATGTTATGCTGGTAATAGGCGGCACATTCAGCTCAAACACTGTCAAGCTTAAAAATGTCTGCAGTGAAAACACAAAGACTTATCTTATCGAGAGGGTAGAGGACCTGCAGCCTGTGGATTTCTCGGGCTGTGATAAAATTGGTATAACAGCAGGCGCATCCACACCTGCACGAATTATAAAGGAGGTTAAAGTT
Organism: Clostridia bacterium; assembly: GCA_017396515.1. Classification (GTDB taxonomy): domain Bacteria; phylum Bacillota; class Clostridia; order Oscillospirales; family Acutalibacteraceae; genus UBA6857. Next base: position 2,161 of record JAFQLV010000046.1, on the reverse strand, counting down.
ATTATGACAGAGAACTTTAACGAAATGCAAACAAATAAATCGAAGGAGACACAGGATCAGGAGCTTTTCTTAGCTGCAGTAGACAGCATGGATAATACAAGCACAAGTCAGAATGTTATTGGCGTTGTTGTTAGTATCGCACCCAATGAGATTCAGGTTGATATCGGCAGAAAGTATGCCGGCTTCATTCCCAGAGACGAATACAGTAACGACCCCACTGCAGATCCCATGCAGGAACTCAAGATCGGCGACAAGCTGAACCTTACCATTATGTCAACAAATGACAATGAAGGCACAATGAAGCTTTCAAAGCGCATTTATGACAGAAAAGCATCATGGCAGACAATTCTTGATGCTAAGGAAAACGGCACTGTTCTTGAAGCAGTTGTTGCAGAGGCTGTCAAGGGCGGCGTAATCGCATACCCCATGGGCTCAAGAGTATTCATTCCCGCTTCACACACAGGCCTTGCAAGAAACGAAGAGCTTGATGTGCTTGTTAAGAAGACTGTTCAGTTCCGCATTATTGATATCGATGACAGAAGAAGACGCGTTATCGGTTCAATCCGCAGCGTAACAGCTGAAGCTCGCAAGGCTGCAGCAGAAGCTTTTTGGGCAACAGCTGAGGAAGGCAAGACTTATACAGGTACTGTTAAGTCACTCACAAGCTACGGTGCATTCGTTGACCTTGGCGGTGTTGAAGGCATGATTCATATTTCAGAGCTTTCATGGTCAAAGATCAAGCATCCCTCAGAAATCGTTAACGTTGGTGACACTGTTGAGGTTTACATCAAGGCTATCGAAGTTAAGGACGACGAAAAGAAAAAGATTTCACTCGGCTACAAGAAGATCGAGGACGATCCCTGGCAGATCTTCACAAGCAAGTATGCTGTAGGCGATATTGCAGATGTTGAAATTCAGGGTCTTGCTACATTCGGTGCATTTGCTAAGATCATTGACGATGTTAAGGGTCTTATCCATATTTCACAGATTGCTGACAGACACATTGCTTCTCCCAAAGAGGTTCTCTCAATCGGCGATGTTGTTAAGGCTAAGATCACAGAAATCGACTATGACAGAAAGCGCGTAAGCCTTTCAATCCGCGCTCTTATCGAAAAGGATGAGAACACAGAGGTTGAGAGCTATGAGGAATATGCTCCCGCTGCAGAAGAAACAGTAGAAGAAGCTGTTGAGGCTGCTATCGAGGCTGCTGCTGACGCTGAATAATTAATTCGGAATTCGGAATTGCGGGGGAGTTTACCCAAGAGGCTGATTTCATCCCGCAGGGAAAAAAGCTGAAGTGTCATTTTATGACCCGTTAATTCCGCCGTCAGTTTATAAAGACTAAAAACTATATCCACCTGACCAAAATAGGAACAGGTGGATATTTTTATCAAGCTTTATGTGACTAAATCTGCGGTAAGAGACTTGTTATTTTATCAAATCTCCCCGCAATTCCGCATTCCGAATTCCGCATTCCGAATTTACAGTGCAATGCTTTGTCCGTCCATTTCAGCCGGCTGCTCGAGTCCCATAATTTTAAGCATTGTGGGGGCAATATCACAAAGCTTGCCGCCTTCACGAAGCTCGCAGTCATAGCCGCAAACTACAAAGGGTACGGGGAAGGTTGTGTGTGCCGTGAAGGGTGAGCCGTCTTCCTCATACATCTTGTCGGCGTTGCCGTGGTCGGCAGTGATAAGCATAACGCCGTTCATTTCCATAACAGCATCATAAACTCTGCCCACTGATTTATCAACAGCCTCAACAGCAGCCTTGGCAGCAGCAAAAATGCCTGTATGGCCAACCATATCGCAGTTTGCAAAGTTGAGGATAATAGCATCGTACTTGCCTGATTTGATAGCCTCAACAACCTTGTCGGTTACTTCATAGGCACTCATTTCGGGCTGAAGGTCATAGGTTGCAACCTTGGGTGAAGCAACAAGAATTCTGTCTTCGCCCTCATACTGCTTTTCAACACCGCCGTTGAAGAAGAAGGTTACATGGGCGTACTTCTCAGTCTCTGCAATTCTCAGCTGGGTCTTGCCCATTTTGGCAAGGTACTCACCGAAGGTGTTTTCAAGTGTCTGAGGCTTGAATGCAACGTGTACGTTAGGCATAGTTGCGTCATACTGTGTCATGCAGACATAATAAAGGGGGACGAAGC
>JAFQLV010000045.1 GCA_017396515.1 Clostridia bacterium | reverse complement strand
TTTGTTCAGGACAACGGATAAATTTACATCCTTTGTTTCATTGATGTCACTGCCGAAAACAGTCCATTCGTATTTAATGTCATTTGATGCACCTGTGAAAGTGGCAATAGCATTCTCGTTTTTTATTTTATCAAAAACACTTTTCTCAACAATTCCGTTTTCGGAAATTGATATCGGTTCATTCAGATTCACCTGTGCAAAATTACCGCTGCAAGCCGTAGTAGTCATAATAAGCACCAAGGCTAATATTAAACATATTATTCTTTTCATTTTAATCTCCTATAACAATTTTGCCGTTTCTTACTTTTAATGTATCAGTTGTCATCGCAAGACTGTCTTTTTCGTCAGAAGCCGCAAAAACAGCATCCTCAAAAATCAGGTCATATACATCGTTTTTTCTTGCACTTCCGCGAAGTCGGAATTTTAGCCTTAATACAACATTATCTTCATCACTGAGAAGCTCCTTACTGAAAGCATTTTTGCCACCTGTTGTGTCAAGATACATAATATTGATTTTTCCTGTTTTGTTGCACTGAGAAGGATTACAGCTCCATTCGGGAAGCTTCTGTGCTACATCACTCTCATCGTTACGGATAAAAACATTACCTTCCTCAACACCTATAAATTCAAGACGGGAAGAATCAAATGCAATGCTCATGCTTGCCGCAGGGTATATAGTATCACCAAAAGCGGAAATGGTAATATCCACCATGAATTCATCTGTTTCTGATATGCTTATTTTCTGTGGAGTCTCAATAGTTAAAACAGGGGCTCCAAAGGGAGTTTTATCCCAATTTATAAAAAGAAAAACAAGTATCAGCAAAAGCAGAAAAACACCGATACCTGTACCGATTATCAGTTTCTTTTTATTTTCAGGACTCATTGGTCTTTTGCTCATAATCATTCTCCTTAAAGATACGAGGTGGGAGTGTTAATCCCACCCCTTAATTTCAGTTAATTAGTTGTTGTAAGGGTTGCAGCCTTTGTAACAACAATATATTCACTGCCATCAACATAAGCTTCAACAATACCGAGAGCATCAAATGTGTTGATTCGGCTGTCACTGTTAACGTTGAGTGCAAGAATTTCATCATCTGAAGGAGCATCAACTTTACGAAGCCATGTGTCAACTGCTGAAAGTGCATCCTGTGCATTGACAACACCGTCACCGTTTGCATCACCGAATGTGAGCTCTTCAGTATTGTCACCCTCAAGGGTGAAGTTTGCTTTGTTCACAAACTGTGCCATATCAACAGAAGAATCTACCAATGCAACATATGTTGCAACCCCTGTTTTTTCAGAAATTTCAGCACTGTACTTAAATTCATAAGTCTTTGTGCCGTCATTGTATGTAAGCTTTGCCTTGCTTTCCACACCTGTTACAGATACAGCAACTGCCTTTTTGCTTGACGGGATAAGGTCAATATCATCACCTGTGTAAAGACAAACTGCACTGTAAGAAATGCCTTTGACAACTGAAACAGAACCGTTAGCCTTTGCTGTGTCAACAACAATCATTGAACCGTCATCAGTTGAATCGGAATTCAGCTTTATTGACATACCGCCGATACTGATATCAAGATTGTTGCCTGCATTTGTTGAATCAACACGGAATGTAATGGTGAAAAGCTGTGCGGGGAATGCTGTTCCGCTGACGGTTATATCATTATGATTGTTTGCATCAAAGTAAACTACACGGAGCTTTCCTGTTTCATCAAGATGATAGTTTACTGTTCCGCCCGAAAGACGGCTTTCTGCTGTTACTGATGTAACGCTGAGTCCTTCAGGAATATTCATAACAAGGTCAATGAGCTTATAACCTGCGTTATTATTCCATTGGTCGATACTGATTGTTGCATTAAAGGTTTTTCCTACGTCATCTGTAATTTCAGCGGGAAGACCGAGAGTTGCAACGGGTTTGCCTACAATTACTTCTGCCTTGTCTCCGAAGCTGACATCTGACATATCGAAAAGCGATGCCTTTCCGTTTACAAAACGGTTGTAAGCAACAAGTGCATAGCAGGATTGGTCAGTAGCCATACCGTTTGCACCTGCACCAACGATATGCTGGAACTGAGCTTCGCTTGCAAGATAATGACTTAAGAGTCCGTCAACAACAGATTTTCCGTTCTTTACAAAACGGCTGTCTGTATCGGGATTGATACCCCATGTTGTGCAGGCAACAATTACCCAAGCACAGCTTTCAGAACATTCACTTCCGCCCGATGCAAATGTACCGTTTTCATGCTGCATTTCTGAAAGGCAGGCAAATGCTTTATCACAAGCTTCAGCTACAGCTGCCTGATTGCGGTAGGGATACAAAGCCTGAAGTGCCATACCCGTCATATCAGGGTCTGATGCATAGTCAAGATTTGCAGACAAAGCCCAACCGCCGTCGTTATGCTGTCTTGCAAGAATTTCATCTACACACTTCTGACGGAGTGTAGTATCACTGATTTCATAATTGTTTGAGTCAAGAGCAATCAGAGCCCACATTGTTCCGTTAAGCCCCTGCTTTTTGACCCAATCAAAACCGTTCAGACTGTATGCTTCAACAAGATTCCAATTACCCACAGAGGTTGCATCCTTACCGATAGATGAAAGAGCAACTATCAGACGTGAATTCTCTGTTGATTTGTTTTTGTGGAGTGCACCATTCATATTAACGGATGAGGCTGTTTCGTTAACTGTTGATACAATGCGGTTATAGTAATCGGTAAAATATGCGTTGTTGCTATTGAAATATTCACCTCGGGCAAGACTGAAAACAGTCCATTCACCTGCGTTTGTACCGAAAGCAGGTGATTTTACTGTATCAGCAAGCTTTGCCATAGTTGCATTAAGCACAGCGCTTACATCCTGAGGCTCACGGGGAGCATCCGCTGATGTAACTGTTACCTCTGCATAGCCGGGAGCGGAAACAATTGAGCCGGAATATTCGTTACCGTAACCGCCGTCAACCCATAAATACCATTTTCCTGCAGAGGGGAAGGTGATAGATGCACAGCCGTTGTCATCAGTTGTAACAGTTCCTGTTTCGTTATAGAGTGCTTTACCGTAATGCACTTCGTAATCAGGGATATCAAAGAAAACGGAATTGTATTCGTAATCCTTTGTGCCCTTGACGAGCTTGATATCACAAGCTTTGCCTGCTTCTGCGGTGTAGGAATGTGTCACATAACCGTTGGCATCAGCAAAATAATGGAAGCCGTAACCGGAATCCATATAAAAATCCCAGCTTGTAAAGCCTGCAAGGTCAATAAAGTCGCCTGCTTCAAGAACAATCTGGTCAGATGTTGCTCCCCAACCTGCACCTGCGAGGGGATACTGTCCGTTGAGATAATAGTTAAGGTTTTCATCTCTTCCGAAAAGACCGCCTGCGAAATATGAGCTTCCGGGACTTCCTGTGAAGGTTACATCACTCCAATCGCCGCCGTAAAGCTCTTCGTGAGCATAAATGATAAGCTGCAACGCAGTAAGTTCATATTTACCGTCACCGTCTTCGTCATAGAGATATTCAGAAAGACCGTATTCATTCAAATCTACCGACTCAAGTGTTTCAAATGATACGGGAATATATGCTATGGGATCACCGTTTTTATCATCTGTGTATTTATCGTCATAGCTTACCGAGATATAAACATATTCGCTTTTTGATGCAACTGACATAAGAGGTATGGCGGTTATCAGCATTGCAATGGCGAGAACAACACTTAAAATTCGCTTTTTCATTATTGAATCTCCTTTTTGATATTTTTCATTTTGTTTTCATCGAAAGTATTCTGTTCTTCCGATTTGGTTCTGTGCCTCTCCAACTTCTGACGCGCAGAAATGGTTTGATTTTTTGATTTGAAAGTTGCCTTTTTTCTCTTTTTGGATTTTTCGGGAACAGGCTTTGCTTCCTTCAATCCGGCAGCTTCCAATGCTCTTGGCCAAGGACCTAAGAAGGCTTTGATTCGTGACCTTGTCGGTTCATCAAAATCATCCTTTTTTGGCAGTCTTCCGAGTTCCGTAGCTTTTCTTTTCAAAAGTTCTTCCGCCCAGGACTTTTTCTCATCTGATGTCACTTATCAACCCTCCTTTACAAATAAAAAATACCCTTTCAACCAAACAGGTCAAAAGAGTACAACAGATTTAAAACACGGCATGGCGAAGAAAGGCTTTGACTCTGCAAAATAAAAAAAGAATGCAAACCCAAAGCCGCAATGCGGCGATAAATCGGTTGCACTCTTCTCACCAAAGTTGTGTTGAACCTAAAAAGACACGGCAGGTATCCTGACTTATGATGCAGTGGATATGCCCACTTCAGGAACACTCCTTCTCAGGATAGAATATCCCAATGGCTAATATGCTCCTGTCTTGTCAAATACAGTAATGGCGGTTGTTCAGGATTCGAACCTGATTCCCTTTTACATCTACTCAGCTTACAACTTTTCAAACCGTATCTTCTTATATCAGTATTAAATTTTTATATATTGTAGCATAGTTGACAAGTTTTTTCAATATATTAGCTTAATAATTTTTAACGAACTTTTTTGGAATTCCGTAAAAGCAATAAGACGGCAAGGAAAGCACCAAGCCGTCTTGAAATACTAATTAAATATTAAGTTGTTTGCTACGAATTCTCTTGCACGTTGCTGAATGTTACCCATCCTCTGTACCCATTCAAGTTGGTCTTGCTCTTTTAACTGTTCTGTTACGTCCTCAGTGATTTTCATTTGCTCAACAAGATTATCAAACATCTGCTGAGCCTGATTTTTTACCTGAGCACAGTGCTGATATAGTTTACCTTGGGTTAGGAGTGTAGCAAATAACACTTTCTTGTGTTTAAGCAAATAATCTTTATGTGACATTCCCCATTTACCGACGGTGATATTTTCTTCGGCCGCCTTTAAGTCCGGCAAATAAAAATCGCCGTGCAGAGTGTAACTGATACCAGTCTGTTCGTTTGTATAATGCTTTTTGAGTTCCATAATCATATCATCCTTTCTTGCCTTCAACAAATGTGTCGTATGTGAATTTTGCACCGAGCCTGAAGCCTGATATAAAGCTGTCAGCGTTACTCGTTGTTGAAAATTCAATGTAAGCACTTACGTAGTTTTGAAACAGTTCCTTATCTTCACCGTTCAATCTTGCAGTAAGCTGTTCTTCTTTTTCGGCAAGGTTGCCCAGTTTCTTTTTGAGTTTAGGTGTTAATTCTGAATTAACTTCTTGTGGCTCAAGGGTGCCGTAGTATAAATCTTCAATAATATTTGACATTTCGTTTCCTCACAATCTGTTTTTGATTTGTTGAAAAAACTACAAAATCCTCTGATACAAGCAAGAATATGTGTTTGACTGTCGGTTATTTGATATTAAAAATTGAATCCGTTATCAACACTCGTACCAGCTGAAATATCCCAAGTCTTTTGACTTGGGATATTTTTTTGAAGCGATTTATATTATTCCGACAACAAAATAAAGGAAGTGCAAATGCATTATGTTAAGTTCAATTAAGTCCTTCATAAAAAAAGAGGCGGTCTTGTGCATTGCGGCTGTGTGTGCCGTGGCAACTATGTTTATTGTGCCGCCCGATAAGGAATATCTCGGTTATATCGATTTCCGCGTGTTGTGCCTTTTGATGTGCCTGATGGCGGTGGTTTCGGGCTTCAGAAGCATCGGCACATTCAAGGTGCTTACATATCAGCTGCTCTCACGCATCAAAAACGGCAGGGTTCTCAGCATAACCCTGGTGCTGCTCCCCTTTTTCCTGTCAATGCTTGTAACAAATGATGTGGCACTTATAGTTTTCGTGCCCTTTACATTGGGGCTTCTCACGAGTCTCGGCTGCCAAAAGGCAGCAGTGCCCATTCTTGTTTTGCAGACTGTGGCGGCAAATCTTGGTAGCATGGCAACCCCTGTAGGCAATCCGCAGAATCTTTATTTATACTCCGCATATAACTTAAGTGCAGGCGAATTTTTTTCCTGTGTACTTCCCCTGACAGCGGTAAGTCTTCTGATACTGCTTGCCGCTTCAGCTCCTGTTTTGCCAAAAAATCTGCAAGCTGAAAAGCCGCAGAAAGAATCAATAAGCGGCGGCAAAAAGCTACTTGTTTACAGTGTACTGTTCATTCTGTGCCTGCTTACGGTTTTCCGTGCAGTCCCCTATCCCGTAACCACGGCAGCAGTTATATCGGTTTTTCTTATTCTTGACAGAAGGCTTCTTAAGGAAGTGGATTTTATGCTGCTTCTGACCTTTGTCTGCTTTTTTATTGTGTCGGAGAATTTGGGCAGAGTGGAAATTATCCGTGAGTTTCTGCAAAGCCTGCTGCAAAAAAGCACACTGCTCACCTCAGTGGGTGCCAGCCAGATTATCAGTAATGTGCCTGCGGCAATCCTGCTTTCCTCTTTCACCGATAATTGGCATGACCTGCTTGCGGGAGTCAATATCGGCGGTCTCGGCACACCGATTGCTTCACTTGCAAGCCTGATTACCCTGAAGCTTTATATGCGCTCCGGTAACGCAAGGATAATGAAATTCTTAGGTGTTTTCACAGCAGTTAACATTACAGGACTCGCCTTGCTTCTTGCTTTCCAGTTAATTATATAATATTCGCCTTAGGGTATCTATTTTAAAAAAGCAGACAGCTTTCACACTGTCTGCTTTTGATTTTTATTACGGGATTATCCTTCAATTGTTCCTGTCTTTGCTTTTTCAAATTCTTCTTCGATTTCCTGTGAGGGCTTCTTTGTCAGAAGTGAAACAACAACGATGAATAAGCAGGAAATAAGGAATGCGGGCATAAGCTCATAGATTGCAAAGACACCGCCGAATGCGGGTCTGAGTGCAAGCTTCCAGATGAATACCATTGCCGCACCTGAAACCATACCGGCAATAGCACCGGGATAGGTTGTTCTCTTCCAGAAAAGTGAGAAGAGCATAATAGGTCCGAAGGTTGCACCGAAGCCTGACCAAGCAAACGAAACGATATCAAAGATAACGCTTTCCTCGTCCCAGGCAATTGCAATGCCGATAATTGAGATGATAAGAAGTGCAATTCTTGAAACGAACATAACAGCCTTATCGTCTGCATCCTTCTTTGTAAGCTTTGTGAAAAGCTTTGTTGCCTTGGGTGACTTCTCATAAATATTCTTTGCAAAAGCAGATGATGCAATGAGAAGATATGAGTCTGAGGAGCTGATTGTTGCAGCAAGAACACCTGCCATTACAACACCTGCAAGAAGTGCGGGAAGAAGATATTCTGAAAGGTTGATAAATACATTCTCGGCACCGCCGCTTGTGAGGAGGTTCTCTTTAACAGGGAAGATTGCTCTGCCGATAACACCGATGCAAACTGCAGCGAAAAGTGAAATTACTACCCATACAGTTGCAATGCGGCGTGACTTTTTAAGCTCGCTTGTTTTTCTGATAGCCATAAATCTTAAGAGTACCTGAGGAATACCGAAGTAACCGAGACCCCATGATGCTGTTGAGAGAATGGTGAGAAGCCCGTAGCTGCTTGCCTCACCGAACTGAGGCACACCGCCGATAACCTGCTGAACACCGTCTGCATTTGTAATGGGTGTAGCCATGCTTGTAAGTGAAAGATAGCCGGGAATTGCCTGTGCATTTTCAATAACTGCGTCAATACCGCCTGCGTTGATGGTACCTGTAACGAGAACGGTAACAAGAGCTATAACCATAACAACTGCCTGCATGAAGTCGGAAACACTCTCAGCGAGGAAGCCGCCAAGGAAGGTGTAAATAACAACGAAAATTGCACCGACGATAAGCATTGAATGATAGCTGTAACCGAAGAGGGTGCTGAAAAGCTTGCCGCAGGTAACAAAGCAGCTTGAAGCGTAAACAGTGAAGAAAATAAGAATGAACACTGCTGAAAGTGTCATTATGATATTCTTCTTTTCGTGATATCTGTTTGAGAAAAATTCGGGAATAGTAATTGCATTGCCTGCAACAACCGAATATTTTCTCAGACGCTTTGCAACGATGAGCCAGTTAACATATGTACCGATAGCAAGACCTATAGCTGTCCATGCTGCGTCGGCAATGCCGCACCAATATGCAACGCCGGGCAGACCCATAAGCAGCCAGCCGCTCATATCTGATGCCTCGGCACTCATTGCGGCAACCCAAGGTCCTAAAGTTCTGCCGCCGATGAAATAATCCTCTGAGCTCTTGTTAGAACGCTTGGCATAAAACAGACCGATGCCGATAACTATAAGCATATAGCCTGCCATGGCAAGAAAAATTTGTAAAGTTGATGAATCCATTTAGTTTTCCTCCGTTCAAATAAATAGGTGTTTATTTTACCATATTTTTTTAGCTTTGTAAAGTAGTAAACCGCTAAAATTATCTTTTAAGTCGAAAAAAGTAATAAGATTTCTTTTCGCCAATGTTAACATATTTCATAAAATATAGACTTTTATCCCCTGTTATGCTACTATAACTGTATAATAAATAGTGTGAGGTGAAAAATGAACATAGCAAACAAACTGACAGTTTTTCGCGTGGTACTCGTTCCCTTTTATGTAATGTTTATGCTTTATGATTTCACTGCCTACAGCCGCTACATAGCCCTTGGCATATTCGTTATTGCAACCATAACAGACAAGCTCGACGGTACCATAGCAAGAAAGTATAACATGATAACCTCCTTCGGCAAGTTTATGGACCCTATAGCTGATAAGCTTCTTGTGTGCTCTGCACTGGTTTGCCTTACAGCACTGGGCGAAATTCCTGCCTGGGTGGTCATAACCATTATCGCAAGAGAGTTTATAATCAGCGGCATCAGAATAATCGCAGCCGAGGGCGGCACCGCAATAGCCGCATCTGCCTGGGGCAAAAGCAAAACAGTGGCTCAGATGGTAATGACTATAGTTATAATGGCTGACATAGGGCCTTTATATATCGCCGAGCAGATTTTAATATATCTGTCTCTTGCACTCACTGTTATTTCCGCTGCAGACTATCTCATAAAAAACAAAAATGTGCTTACATTTAAGGATAAATAACTTATTGATATTGACAAACTGCTCCCTTTATTGGTAAAATAAAGGGAGTAATTATTTTGAAAGGAAGCTATGTTTATGAATAAAGGTAAGTTTTATATCACCACTGCCATTGCATATACCTCAAGAAAGCCTCACATCGGCAACAGCTATGAGATTGTGCTCACTGACGCTATTGCCCGCTTCAAGAGATTTCAGGGCTATGATGTTTTCTTTCTGACAGGCACCGATGAGCACGGTCAGAAAATTGAAGAATATGCAAAAAGCGCAGGTGTAACACCCAAGGAATATGTTGACAAGGTAGCCGCTGAAATTCAGGGCATCTGTGACACCCTCAACACCACCTATGATAAGTTTATCAGAACAACAGACGATTATCATGAAAAGGTTGTTCAGAAGATATTCAAGAAGCTCTATGAGCAGGGCGATATCTATAAGAGCGAATATGAAGGTCTTTACTGCACTCCCTGCGAAAGCTTCTGGACTGAGGCACAGCTTGTTGACGGCAAATGCCCCGACTGCGGCAGAGAAGTAAAAAAGGCAAAGGAAGAGGCTTATTTCCTTCGTCTGTCAAAATATCAGAAGCAGCTTGAGGAATATATTGAAAGCAACGACAGCTTCATTTATCCCGAAAGCCGTAAAAAGGAAATGCTCAACAACTTCATCAAGCCGGGACTTCAGGATCTCTGTGTTTCAAGAACATCCTTCAAATGGGGCATCCCCGTTGATTTTGATGATAAGCATGTTGTTTATGTGTGGATTGACGCACTTTCAAACTATATCACTGCTCTTGGCTATGATCCCGACGGCAGCGGTGAGCTTTACAATAAATACTGGCCTGCAGATGTGCACATAATCGGCAAGGATATTGTCCGCTTCCACACAATTTATTGGCCCATTATGCTTATGGCTCTCGGTGAGCCCTTACCCAAGCAGGTTTACGGCCATCCTTGGCTTCTTTTCGGCACAGATAAGATGTCAAAATCAAGGGGCAATGTTATTTACGCTGATGAGCTCTCACAGCTTATAGGCGTTGATGCAGTAAGATATTATCTTCTCTCTGAGATGCCCCACGCAAACGACGGCTCAATCTCCTACGAAACAATTATTGAGAGATATAATTCGGACCTTGCCAATACCTTAGGCAACCTCGTTAACAGAACAGTTGCTATGACCAATAAGTATTTTGGCGGTGAAATCAAGGCTCCCACAGCCGCAGATGCACTTGACGATGAGCTCAGAGCCTTCGCACTTGAAACTCTCAGAACAGTTGAAAGCAAAATTGACTCCTATCATATGGCTGATGCTGTTGAAGCAGTTATCAACCTTGCAAAGCGCTGTAACAAATATATTGACGAGACTGCTCCTTGGGCACTTGCTAAGGACGAGGCACAGAAGGAAAGACTGGGCACGGTACTTTATAACCTGCTTGAAGGCATACGCTATATTGCCGTTCTTCTCAAGGCATTTATGCCCGACACCTCAAAGGCAATTCTTACACAGATAGGCTGCGATATCGACTCATACGAAAGCCTTGAAGGCTTCGGTGCGCTTAAGGCAGGCGGCAAGGTTGGCGAAGCTACTCCCCTGTTTACACGTATAGATGCAGAAAAAATGCTTGCCGATATCGAAGCCCAGCAGAAGGCAGCTCAGGCAAAGGAAAAGAGCATTGAAGAAATTGAGGGTGTGGCAAAAATCGGCATTGACGATTTTGCAAAGGTTGACCTTCGTGTGGCAAAAATTATAAACTGCGAGCCCGTTAAAAAGGCAAAGAAGCTTCTTAAGCTCACCCTTGATGACGGCACAGGCAAAGACAGAACCGTAGCCTCAGGCATCGCCAAGTGGTATAAGCCCGAGGATCTTATCGGCAAGAGCATCATCCTTGTGTCAAACCTTAAGCCTGCAGTTCTTTGCGGTGTTGAGAGTCAGGGTATGATACTTGCCGCTGATTACGGTGAAGACGAAGCTAAGGTTATATTCGTTGACGGCATCCCTGCCGGCTCAAAGGTAAGATAAAATGTATAAGAATATTTTTGACACTCATGCACACTATGATGATGAGCGTTTCAGTGAGGACAGAGATGAGCTTCTGTCCTCACTCTTTAAACAGAGCGTTTCTCACATAATTAATTGCGGCTGTGATTTAAAGTCAAGCCTTACAACTATTGCTTTAGCTGAAAAGTACCCTCAGCTTTATGCAGCAATAGGCGTTCACGCTCACGAGGCAAGTGAGTGTACGCCTGAAGATTTAGCTGAAATAAAAAAGCTCTACTCCCACAGCAAGGTTGTAGCTGTTGGCGAAATAGGCCTTGACTATTACTATGATTTTTCACCCAGAGACAGACAGATTGAGGTTTTCACTGAGCAGGTGAAGCTTGCCAATGACCTTGACCTGCCCGTTATCATCCACGACAGAGAGGCTCACGAGGACACGCTGAACATCTTGAGAGACCTGAGACCCAAGGGTGTAGTGCACTGCTTCTCAGGCTCAAGGGAAATGGCAGAGGAAATTGTGAAGCTTGGCCTTTACATCGGTCTCGGCGGTGCTGTCACCTTCAAAAATGCAAGACGGCCCATTGAAGTTGCGGAGTATCTGCCCCTTGACAGACTTCTCTTAGAAACAGATGCGCCTTATATGACACCTGTACCCTTCAGGGGCAAGAGATGCGATTCGGCTCATATTGCCTACACCGCTGAAAAAATCGCAGAGATCAAAGGAATGGATGTGCAGGAGCTTATTGATATCTGTAATGAAAACAGCAAAAAGCTGTTTGGGATTCGGAATTAGTAATGCGGATTTGCGATTGGGTTTTATATTAACTGTATATTTATGCCCGCAAAGAAAATATAAGACAAAACAACCCGAAAAAGAGATAAACACAACTCTTTTTCGGGTGATTTTTTATTCTTTGATTACTTAATTATTACAGTTAAAAAATTTCAGGATGTTTATTTAAAGCTGGAAATGCTTGTCATTTCTGTCTTAAATTGGGGACCCTGAGGGCCACTGTTCATAAAAGGAGGATATTCAGCTTCGTTTCCCCAATAAAAGGTTGCAAGACTATCCGGGTTTTCAATGTCATAGCTGAATGCCTCTGCCCATTTTGAGCCTGCAAGAGCACGGCAGCTTTTTTCAGGGACCAGCTCAAAGGTTTCCAGCTTACCCGGCTGCCAGAGATCCCACACCGGGCCTGGGGAGCACTCATCTTGAAGCTTCACCACAATAAAATTCATATAGGTATAAGTTCCTGTATGCGGATATAAGCCATGGGTTCCAGCAGCGCAATAAATCCTGCAATGGGTCTCATCATGCATTTCCAACTCTTCCCATGTTGCAATTTCGGCAAAAGTATGAGCAGCAAAGGCTGATTTTACAGGTCTGAGATAGACTCTGCCATCCTTTTCATACCTTAAAAATCTTAGGGTAAAATGCTCCCAGTCACCGGGATGACCACCCACCATATTATTAAGCAGCCAGATAAACTTGCCACTGTCATAAGAGCAGAAAATGAAATAAACTATATCAACATAATTATTATCCTTTTCAACCCAGAAGGCATAAGCTACGGCAGTGTCCTGATCACCGTAAAAGGTCTGGCATATATCATGGGGACCGTCAACTTTTTCTTTCATTACAATACGGGAATACCCCTCGCTGTCAATAACACGGTCGAATTTTTCAAATGTCCAGTCCATAGAAACAGCTTCGTATGGGTCATCCACAGCCATATGTATACGCGGTGCATAATCAATCATTATCTGATTTTTCATTTCATCATCAATGTCAGTTATATCAACTGCTTCGCTTTCTATTAAAGCTACTTTTATACTCTTAATTTTCTTAACGTGAAACAGACCGTCAGTAAGGCTTATTCTAAACATTTTTTCCACGCTGTCATTGAAAATGTATTCAGTACCCTCAAAATTTTCTTTGCTATAGGCATAAACAACATATTCCTGCGGAACAGTAATGCTTTTTATTTTAAAATCTATTTTCCCATATTCACCTATTCCCAGCTCGTATGATGTTCCCTTATATTCCTTCCTGCTCCAGGCGGTAACTACACTTTCCGTCTGATACTGCAGTTCACTGTCAAAGCTTATTGCACCTGCAAATATAAGAGTGGAGCTTAAAATGCAAAGCATAAAGCCTGTTATCAAGGTTAATTTGAAATATTTCTTCATGAAAAAACCTCCTTTAGTTTACACAGCCACTATATACTAATTTCGCAAAAAAATCAATAACAGTGTGTGTAAAAAAGGAAGCCTTTCAGTTAAAATAATAAACTATTATCAAACTGTTTTAAAAAAGTTTTTCTATGGTTTATTTTGTTTTTTTCGTTTCAAAGCAGACCCAGCCGCCCTTGGTGTGCCTTGCCACAATTTCAAAGCCGTACTGTGCAAAAGCATCAATAACATCCTGCTCTCTCGTGTCAATAATGCCCGAGGTTATGAAAAGTGCATCATCCTTCATAAACGAAGCCACATCCTTGCAGAACATAATAATTACATCGGCAACGATATTTGCCACAACAACATCATATTTGCCCTCAACCTTATCTGTCAGGTTGCCCTGAAGAATTGTGTATTCGGGCTCGTGAAGATTGTTCACTTCACCGTTTTCCTGAGCAGTTTTAACGGCAAGAGCATCAATATCAACACCCACTGCCTTTTCGGCACCAAGAAGAAGTGAAGCAATTGAAAGTATGCCGCTGCCACAGCCGATATCAAGCACACTGACACCGGGCTTTATGTGCTTTTCAAGAGTTTCAAGGCAAAGGCGTGTTGTTTCGTGGGTACCTGTGCCGAAAGCAAGACCCGGCTCAATATTGAGCACTGCCCTGCCCTGAGGGTCAAAATCATCTTCCCATGTAGGTCTTATCAGAAGCTTTTCACCAACGGGAATGGGATGAAAATACTGCTTCCAGTTGTTCTCCCAATCTTCATTTTTGCACTGATTGAGAATAATCTCGCTCTCTATCTTCTCGGCAGAGTACCTCTCACGAAGAAAGGCAACAGCCTCCATGGGGTTTTCCTCAGGTGAAATGTAAACATGCACTATAGCCTTGCTTCTGTCTTTTGCTAGCAAATCCTCGTCAATAAGGTCAATGTGAGCTATCTCCCATGCCTCTTTTTCAAGGTCGCGGTAATCCTCGATATAAATTCCGTAGGGCACAACCATTGAGGCTATGTCACCTGCTTTTTCAATATCATCAGCATTTACACTGATTTTCACTTCTGTCCAGTCACTCATTTTAATTCTCCTTTTTTATTGGTTTAGATTATATATTAAGTCCGATATGTTCAGAAAACGGCGTTTTCAGTTAGGAGTTAGGGATTAGGAATTAGGAGTTAGGAGTTAGGAGTGAGGAGTGAGGAGTGAGGAGTTGAGGTCGCGACCTGACCGATTACTGACTCTTAACACACTACCCGCGGAACTAATAAATAAAAAAGGCAAAATCCATCGATTATAAAGTGTGTTTTATATTTCATAATTTCGGCGGGTTGAAATTAACCTATTGTGCTTTGCTGAAACGGATATAATCGGAGCTTTGCTCCCCACAACTCCTAACTCCTCACTCCTAACTTCTCACTCCTGACTTCTCACTCCTAACTTCTCACTCCTAACTTCTCACTCCTGACTTTTATACAGTATTGCCACATCAATTCCGCTGATTTTCACCTTATCTGCCTGCACCTCATTGCCTAAAAGAGTCTTGGCATTGTGCCATTCGGGAGGCAGAAAATAGTCGATTTCGTGTTCGTTGCGGTTAGCTATAAGCATAACCCTCTCACCCTTATCGTGTCTGACAAAGGCAAGACACGATAGCATTTCCGAAACCGTATAATATCCGCCTTCCTTAAGACAGTGAAGGTCTTTTCTTATATTGCCCAGCTTCTTATAAAACTCAAGCAAATCCCTGTTTTCTCTGCCCCAAGGATAGCAGAAGCGGTTGAAGGGGTCCTTATAGCCCTGCATACCTGCTTCATCACCGTAGTAAAGGCAGGGCACACCGGGAAGAAGATACTGAATAGCTGCCGCAATTTTAAGAAGCCTGACTCCCCTGTCATACTGCTCATTGCTCAGCTTATGGGTGCTTTGCCACTGTCTGTCACGGTACTCACAGCTTTCACCTGCAAGGGCCGTAATCGCTCTCATTGTGTCATGGGTGCCTATATGGTTCATCAGCACATCAATAACACATTTGGGATAGTTTTCAAGTATTGTCATTATCTTAGAGGTGAAGCCCTCAACTCTGCCGCTGCGAACAAAGCTTATTATTGCCTCGGCAAAGGGATAGTTCATTACGCTGTCAAGCTCATCGCCTCTGAAATAGTGTCTTCTCTGCCCGTAGGCGAACTTGTTTGAAGCATCCTCCCACACCTCGCCTAAAACGAGGGCTTCTTTATTTTCAGCCTTGACAGCCCTTCTGAATTCATCAAGGAAAACGTCTGGCAGCTCATCTGCAACATCAAGTCGCCAGCCTCTGACGCCGCAGCGAAGCCAGCGCCTTGCTATTCCGTTTTCGCCTGTGATAAAGTCAATAAATTCGGGACTTTCCTCAATAACCTCAGGAAGTATGCTTATGCCCCACCATGAATGATAGTTGTGGGGATGATTTATAAATTTATACCACTTATAATAGGGTGACTGTGTTGACTGAAAAGCCCCCACACTGTCATATCTGCCGTATTTATTGAAATAAATGCTGTCATCACCTGTGTGGCTGAAAACACCGTCTAGTATAACGGAAATGCCTCTTTTTTCAGCCTCTCTGCAAAGGCATTCAAGGTCTTTTTCGGTGCCAAGCAAGGGGTCAATCCTGCTGTAATCTGCCGTATCATAGCGATGATTTGACTGTGCCTCAAATATAGGGTTGAGATAAATGCAGGTTGTGCCGAGGCTCTCAATATAATCGAGCTTTTCTATTATACCCTTAAGGTCGCCCTGAAAATAATCGTTATTGAGTACCCTGCCGTCAGGGGTAGGTCTCCACTCAGGCTCTGCGTCAGTGTCATTTCTCAGCACTCTGCCTGAGGGAATATCCTTTTTACTTTCACCGGAAAAATAAAATCTGTCGGGAAAAATCTGATAAAACATTCCGCCCTTGAGCCAATCGGGTGTTGTAAAATCTTTAGCATAAACACTCAGCTGCCAATCACATATACCCTTTGTCAGGTTGCCCAAACGGTCACCGCAGTGCTTTATGATGCTTCTTCCCCAAGGGGTGTTAAACTCAAAATGATAGAAGTAAATGTCAGGCTTTTCGGCAGTGTACCCGAGAGCCCACCACTCCTCACTTTCGCCTTCCATTGAAAGCCACCGCATGGGGATATATTTATACTCACCCTTGTCACTTCTTATAACAAGGTCAACACCGCTGCACTGAAATGAACGGGGCAAAACAACCTTGAAAACAAAGTTTTCGCCCTCACGCACGGCGCCGAATTTGCTTTTGTGTAATGTGTTTGAAGAATTATATGGGATATAGTCCATTGGTTCCTCCGAAAAAGTTCTATTATAAAATGAAAAACATATAAATTACTAAACTATTTTTATTTGATTGGTGGAATTATTATGTTTGTTGTTTCAGTTAAAAGAAAAGAGCTGAAATATTATGCCGCCGCTGCTTTGATATGTATTTTTGCCGTTATCGGAGGTATCATTTCCGTTTCCTCTGCCGCCACAACTCCTGCGGCAAAGGTGGGTGGCGTAAATATGCGTGCAGGCAATGCCCAGGAAAGGGTAGCTTTCTTTTCGCAGTTTGGTTGGGAAATCGGAACTGACCCGCTTGAAGTCAAAGAAGTGGTTATCCCCACAGAATTTGACGAAACCTATGAGGAATATAACACGCTTCAAAAGAGTCAGGGACTTGACCTGAGCAAATATAAAGGCAAGCGCGCCAAATTCTGGAGCTATGAAATCAAAAACTATCCCGGTTATGAAAACACTGACGGTGTAATACGCGGAAATATTCTGGTTTATGACGGCATAGTCATAGGCGGAGATGTCTGCTCAATTGAGCTTGACGGATTTATGGCAGGCTTCATGGCGAACGAAAGCTAAGGGTAAAAAGTGAGGAGTTGGGAGTTAGGAGTTAGGAGTTGGGAGTGAGGAGTTAGGAGTTAGGAGTTGCGGTCGCGACCTGACAGATTACTGACTCTTAACACACTACCCGCAGAGCAAATAACCTAAAGAGGTAAAATCTGTCGATTATAAAGGTGTTATCACTATTTTGGCGGACAGTAGTTAACCTGTTATGCTGTGATGAAACGGATATAATCGGAGCTTTGCTCCCCGCAACTCCTCACTCCTGACTCCTCACTCCTAACTTCTTAGTCATTCCTCTTTTGTAATAATGAACTGTTTGATTTTATCAAGCAGAAGCATATCAATCGTCGCCTTCATATAAAGGCCTTCGGGTCTGTATTCTTCTTCCTCCACAACGCCTTCTTTTCTTATCTGAGCTGCAATTGCACCCATAGAAAAGGGCAGAAGCAGCTCCGCCTTGCGTCTTGTGGGAGGAAGCTCTTTAAGGATAGCATCCAAAAGCTCCTCTAAGCCTCGCTCTTTAAGTGCTGAAATCATAACGGTCTTGCCAAAGGTGGGCATTGAATAGATATCACCCACAAGGTCGCACTTATTCATAACGCTGATAATGGGTTTGCCCTCACAGCCAAGCTCATTAAGAAGCTCTCTTGTCACCTCAAGATGCTCGGCTGAATGCTCGTCGCTGGCATCACAGACATTGAGTATAACCGTGGCCTCGGCTGCTTCCTCAAGGGTTGACTTGAAGGCTTCAACCAATTTATGAGGAAGTCTGCGGATGAGTCCGACAGTGTCAACAAGCATAACCTGTCTGCCGTCGGGAAGTATAAGTGCTCTTGAGGTAGGGTCAAGGGTGGCAAAAAGCTTATTTTCCGCAAGCACACCTGCCTGTGTAAGAGCATTCATTAAGGTTGACTTGCCTGCATTGGTATAGCCAACAATTGCAACTGCCTGCACTCCGTCCTTTTCGCGTCTTCTTCGCATCTGATTTCTGCGCTTTTCAAGGGCTTTGAGCTCCTCCTGAAGCTTATCTATTCTTCGTCTGATATGGCGCTTATCGCTTTCAAGCTTTGTTTCACCGGGACCTCTTGTACCGATACCGCCGCCGAGACGGGAAAGCGCAGTGCCCTGACCTGCAAGACGGGGAAGCGAATATTTAAGCTGTGCAAGCTCCACCTGCAGCTTACCCTCACTTGTTCTTGCTCTGGCGGCAAAGATGTCAAGAATGAGCATGGTTCTGTCTATAACGCGTACCTTAGTGAGCCTTTCAAGATTTCTCTGCTGAGAGGGTGAAAGCTCACTGTCAAATATAAGCAGGTCAACAGGATTTTCAGTTATAAACGCAATTATTTCCGCAAGCTTACCCACACCCACAAAGGTTGCCTTTTCGGGTGCTTCTTTTTTTTGTATAACCTTGCCGATAACCTCGGCACCTGCTGTATATGCAAGCTCCTCCAGCTCGTCAATAGACACCTCGGCATCAAACTCACCGGTGTCAACGCTGACAAGCAGAGCCACTTCTTTTTTTATCTCGTTTTCGTACATAAAAACCTCCGGCACTTTTTAGTTAGGTGTGAGGAGTTAGGAGTTAGGAGTTGCGGGGAGCAAAGCTCCGATTATATCCGTTTTAGTCCAACACAATAAACTATTTGCAACCCGCCAAAATAATGAGATGTAAAACATACTTTTACAGTCGACAGATTTTACCTCTTTAGGTTATTTGCTCTGCGGGTAGAGTGTTAATGGTCAGTAATCGGTAAAGTCGCGACCACAACTCCTAACTCCTAACTCCTAACTCCTCGCTTACAATCCATGGTTTCTCATTATTTACAGTATAATTAATTCTTTAGCACATACTGTCAGGTTCTCACAGCCCTGTGCCGTAACAAGTGCCATATCTTCAATTCTGACACCAAACTCACCGGGAAGATATATGCCCGGCTCAACGGTTACAATATGACCCTGTGCAAGAACGGCATTGCTTGAGGGGTTAAGTGAGGGGCTCTCGTGAATTTCAACACCAACTCCGTGCCCGAGCCCGTGGCCGAAATAATCACCGTAGCCTTTATTTTTTATTATATCTCTTGCCACTGCGTCAACTTCTCGGCAGGCTACACCTGCTTTTATAGCTTCAAGAGCCTTAAGCTGTGCTTCAAGAACGGTTTCATAAACTTCTGCCTGCTTTGATGAAACCTCACCGACTGCAACGGTACGGGTCATATCGCTGTGATAGAAATCTGTCACTGCACCGAAATCCATTGTAATGAAATCGCCACATTCAACTTTTTTATCCGAGGGCACACCGTGAGGCAGTGAGCTGTTTTTGCCGCTGACGGCAATCGTCTCAAATGACAGAGCATCTGCACCGCCGCGAAGCATAAAATAGTCAAGCTCCAGAGCAATTTCTTTTTCGGTTCTGCCGATAGCTATAAAGCCTAAAATATGCTCAAATGCCTTTTCGGCTATACGCTGTGCCTTCACAATTTTCGACACTTCATCGGCATTTTTTGTCATTCTGATTTTGTTAATTTCTTTGTCAAGCTCACCGTCACAAATTATGCTGCAAAAAGAGAAAATCTTTTTAATATCATTATATCTTGAAACCGTAACTCTCTCGCTTTCAAGGCAAAGAGTTTTAATGCCCATTTTTTCAATCAGTGGTGCAAGAGACTTTTCAATACCCTTGGTTTCAATTATTTCATCACAGGTTTTAATTTTATTGCCTGCAGCCTCAATATAGCGTGAATCCGTTAAAAATACCGCCCTGTCCCCTGTTACCACAAGATAGCCGTTTGAGGAATGGAAGGATGTGAAATAGCAGATATTTTCCTCGCTCATAATAAGAGCCGCTGCATTTTTTTCTCTGAGATAAGCCTTGAGCTTGTTTATCATTATATATCAACCTTTCGGGATTAGTATATGCACAAAAGATAAAATCACCCAATGAAGCCTTGGCTCAAAGGGTGATTTTCGTTAATTACTTAAATTTGCGCTTACGAGCAGCCTCAGACTTCTTTTTTCTTGCAACTGAAGGCTTTTCGTAATGTTCTCTTTTACGAACCTCCTGGATGATGCCATCACGTGAAGTCTGTCTCTTAAAACGTCTGAGAGCGCTGTCGAGTGACTCGTTCTCTTTAACTTTTACCTGACTCATTTATATTTCCCTCCCTTACCTGTTAGCAGGGGCTTATTTCCATTAAGGATACGCCAATTATTATACAATATACTTTTTAACTTGTCAAGAGAAATTATATAACAATAATGACATATTTCCCTAAAAATTTATTATTTTACTACAATATTTACTAATCTGCCCTTAACATAGAGCTCTTTGACTACAGTTTTGCCTTCAATATCCTGTGCAACCCTGTCATTTTCCTTTGCCATTGCAATAGCATCGGCGGCTTCTATATCTGCCGGCACACTCATCTTTGCGCGTACCTTGCCATTGACCTGAGCAACTATTTCAACCTCTGAGTCAACGCATTTGGCTTCGTCATAGGTGGGCCATTCACCTGAGGCAAGCATTGCACCGCCCATAACCTCATTGATTTCTTCTGTTACATGAGGAGCAAAGGGATTAAGCAGTGTGATGAAGGTTCTGAGCTCCTTCCTTGTTACTGCGCCTGCATCGTAAATCTCGTTGAGAAGTGTCATAAGAGCAGCAATTGCGGTGTTGTATTTGAGTGTTTCAATGTCACTTGAAACCTTCTTGATAGCCCTGTTGAAGGGAGCCTCAAGCTTCTTTGAATATTCCTCGCTGTCTGTGAGAATTGTCTGCAGATTCCATACTCTGTCGATAAATCTCTTGCAGCCCTTAACGCTGTCTTCTGACCAGGGAGCAGCCTTTTCGTAGTCACCCATGAAAAGAACATAGGTACGAAGCACGTCGGCACCGAATGAGTCAACAACATCGTTGGGGTCAATAACATTGCCTCTTGACTTGGACATCTTAACGCCGTCAGGTCCGAGGATAAGGCCCTGAGCAGTTCTCTTTGCATAAGGCTCTGCTGTGGGCACAGCACCGATATCATAGAGGAACTTATGCCAGAAGCGTGAGTAGATAAGGTGACGGG
The DNA here is from genome assembly GCA_017396515.1 of Clostridia bacterium. Lineage (GTDB taxonomy): Bacteria > Bacillota > Clostridia > Oscillospirales > Acutalibacteraceae > UBA6857. The sequence goes on along the minus strand of JAFQLV010000045.1, from coordinate 17,570 downwards.
TTACATGCTCCATACCGCCGTTGTACCAGTCAACCATACCCCAATACTTAAGCTTTTCCATATCGGCAAAGCACTCGTCATTGTGGGGGTCTATGTATCTCAGGAAATACCATGATGAACCTGCCCACTGAGGCATTGTGTCGGTTTCTCTCTTAGCAGCACCGCCGCACTTGGGGCAGGTGCAGTTAACAAATTCATCAATTTTAGCAAGGGGGCTTTCGCCGTCCTGACCGGGCTCAAAGTTTTCAACCTGAGGCAGCTTAAGAGGAAGCTCGCTGTAAGGCACAGCTACCATACCGCACTTTTCGCAGTGAACGATGGGAATAGGCTCACCCCAATAACGCTGACGGTTGAATGCCCAGTCTTTCATTTTATACTGAACACCCTTTTCACCGATGCCCTGCTTTTCAAGCTCCTCAAGCACGCGGGCAATTGATGATTTCTTGTCTGTATAGCCGTTGAGGTAATCGGAGTTGACCATTTCGCCGTCGCCTGTGTAAGCTTCAACGCTGATATCGCCGCCCTTGATAACCTCAATAATGTCAATGCCAAACTTCTTTGCGAAGTCATAGTCACGCTGGTCGTGTGCAGGCACAGCCATAATTGCACCTGTGCCGTAGCCCATCATAACATAGTCTGAAATGAAAATGGGGATTTCCTTGCCGTTAACGGGGTTAACTGCTACAAAGCCGTCAAGCTTAACACCGGTCTTATCCTTAACAAGCTGAGTACGCTCAAACTCTGTTTTCTTGGCACACTCTGCTCTGTAAGCCTCAACCTCACCGAAATTCTTAATCATGGCCTGATATTTGTCAAGCATAGGATGCTCGGGAGCCATAACCATAAAGGTTACACCGAAAAGAGTATCGGGACGGGTTGTGTATATGCGAAGGGTCTCTTCTGTATCCTTAACCTTGAAGTTAACAAAAGCGCCTGTTGATTTGCCTATCCAGTTTTCCTGCTGAAGCTTTACATTGGGGAGATAGTCAACATCCTTAAGACCTTCAAGGAGCTTATCGGCATATTCTGTGATGCGAAGATACCATACATCCTTTGACTTCTGAACAATATCACTGTGACAGATATCGCATTTACCGCCCTGTGAGTCTTCGTTTGAAAGAACAACCTTGCATGAGGGGCAGTAGTTAACAAGGGTCTTATCTCTGAAAGCAAGACCGTTTTCAAACATCTTGAGGAAAATCCACTGGGTCCACTTGTAGTAGCCCTCTTCTGTAGTGTCAACAACTCTGTTCCAGTCGAAGGAGAAGCCGACTCTCTTGAGCTGTGAAGTGAATTTTGCAATATTGTTGTCAGTTACCTGACGGGGATGGATGCCGGTTTTAATAGCATAGTTTTCTGTGGGCAGACCGTATGCGTCAAAGCCGATGGGGAAAAGCACATTGTAGCCTTCCATTCTTCTTTTTCTTGACACAACCTCAAGACCTGAATAAGCCTTGATATGTCCTACATGCATACCTGCACCGCTGGGATAAGGAAACTCAACGAGAGCATAGAACTTCTTTTTGTCAGAGCCGTCCTCAGCGTGGAAAACGCCTGCCTCTTCCCATTTATCCTGCCATTTTTTCTCGCTGATTTTAAAATCGTAATTCAAATTTATCACTCCGTTTATTTATTTCAATATTTAATATTACTCTACAATGTCAGAGATGTCAATAGCTTTTGCATCCTGCCACAGTCTTTCAAGGTTATAATATTCACGGCTTTCACCTGTGAAAACATGAACGAGAACACTGCTGTAATCAAGAAGTATCCAGCCCGTTGCTCTGCCCTCGATGTGGTGAGGTGCCACACCCTTTTCACCCAGCTCATATTCCACCTCATCAGCCAAAGCCTTTACATGGGTGTTTGAGGTACCTGTAACGATAACAAAATAGTCTGCAACTATTGAGTGCTCAGTGATTTCAATAAGCTTTATATCGCTACCCTTTTTGTTGTCGAGTACCTTAACAATTTCTCTTGCGAGTTCGAGTTCAGTCATTATTTTCCTTCCTTTCATCTATAATAAGCTCGTTATAAAAATCAACACTGTCTGTGTGTATTATGCCCTTTTCGGGAGCAAGCTTCATAAAAGTGTATTGAAGAGAATAAAGTGAAGCCTTTTCAAGTGAATGATTAAGAGCTAAATCTCTCATTACACCAACATCGGGATAATTTCTCTCTGCCGAAATATAATCGGCAACATAGATTATCTTTTCAAGAAGGCTCATGCTGGCCTTGCCCGTTGTGTGATAGCGTACACTGCCGAGAATTTCCGGGTCAGTAATGCCCATTTCAGCTCTGAGATAACACTCCCCTGCCATGGCATGCCACAGCTTAGGGTTATTTTTCTCAACCCGATTTAAGATTATACCACCCTTTTCCATTATTTGCAACTGCTCTGACTTGCAGGCATTTTTCATAATATCGTGTGTGAGGCCTGCAAAATAGGCTTTTTCTTCATCGCAGCCATAAATTTTTGCAAGCTGCCTTGCCGAGTCTGCTACATTGAGCGAATGTATAAAGCGGTAATCGTCGAGTCTGCTTCTGAGCAGCTGTCTCACAGGAGTGTATTCATCGGTATAAAGGGCATTTTCATTTATATATGCCAGCACCTCTGAAGGCACAAAATAAGACACATCCTCACCCACAAGAAGTGAATTTCTCACCTTGGTTGAGCTGCATTCAAAAGGCTCGAAATCAATAATCAGAGTGTCTTTTTTCAGCACCTCACTGCTGTATTTTTTCAGCTCGTCTGTGGTTATATCGCCTTGTCTTGTGGTGGCGCAAACTGTAACATATGAGAGAATTTCCCCGTACAAAAACCACTTGTGAAAGCTAAGCAGCATATCTGAGCCCATAATGAGAAACAATTCATCGTCGGGATATATTCTTTTAAGCTCCCTGACCGTGTCAACGGTGTAGCTTTTGCCCTCACGCTTTATTTCAAGGTCGCTGATTATATAGTCCTCACCCTGAAAGGCTTTCTCACACATTTTAATTCTGTGATAGCTGTCAATGAGTCCCTCACTCGCTTTGTGAGGTGACTCACCCGAGGGCATAATAATTATTTTATCAAGGTGCGCTTTAGCCTTTATTTCTTCGGCAAGCTTCACATGACCCTTGTGCACGGGATTGAAGGCTCCGCCGTAAATACCTATACGCATTATTTTCTACCCTTAGTCTGACTTCTGAAATAAACCTTTTTGCCTTCTTTTTTAGCGGCATAAAGCTTCTCTTTTGCCTTTTTGGCTGCCATTTTTTTATTCTTTTCTTTCTGCAGTGCCTTCTCTTTAAGCTCGGGGCTTTCTCTGTAAAGCACTATAACACCGCCGATAACCTGAATAACCTCAGCACCTGTTGCTTTGGCAAGCTCATCTGCTGTTTCTCTGGGGGTTATGGGTGAAGATTCGAGAAGCACCTTCACCTTGATAAGCTCTCTTGCTCTGAGAGCGTCGTCTGTTTGCTTTATCAAAGCCTCGGACATACCGCCCTTGCCTACCTGAAAAAGAGGCTCAAGGTGGTTAGCCTGTGCTCTGAAAGCTGCTCTTTCTTTGCCTGTCATTAAATCTGCTCCTCTAACTTTTCTAATATTGTATCAATATCTTCTGTGCTATCATAGATTTTTTCTTCTAATTCTTCAAACTTTTCAATAATATCTTCGTGTTCTTCAAGATATTCTTGTGTTTCTACGGGATCTGAAAAATCAAAATCATCTGGGAATAAATTTATTGCTTGTTTCAACATTTTTGGATAAACATCTGATTTATTCTTTTCAAGATACGCCACTGTTTTAATACAGTATTTTGAATAATCAGTTGAGAAGTAACCCTCAAATCCACCTGAGTTCACTTCTTCAACAAAGCTTTCACAAAGTAAAAATTCTTTTTCCGTCTCAGTAAGAATTTCTATATTCTCACCGTAATTAGTTTTTTCATAAAGGTCCATTGTATCACCGCTTTCCTCAGGTTTGTCGCTGTTGCATCCTGCAAAAACAAACAGCATAATAAGTAACAATAAAACTGCTATGGTCTTTTTCACTTCAAACGCTCCTTTTAATCAGCCATATTTTCCATTGTAATCTTAAGTGCTTTTAATGCGTTGCCTCTGTGGCTGATAGCGTCCTTTTCCTCGGCAGTCATTTCGGCAAGGCTTCTCTCGCCCACCATAAATAATGGGTCATAGCCGAAGCCGTTTTCGCCTTTCTTTTCATAGCCGATATAGCCCTCACACTTGCCCGTTGCCGTTATTTCACTGCCGTCAGGAAAGCTGACACAGATAGCGCAGGCGAAATGTGCTGTTCTTTTCTCTGTGGGTACTCCCTCAAGTTCCTTTAAAAGCTTGCGGTTGTTGCCGTCGTCGTCATCGTGTACTCCGCTGTATCTTGCAGAGAAAACTCCGGGGGCGCCGCCTAAGGCATCTACACAAAGTCCGCTGTCATCTGCTATGCAGGGAAGTCCGCTTTCCCTGCAGCCGCTTTCTGATTTTATTCTCGCATTGTCAAGAAAGGTTTCGCCGTTTTCCTCAGCATCTGTCAGCTCAATGCCTAAATCCCTGTCAGTTACCACCTCATAGCCCATAGGTGAAAGGATACGGCTCATTTCCTGAAGCTTATGCTTGTTGTGTGTTGCAATAATTATTTTCATTCCTTAGTCCTCGTCTGCAAAGGTAACTGATGTGTCTTCAAAAAGTGCCTTCGCAAAAAGCTTGGGCTTAAAGGGCTGAAGATCGTCTATCTGCTCGCCTACACCGATAAACTTAACGGGGAGCTTGAGCTCATTTTTGATTGTGAGCACAACACCGCCTCTTGCAGTTCCGTCAAGCTTAGTCAGTGCAATACCTGTCAGCTCGGCAACATTCATAAATTCCTTGGCCTGATTGACTGCATTCTGACCTGTTGTTGCATCGAGCACAAGAAGAATCTCGCGGTCAGCATAGGGAAGCTCTTTTTCAACAACTCTGTAAATTTTTGCAAGCTCGTCCATAAGATTCTTTTTATTGTGAAGTCTGCCTGCCGTGTCACAGATAATAATATCACAGTCACGGGAAAGACCTGCACTGATTGTATCATATACCACAGCGGCAGGGTCCGCACCCTCTTTATGCTTGACTATATCAACACCTGCACGCTCTGCCCAGACCTCAAGCTGTTCAATAGCGGCGGCACGGAAGGTATCAGCCGCACCGAGGATAACCCTCTTGCCCTCTTTTTTATACATAGCGGCAAGCTTGCCGATTGTGGTGGTCTTGCCCACACCGTTGACACCGATAACAAGTATGATTGAAGGAACGGTTATAAGACCCATATCCTCACCGCCATCAATCATCTCTGCAATGATATCGGAAATTATCATTTTGGCATGCTTGGGATTGCGTACCTCGTTTTTATTAACACGCTTGCGCAGCTCTTCAACGATATCAACTGCAGTTTTCATGCCGATATCACCCATAATAAGAGCTTCCTCAAGGTCACCAAAAAAGTCGTCTGTTATTTCTTCATAAGCGCCGAGAACATCCTCTATACGCTCTGTCATACCCTCACGGGTCTTTTTAAGTCCGAAACCAAATTTAGAAAAAATACCCATTGGTTTTATCCTCCTTTACTGAGTTATGCCGAGCTTTTTGGCAAGCTCTGCCGTTTTAAGTTCAAGCAGCTTTGAAACGCCCTGCTCCTGCATTGTGATGCCGTAAAGCACATCTGCCTCTTCCATAGTGCCGCGTCTGTGTGTAATGAGAATAAACTGGGTGTTTGCCGTCATTCTTCTTACATACTGGGCATATCTTGTAACATTTACATCGTCAAGAGCTGCCTCAACCTCATCAAAAATACAGAAGGGTGCAGGGTTAACCTTCATAATTGCAAAGAGAAGTGCAATAGCCGAAAGACCCTTTTCACCGCCTGAAAGAGAGTCAAGACGCTTAACATTCTTTCCGGGAGGCTGAAGCTTGATATCAATGTTGCTTTCAAGCACATCTGCGGGGTCCTCAAGTGAAAGCTCTGCGTGTCCGCCGCCGAAAAGCTCACGGAAGGTCTCTCCGAAATTCTGATTTATCTTTGCAAACTGCTCACGGAACTGCTGTGACATTTTGTCTGTCAGCTCTTCAATAAGCCTGATAAGCTCTTTTTTGCTCTTTTCAACATCGGCAACCTGTGAGGACATAAATTCATATCTTTCACTGACCTCTTTATATTCCTCAATTGCGCCCACATTGACCGCACCCAAATGCCTTATGCTGCCCTTGATTTCGTGAAGCCTTCTTCTTGAAGAAGCCGGGTCCTCACACTTTGAGCCAACTGCCTCAGCCTCACGCTTTGTGAGCTGATATTCGTCATAAAGCTTGCTGATTGTGCTGTCATACTCTTGTGTCATTGTCTGCTTTCTTTCCTCAAGACGGGCAAGCTCACCGCTGATTTTCTCACGCTCTGAGGATTTATTTCTTTCCTCACTGCGAAGAGAAGCTGACTTTTCTTCTGTTTCACTTCTCTTTTTCTGCAGGGCGGTTATTTCGTCCTTTGCCTGCTTGCTCTTATCACCGAAAGAAAGTGAGAGATTTTCAAGCTCCTTAATTTCAGCTTCTATCGCTTTGTTATGCTCTTTGATTTTTTCTATTTCGTCAATGAGCTCCTTGTCCTTATCCTCGTGGCTGACAAGTCTTGCCTTAAGAAGGCCAAGTGCCTGAGTTCTTGCCTGCATATCCTTATCGGCACCGTGAATATCAATGCTGAGCTTTGAGATAAGTGAAGCTGTTTCCTCGCGTTTATCGGCAATTTCCTGCCTTCTTATGCCCAGCTCCTCAAGGCGTTTTTCGTGGCCTTCAATATCCTTTTTCAGCTTGTCCGCTTCTTCGTTTGACACCTCAAAGGCTCTCTGCATTGAGAAAATTCTCTCGTCTGCATTATCCTTTTCACCCTTAAGCTCATCAAGAAGAGAAACAGCTGAATAGTACTGCTCATAAACGAGATTTTTCTGTCCTTCAAGACGGATTTTTTCCTCCATAAGCTCTGTAAGAGCCTGCTTTTCACCTTTAAGCTCACTCTGCAAGGCTTCAATTTCGCCCGAAAGTGCCGTATATTTTTCACTGAGAACTGCAATTTCCTTTTGCAGCTTCTCATCCTTAGCCTTGAGCTTTTCTATTTCGGTACCGCGGGAAAGTATGCCCGCATTCTGAGCAGCCGAGCCGCCTGTTATAGAACCGCCTGCGTTTATAACCTGACCGTCAAGAGTAACAATCTTAAATCTCTGATCATATTTTTTAGCAATTCCTATAGCACAGGAAAGGTCCTCTGCCACAACGGTTTTGCCGAGAAGTGAAGCTATGACCTCACTGTAGCATGTATCGTAAGAAAGCAGATTAACTGCCTTATCAACATAGCCTAAGCAGTCCTCAAGGCCCTCTTCCTCAAGGCTTCTGCCCTTGACAGCATCAATGGGAAGGAAGGTTGCTCTGCCTGCTGAGGTGCTTTTAAGATAGTTGACTGCTGTTTTTGCATCCTGCTGAGTGTCGGTAACAATATTCTGCACAGCGTTGCCCAGAGCTGTTTCTATGGCAACGGCATATTCGCTCTTAACATTTATCAGCTGTGACACTGTGCCGTGAATACCTCTCAAGGTGCCTTTTTCGCTCTCCTTGATTACCTTCTTAACTGCTCCCGAATAGCCCTCCATATTCTTTTCAAGCTCTGTGAGCATATTAATCTTTGAGGCTGTTCTCTGCTGGTCAAAGCTCTTTTCGTCAAGCTCTTTCTTCACAGCATCTGCCTTACCTTCAAGGGAGTCAAGCTTCATGGTGTAGCCCTTGACACTGTTGGTGACGCTTTCAATTTCTCCGCAGCATTTTGTCAGTGCCTCATCTGCCCTTGCCTTATCCTGAGAAGCTAAGTCTACGCTTTCCTGTCGGGCATTTATCTGCAGATCAATTGTTTCTATTCTTGCCTTAATTTCTGCAATTGCCGATTGAGCCGTTGATGCCTCAACACGGCGGTCTGCAAGGTTTTTAGTCAGAATGTTTATATTAAGTGATATATCTGCAGTTTCTTTATCAAGACCTGAGCCCTCAGACTGCATTTTATCAAGCTGCGCCTTCACAGACGTAAGCTCATTGCTCTTATCGTCACGGATTTTCTTTATCTGTGAAATAAGCTTTTCTTCAGTTTCAATTTCCTTGAGAAGCTGCTGCTGACCAAGCTCCGAGTCACTTCTGTCACGGGAAATACGGCTGATTGTGTCATTGTTATGTTCAATTGAGCTTCTGAGCACTGCCTGCTCGCTCTGAGCCTTGGCAGCTCTTTCTTCAAGCTCTGATATTCCCTGACGGATTTCGTCTATTTTTATGTTGATATTCTGCGTATCGGTTATGCATTTTTCAATAAGCTCTTCAATATTCTGCAGCTCGCCCTCAACACTCTCATAGTGATTTCTTGCTATGATTATGTTGTCCTCCTGCTTGCGCAGATCCTCTTTTAATTTGTCAATGCTGTAAAGCCACAGACCTATCTCAAGAGTTTTCTTTTCATCGCTGAGCACAAGGAACTTCTGTGCCTTTTCACTCTGTGTTTTAAGGGGTCCTATTCTGCTTTCAAGCTCTGTAAGAATGTCACGCAGTCTTACAAGGTTTTCCTCAGCCTGTGAGAGCTTTTTAAGTGAATCACTTCTCTTATATCTGTAAGCGGAGATGCCTGCTGCCTCCTCAAACATTTCACGGCATTCCTTACCCTTGCCGCTGACCATGTCTGCAATTTTGCCCTGGCTGACCATTGAATAGCCGTCTCTGCCGAGACCTGTATCCATAAACAGCTCGTGAACATCTCTGAGTCTCACATTTTCACCGTTGATTTTATATTCACTTTCGCCTGAACGGTAATATCTTCTCGTTACCGTAACCTCATCGGTATCCTTGGCAATTGAACGGTCGGTATTGTCGAGACGCAGTGTGACCTGAGCAAAGCCGTGAGCCTTTCTGATTTTTGTGCCGTCAAAAATGACGTCTTCCATTTTTGAGCCGCGAAGACTCTTGCTGGACTGCTCACCCAGAACCCAGCGTACTGCATCTGAAATATTACTCTTACCGCTTCCGTTAGGACCCACAACTGCCGTTATGCCCTTGCCGAAGGTAAGCACCGTTTTTTCGGGGAATGATTTGAAGCCTTGCATCTCAAGTGCTGTTAATATCATAGCTTTAACCTCGCACGATTATTTCGTATTTTTCAAGTGTTTCATCCTGTAGGATTTTACATATATAGCCTCTATCCTTAAGATAGTTAATATTTGCTTTTTTCTGTCCCGTAAGCATTGAAACATATCTCTTGCCTACGGTGATTTCAATTTCGCCCTTTTGTACTCTGCCGCTGTCTATAGCATCCATAACCTTTTTAAGATATATTTTGCTTTCACATATTTCTCTGAAGGCGGGATGATATGCACCTGCCACATAGCCTTCCTCAACATTGCCGCCTGAATGAAGACCCAGTCTTATTACTCTTATACCCTTTTGGCGGAACATCATCAGAAGCTCTGCGCAAAGCTGTGCCGCGTCCTCAAGAGACTGAGGAGTATATCTGCCTTCTTTGTAGAGCCTTGCAAGCTCAGTGCCTTCGAGCACAACAGTTGGATAAATTCTTGCCGTGTCAGGCTCTAAGGATATCAGCTTTTCAGCCGTTTCAAGGCATTTTTCCTGCGTGTCACCGAAAAGCCCCGTCATCATCTGCACACCAAGCTCAAAGCCGTAGCTTTTTATGAGCCCTGCGGCATTTATAACATCCTCTGCAGTGTGGCCTCGCTTATTAAGGTGCAGCACCTCATCATCCATGCTCTGACAGCCAAGCTCAATTGCCGTAACACCGTAGAGCTTTAAAATATCAAGTATTTCTTCACTTATGCAATCAGGGCGTGTGGAAATTCTGATGCCTGCAAAAAAGCCTTTGTCAATATATTGCTTCGCTCTTTCAAGCAGGCTCACCATATAGTCCCTGTCAATTGCAGTAAAGCTGCCACCGAAAAACGCGATTTCACCTTTATTGCAATCGGCAGTGGAAAGTGCCGTTTTAACAGCTTCATCAATATCTGTGAGTGTCAGAGGCTTGGTTTTGCCCGATATTGTCTTCTGATTGCAGAAGCTGCAGGCATGAGGGCAGCCCTCATGGGGTACGAATAAAGCAACATTTATGTGTTTCAACTTTTTATACCCATTAATTCAAGTGCCTGCTTTGCCGCCTGCTGCTCGGCAAGCTTTTTGCTTTTGCCCATACCATAGCCCACAACATTGCTGTTGAGCAGAACCTCAACCTCAAAGCGTTTATCGTGGTCGGGTCCGCTTTCGCCCACAAGAATATAAGTCAGGTGCTCGTCGGGATTTTTCTGTATAATTTCCTGAAGCTCTGTTTTATAGTCACGAAGACTCAGCTGCTTTGCCGCTGCCTCTTTGATGAAGCTTAAAACGAAGCCTCTCACACTTTCAAGTCCACCGTCAAGATACATTGCACCTATAACCGCCTCAAAGGCATCTGCAAGTATAGAGGCTCTGTTTCTGCCGCCTGTGTTATCCTCACCTCTGCCTAAAAGCAGAAATCTGCCTAAATTTATCTGCTTTGCAAAGCCGTGAAGTGACTTTTCACAAACGCAGGCAGCTCTTTTCTTTGTCATTTCACCCTCAGGCAGATGAGCTAAATTGTGATAAAAATAGTCTGCGGTTATAACGCCTAAAACCGAGTCACCTAAAAATTCAAGGCGCTCATTGCAATCCTTGCCTGTCTGCTTTTCGTTTGCATAGGATGAGTGTGTAAGTGCAGTTTCAAGCAGGCTCTTATTCTTAAATTCATAGCCTATAACCTTTTCAAATTCACTCATATTCATTTTCATATCCTCTTTTCAAGATACGCTCTCATATCCTCGAGTCCCCTCAAAGAAAGAGCCGCATATCTTTGCTGTTTATCTCTTATTTTCGGCTCAATGGGCGGTAAAACACCGAAGTTTGCACCCATGGGCTGAAAGTTCTTTACACTCTCGTCGCTTATATATCTTTGCAGTGCACCTATCATTGAAGTCCCGGGCAGAATAAGAGTTTCCTTGCCCTTGAGGTACCTTGCCATATTAATGCCTGCCATTATGCCGGAGGAGGCTGATTCCATATAGCCCTCAACACCTGTTATCTGACCTGCAAAGAAAAGATTGCTTCTCTCTCTGAAGCTGAAATCACCCTTCAGAAGTCTCGGAGAGTCTATAAATGTGTTTCTGTGCATTACACCGTACCTGAGAAACTCTGCATTTTTAAGAGCAGGTATCATGGAAAAAACACGCTTTTGCTCAGGAAATTTCAGGTTAGTCTGAAAGCCCACAAGGTTAAACATTGTGCCCGCGGCATTTTCTTTTCTCAGCTGCAGCACTGCCCAGGGTCTGTGGCCTGTTTTCGGGTCACGAAGCCCTACAGGCTTCAAAGGGCCGAAACGCATGGTGTCTTTGCCGCGTGAAGCCATAACCTCAATCGGCATACAGCCCTCATATACATCCTTTCTCTTGTCGAAGGAATGAAGCTCTGCACTCTCTGCATTTATAAGTGCCTCATAGAAGCTTTCATATTCCTCTTTATTCATGGGGCAGTTGATATAGTCACTCTCCCCGCCTCTTTCATAGCGTGAGGCTGTGAAGGCATTTTCCATATCAATGCTGTCTTTTGACACAATGGGTGCCGCCGCATCAAAAAAGTGAAGTCCGCTGCCGCAAAGAGAAGCTATGCTTTCACTCAGGCTGTCACTTGCAAGAGGTCCTGCAGCAATTATAACATTGCCCTCGGGAATAGCCGTAACCTCCTCGTGAATTACATTTATCAGCGGATTTGCCTCAATTCTTTCGGTTATAAGGCGGGAAAAAATGTCTCTGTCAACAGCAAGTGCACCGCCTGCCGGTACCTCTGAAAGGTCTGCACATTCCATACAGATTGAGCCGAATTCTCGCATTTCTGCTTTTAAAAGACCTGCCGCAGATTCAAGGCGCTTAGCCTTAAGGGAGTTGCTGCAAACAAGCTCTGCAAGGCCTGACATATGATGAGCAGGTGAAAACTTCACAGGCTTCATCTCATAAAGGTCAACCTCGATATTCTCTTTTGCAAGTTGCCATGCGGCTTCAACGCCTGCAAGTCCGCCGCCGATAACAATAACTTTTTCGCTCATCATTTCACCTCCTTTAAACAGTCAGGAATTAGGAGTGAGGAGTTAGGAGTTGTGGTCGCGATACAGTCCAACAAAATTCTTAATCTATACCCGCAGAATGTAATATCTGCAAAGGCAAAACTTTTAATTGAAAGGTACGCTCCACACTTTATCAATTTACCGGAATATTACATAGCTCTTTTAAGTTTTTAGCAAACACTACCTACTCACTAACTTTACCACTCATTTCAAGACTGTTAACTTTAAACATCAAATGAATCCTTCAAGGATTTAGTTATTGAAGCAAGAATCCTTTTTATCTCTTTGCAATCCTCACTTATAGAACTGTATTCTTTATCACTCAGATAGTCTGTGCTGTTCAGTAAATCCAACCAATATTGTGTTTCAGCACATTCTTTATATGCAATATACATCTTTGATAAGAATTCTTTTTTGCTTATTGAACACAAAGCCTCAGCTATATTTGCACCAATAGAAGTGCCACAACGCAGAAGTTGCTTTGACATAATATATTCTTTTTTTGATTCAACAAGATATTGATACAACTTAACAATTCTTACGGAAAATATTTTACTTTTGTCATAAATCATACTTTCGCTCATCGTATTTACCTCGTTTATCAGAAGTTATTAAGTCCTCCAAAACATAATAATTATCGGCATTCCTCTATGGCAGAGTCAGACTTTGCGGTGCATAACTTCAATATGAATAGATACGAAAATCGCGACCGCAACTCCTCACTCCTAACTCCTCATTCCTAACTCTCATTAGCTTTTTTGCCTTTTCTCGTTGCTGTTGCCTTATATCCGCAGTTTTCGTCAAGACAGCTGAGCACTGAGCCCTTGCCCTTGAAAAGTGACTTGCCGCACTTGGGGCATTTCTCATTTGTGGGCTTATCCCATGTCATAAAGTTACATTCTGGCCAATTGTCACAGCCGAAGAAGGTGTAGCCTCTCTTTGATTTCTTTGAGATAACCTTGCCGCCGCAAACAGGGCATGAGGCATCTGTTTCCTGCACAAAGGGCTTCGTTGTCTTACATTCGGGATATCCGGGACAGGCAAGGAACTTGCCGAAGCGACCCACCTTGACAACCATCATTCTGCCACACTTTTCGCAGGGTATATCCGTAATATCCTCTTTGAGCTGAATTTTAACGCCGTCCATTTCAGCCTTGACCTTCTTGAGGTTTTCTTCAAAATCGTCATAGAAGGTGTGGAGCATCTTAATGTAATCCTGCTGACCCTCACCTACCGAGTCAAGGTCACTTTCCATCTGTGCGGTAAATTTGACATTGACGATGTTTTTGAATTTATCCTTGAGAAGATTGACTATTGCTTCACCAAGCTCTGTGGGATGAAGCTGCTTTGACTTTCTCTCAACATATTCACGCTTGACTATTGTTGAAACTATTGTTGCATAGGTACTCGGTCTGCCTACACCGTTTTCTTCAAGAGTCTTGATGAGAGACTCCTCGGTATATCTTGCAGGAGGCTGAGTAAAGTGCTGATTTTTAATGAGATCCTTATGCTTTAATTTGCTGTCTTTTGTCAGTGAATCGGGAAGCTTTGACTTTTCATCACTGTCACCAAGGTCATAAAGTACCGTAAAGCCGTCAAACTTAACGCTGTAACCGCTTGCAGTGAAAAGACAGAACTTATCTTCACCCTCATTTGCATTTTGGCTCTTTATTTCAAGCTTTGTTGTGTTCTGCACGCAAGAAGCCATAAGTGAAGCTAAGAAACGCTTCCATATGAGTGAGTATAATTTATACTGCTCTGCCGTCAGGCTCGGCTTTATGCTTTCGGGAGTAATTGAAGGCACTGAGGGTCTGATAGCCTCGTGACCGTCCTGAGCGTTGCTTCTTGATTTATAATATCTGGGCTTTTCAGGCAGATACTTTTCGCCGTAATTTGCTTTGATAAAATCGTTGCCTGAGGCTCTTGCTTCCTCTGAGATGCGAAGTGAGTCCGTTCTCATATATGTGATAAGACCGATTGAGCCGTAGCCGGGAATTGTGATACCCTCATAAAGCTCCTGTGCCACCTTCATGGTACGCTCGGGTCTCATGCCGAGCTTTCTTGCCGCATCCTGCTGCAGAGTTGATGTTATAAATGGCGGTGCGGGATTCTTTTTTCTTGTGCCGTTTTTAAGTGAGCTTATGCTGTAAGAGGCTCCCTCAAGACGCTTAATATATCCGTCAGTCTGCTCTTCGGTTTTAAGCTCAACCTTTCCTGTTTCGTCACCGTAAAACTCTGCGGTGAAAACCTTGCGGTCGCTGAGGGCAAACTTTGCTTCAAGGCTCCAGTATTCTTCAGGGTTGAAGGCTCTTATTTCATTTTCTCTGTCTACTATCATTCTCACGGCAACACTCTGCACTCTGCCGGCTGAGAGACCGCGTCTTATTTTCTGTGACACAAAGGGACTGAGCTTATAGCCCACAAGTCTGTCAAGGATGCGTCTTGCCTGCTGTGCATTCACAAGGTCGATATCAACCCTTCTCGGTGCTGCCATGCCGTTTCTGACACCTGTTTTTGTGATTTCGTTGAATGTAACTCTGTTTGCCTTACTAAGGTCAAGGCCTAAAATTTCGGCAAGGTGCCAAGAAATTGCTTCTCCCTCACGGTCAGGGTCAGTTGCAAGAAAAACCTCGTCACTCTCGGCTACAGCGTCCTTGAGCTCTTTGACAAGCTTTTCCTTTCCTTTTACTATACTGTACTTGGGTGCAAAGTCATTTTTGACATCTACACTGAGTCTTGCGGCAGGAAGGTCTCTGATGTGACCCTTCGATGCCATTATTACATAGGAGCTTCCAAGGTAGTTTTTAAGAGTTTTTGCCTTGGAGGGTGACTCCACGATTACGAGTTTTGACATATATGTTTCACCTTTTCTTAGATTATCTTATATAAATTCGGTCCGTCCGAGGCGGCAAAGCCAAGCATTTCAAGCTCCGTAAGGGCAACAAGGACATGTCTTATCTGCAAAGCTGACCTTCTTGTTATCTCGTCAAGCTCATTTATACCGTCGGACATTATATTATACACTATCTCTGCGTTTTTAGAAATACCTTCAGGAAGATTTTTCGGAATTATTTCAATTTTTTCCTGAGTTTTTTCTTCCGGCACCTTTTTTACGGGTTTGTTTTTCTTTTTAGGTCGGCTTGTTTTACCTTCCTGAGACTTTTCGTCAATGCGCGCAAAAGGATCACCGCTTTTTTCCGCCTTAAAGTGCAGACGGCCGTCAAAGAGGTTGCAGTTTTTCAGTATATCATCGCCCGAAAAAACTGCAGTGGCACCCTCACTTATAAGCTTATTTGAGCCTGAAAAATTGCCGCTGTCAATATCACCCGGAAGCACAAACAGTGCCCTGCCCTGCTTTTTAGCGTGGTTAGCTGTGCTGAAGGTACCGCTTCTGTCTGCGGCTTCAATAATTACGACCGCCTTTGACATACCTGATATTATTCGGTTTCTGTCCGGGAAAGACCCGGGAGTCACGGGAGAGAAGGGTGCGTATTCGCTGATAACGGCTCCATTGTTTGCCGCGTTTTTTCTGAGCTCTGAGTTTTCAGACAGATAGCCGTAGCCGTGACCGCAGCCCATAACCACAACTGTCTTTCCGCCGTTTTCCATTGCAGATTTATGAGCAATACTATCTATACCCAATGCACCGCCGCTGACAATAAGAGCACCCTTTAAGGTCAGGGACTTAACTATATTCCGTGCCGCTTTTTCACCGTAAACACTCGGTGTTCTGCTGCCGATAACACCAAAGGGTACCCCCTCATTAAGGCATTTGCAGTTGCCTCTGACAAAAAGCACTGCAGGGTAATTATTTATAGTCAGCAGATTTTTGGGATAATATTCACTGTCGGGAGTGATTATGTGCACACTGTGTTTCAGGCAGAAATCAAGGGTTTCTGCAAAATCCTCGGGGGATTTTTCTTTTGCGCGTCTGAAGGCACCCTTGAGCTTATTGCCGAAAAAGGCTTCCCACTCGCCTTCCCCGCCTTCATAAAAAGCCTTGGCTGATGTGTATTTATCAATGCATTCTTTCACTCTGCCTGCAGGCTTAAAGACATGCTGAAGCCACAGCCAATATAATCTTTCGTCCATAAGCCACCTCAGCGCATCATTTCCCACATGGTTATTGCCGCAGCCATTGAGGCATTGAGTGATTCTGCTCTGCCAAGCATGGGTATTGTCACCCTTTTGCAAAGGGAAAAAACTTCATCACTGACACCGTTTGCTTCGTTGCCGATAACCGCCACAATGCCCCCTGACATATCGCAGGCCGTTATCTTTTCGGCAGAGTTCTCAGGAGTAGTGGCATAAAGTTTCATGCCCTTTTCACTTAAAAATGAGAGTGTATCACTGAGACTTTCACACCTGATAACAGGCAGACGAAGAAGTGAGCCCATTGCCGCACGCTGTGCCTTAGGTGAATAGATGTCACATCCCCCTTCGGCGATAATGCCGCTGATGCCTAGAGCCTCGGCAGTGCGGGCAACTGCACCTAAATTGGCAGGGTCCTGAATATTTTCAAGAGCTATATACTTGCCGGAAAAATCAATATCATCTGTACTGAAATTCTCGCTTATTCTGCAAAGGCAATAAAAGCCCTGAGAGGTCTGTGTAACACCCAGCTTATTTTCCACAAGGTCAGAGACGATAAAGCTGTGAAGTGCCTTTTCTGCAATGAAGTCGGCATCCTCTGAGAATTTTTCATAAGCTCGTCTGCTGACAAAAAAGCTGTCTATATCATAGCCTGTTGCAGCCGCATCACGGCAAAGGCGCAGTCCCTCTAAAAAGAACATGCCTGTCTGCCGTCTTGTTTTTGCAGATGAAGCTATTTTAACAGCTGATTTTATTCTTTCATTACTGACGGAATCTATTGAAATCATAGCGTTTTCCTTTCCGTAACCCACCATTAAATGGGATAAAGCTTATTCAATTTAATCATAGGTCACTACTTAAAAATTCACTTAAAAGCCTTTAACAGGGCGAAAATCTGCCCCGTACTATAACGCTTTAAAAACACAAATACGCCCGAGAAAAAATATCTCGGACGCAATGTTCTGATTAAAGAGCAGCCTTTGCCTTCTCTGTGAGAGCTGTGAATGCTGCGGGGTCTGCGATAGCGATTTCTGAAAGCATCTTCCTGTTGAGGTTGATGCCTGCCTTCTTCAGACCGTTCATGAATGTTGAATAGTTCATGCCGTTAGCCTTGCAAGCAGCTGAGATTCTTGTGATCCAAAGACGACGGAAATCTCTTTTCTTCTGCTTTCTGCCGATGTATGCATAGTTGCCTGACTTCATAACAGCCTGCTTAGCTGTCTTGAAGAGGCTGTGCTTTGAGCCATAGTAGCCCTTAGCGAGCTTTAATACTTTATTTCTTCTCTCGCGAGTCATCATT
>JAFQLV010000044.1 GCA_017396515.1 Clostridia bacterium | reverse complement strand
GTGAGCAAAAAACAGCCTTAATTCGTCATCTATGCGAAAACACAGGCACACAAAAAATAAAGCCGAAAACCTTGTAAAATCAAGGCTTTCGGCGTTGTTTGTGGCGTCGCTAAGAGGATTCGAACCTCCGGCCTACCGCTTAGGAGGCGGTCGCTCTATCCGGCTGAGCTATAGCGACATTTATTAAATTGTATTTGTATTACCACTTGCCTTTTTTGAAAAGGCAAGTGATAAAGTAACACCTTAGGAGGGACTTATTCTATCCATTGAACTAAGGAGGCGAATATTCAGGTAATTAAGCAAGGTTGATAAGTGAATAGGTGACTATTTTATCATTCTTTTAATTTAAAGTCAACCTCAGGTTGGCATTTTATAATTTTATCTGATGCAAAGGTTATAAATTCTTCGGCAGAGTACAAAATAAAATTGCCGAATTATTTGACAATCGCCTCAATTTGTATTATTATATAATTTAGTTTGAATTTTTATTATTTGTTATGTCTTTTCAATTCATAATTCATAATTCCTAATTCATAATTTAACGAAGGGTAGTGTTATATATGAGCGAATGTACAGGTAACTGTTCATCATGTGCTTCTGCAGCAGGATGTAAGGATAAGGACCCACATCTTAAGCAGAACGAATACAGCGATATCAAAAAGATTTATGCCGTTGTCAGCGGTAAGGGCGGTGTAGGCAAGTCCTCGGTGACATCCCTTCTTGCTACAGCTATGCAGCTTCGCGGCAAGCAGACTGCTATTCTTGACGCTGATGTTACAGGTCCCTCAATTCCGAAAATGTTCGGCATTAAAGGCAACGCCGAAACAAACAATGTTGTTATTTTCCCCAGAGAATCCTCAGGCGGTGTGAGAGTGATGTCAGTCAATCTCCTTCTGCCCAACCATGAGGACCCCGTTGTATGGAGAGGCCCCGTTATCAGCGGCGTTATCCAGCAGTTTTTCACAGATGTTGCATGGGGCGATGTTGACTATATGTTTGTTGATATGCCTCCGGGAACAGGCGATGTGCCCCTGACAGTTTTTCAGAGCCTTAAGGTTGACGGCATTATTGTTGTCACCACACCTCAGGATTTAGTGGGTCTCATTGTCAGCAAGGCTATAAAAATGGCTGAAATGATGAATGTTCCCGTTGTGGGCCTTGTTGAAAATATGAGCTATTTTGAGTGCCCTGACTGCGGTAAAAAGCACAGCATTTTCGGTGAAAGCAAAACCGATGAGGTTGCCGCAAAGTTCGGTGTACCCGTTTTAGCCAAGCTGCCCATTGACACAAGAACTCCGGCACTTGCCGATAAGGGTGCAATTGAGCTTGCAGACACAGATCCTCTGCAGTGTGTAATTGATAAGCTTCTGTCTTAACAGTGAGTTTACAATAATTGTATAAGGGTGTAGAAAGAGTTTTACACAAGATTTACATTGTTATACTTGATTTTTTAATTGCATTTCAGTAGTCTTTTAATTGAACTATATTATTAAGGAGAACTTCCGGATGAAAAAAATACTCAGAAGAACTTTTGTAAGTCTGCTTGTGGTAGTTGTTGTCTGTGTGGGCGTAGGTGTTTATTGGTTCACACACGACAGTGAAAAGCCTACAAATTCCGACACATATCTCACAGATGCCTACGGCTCAACCTATCTTGCCGTTGTTGACGGCGACGGCCACACCTATGCTGTTGTGACAGATGCCGACGGTAACCGCTATGCTGCTGAATTTAACGGCAGTGAGGTGGGAAGCACAGTGGGTCAGATTAATGATGATATTTCTCTTGAAGAGGTGCCCACAAACTTCACGGGTGAGCATATGGATGTAACCGTCAGCAATAAATATGACGGTGATGTTGCAACCACTCTGCCCACACTTCCCGATAGCTCAGAGGATAAAACAACAACCAAAAAAGACGGCAAGAATGAGGACACAACCACCACCAAGAAGCCTGACAAAAAGCCCCAGAAATTAGAGGCTTACAGAATTGAAAAATATCAGAAGGTCTTTGCAAGCGGTACATATCTTATGGAAATCACAACAAATGACCCGGATTTAGGTGATATGCCCGTTACCATGGCTATTAAAAACGGCAATATGTATGTGAAGATGACCATGGAGCTTGACGAAACAAGAAAAATGAACTGCAGTATGCTTTATCTCAGAAGCAAGGACACAATGTATCTGCTCTTTGACGATTGGAAGAAATACAGTAAAATGCCCGAAAGCATGATGGGCGAGGATATGGATATGAGCGCAATGCTCAACGAGATGAACGAAAGCGATATCGGTGAGATTTCTGTTTCAGAGGTTGAAATCGACGGCAAAAAGCTCATACTCGAAAGCTATAACAGCACAATTGACGGCACAACAGTCAACTACTATTTCGACGGTGAGACTCTTGTAAGAAGAGACGATATTTCACCCAGCGGTGTTGTTGACTCAACCTATTTCACAAGAATTACAACAGATGTGCCCGATTCCTGCTTTGAAATTCCTCAGGGCTACGGCTATCTCAATCTTGGCATACTTGATGTAATGATGTGATAAAAATAATAATTGAAATTGCACTGATAATCTCGGTGCAATTTTTATTTGACAGATACATGCCATTAGGTATATATTATATTTAAGGTGATGAAATGAAACAGTATAATGTAACAGGTATGTCCTGTGCAGCCTGCAGTGCAAGAGTAGAAAAAGCAGTGTCGGCACTGGACGGAGTAACACAGTGCAGTGTCAGCCTTCTGACAAACTCTATGGCTGTTGAGGGCACTGCAAGCGAAAAAAGTATAATTGATGCAGTTGAAAAGGCAGGCTACGGTGCAAGTGCGAAGGACGGCAGCACCCCGGCTTCGGGGGAAAAGGAGGATGCCTTTAAAGACACGGAAACGCCTAAGCTGAAAAGAAGGCTTCTGCTGTCTGTGGGCTTTCTTATAGTGCTGATGTATGTTTCAATGGGACACTCAATGTGGGGGTGGCCCTTACCCTTGCTTGAAGGCAACTATATGGGCATAGGTCTTTTGCAGATGTGCCTTAGTGCAATAGTGCTCATTATAAATAAAAAGTTTTTTATCAGCGGCTTCAAGGGTGTTTTAAATAAAGCACCTAATATGGATACTCTTGTGGCAATGGGCAGCGGAGCTTCCTTTTTATGGAGCCTTTATGTGCTTTTTGCCATGACAGCATCGGCGGCAAAGGGCGATATGCAGCATGTTATGCACCTGAGTCATGATTTCTATTTTGAATCGGCGGCTATGATAGTAACCCTTATAACAGTGGGCAAAATGCTTGAAGCTAAAAGCAAGGGCAGAACCACAAACGCACTTAAATCCCTTATGGATTTAAGACCGAAAACAGCAAGGGTCATACGCGGCGGCGAAGAAACTGAAATAGGTGCCGAGGAGGTAATAAAGGGGGACATTTTTGTTGTACGCCCCGGTGAGAGCATCCCTGTTGACGGTGTGGTGCTTGAGGGACACAGTGCAGTTAACGAATCGGCACTGACAGGCGAAAGTGTGCCCGTGGATAAAAAGGCAGGAGATAAGGTTTCAGCCTCCACGGTCAATCAGTCAGGGCTGATAAGGTGCCGTGCCGTGGCTGTAGGCGAGGACACGGCTCTGTCACAGATAATCAAAATGGTCAGCGATGCGGCAGCAACAAAGGCTCCCATTGCCAAAATTGCCGACAAGGTTTCGGGTATATTTGTGCCCACAGTTATCGCTATAGCGATAATTGCCGGTGCGGCTTGGCTCATTGCCGGTCAGACGGCAGGCTTCGCCCTTGCAAGGGCAATTTCCGTTCTGGTTATAAGCTGTCCCTGTGCTCTCGGCCTTGCAACACCTGTTGCCATAATGGTTTCAAGCGGTATGGGCGCGAAAAACGGTATACTTTTTAAAACGGCAGAGTCCATAGAGAAGGCGGGCAAAATTCAGATAGTTGCCCTTGATAAAACGGGCACCATAACCAAGGGTGAGCCTGAGGTGACGGATGTAATTCCCTGTGAAGGTGTGCTTGAAAATGAGCTGCTCACCTATGCTTTTTCTCTTGAAAAAGACAGTGAGCATCCTCTTGCTAAGGCTGTAGTGAAATATGCCGAAGGCAGGACACAGGCAAAAGCAGTCCGTGACTTCAAAGCACTGCCGGGCAAGGGGCTGGAAGGCTTTATTGACTCAGACAAGGTCTGCGGCGGCAACCTTAAGTTTATTGAGGAGCTCTGCCCGGTACCAAACAAAATGAAAGAGGATATTGAAAAGCTGTCGTTGTAGGGAAAAACCCCGTAGCTTTTTGCAAAAGGTGATAAGCTTTTAGGTGCGGTGTTTGCCGCCGATGTTATAAAGCAGGACAGTGAAAAGGCTATAAGCGACCTTAAAAATATGGGCGTGCATGTAGTTATGCTCACGGGTGACAATGAAAACACGGCAAAGGCCATAGGCAAAATTGCAGGAGTTCACGAGGTTGTTGCAGGTGTGCTGCCCGACGGCAAGGAAAAGGTTATACGCTCACTTGCCAAAAGAGGCACCGTGGCTATGGTGGGCGACGGAATAAACGATGCACCGGCACTGACAAGGGCAGATATAGGCATTGCTATCGGCAGCGGTACTGACATAGCCATTGATGCAGGCGATATTGTGCTTATGAAAAGCAGTCTCTCTGATGTGCCGAAGCTGCTGCGACTGAGCAGACGAACTCTCGCTACCATACATCAGAATCTCTTCTGGGCATTTTTCTATAACGCTTTAGGCATACCTCTTGCGGCAGGTGTGTTTATTCCGATTTTCGGTTGGACTCTTACACCTATGTTCGGTGCGGCGGCAATGAGCCTTTCAAGCTTCTGCGTTGTGTCAAATGCACTAAGGCTTAATTTTGCCGACATTTCATCCTCAAGGCATGACAGGAGAATGAGGAAAAAGCTCTCTGCCCCTCGGCTGAAAAAGCACAGGGCGAGAGTGAAAGCCTTATCACTGTCAGCGGTATGATGTGCGAGCACTGTGAAAAGAGGGTGAAGGAAGCTCTTGAAGCTCTCAGCGAAATTGAAAAAGCCGAGCCTGACTTTAAAACCGGTCAGGTGGCACTCACTCTCAGGGGCGAAGCGGATATGAAGAAAATCCGCAAAGCAATAAAGGATGCGGGATATAAGGCGAAGTAAAAATTCGGAATTCGGAATTCGGAATTGCGACCAACGGACTGCAAAAGGGTAATTACCGTCCGCAAATATAATCAAGCGTCATTTTTTACACTGTTCAATTCATAAAAAAAATCCGTCTGTTTCAAAAGATTCAGACGGATTTTTATTAGTTTTTTTGTAACTTGGTGGGCGGAAAGAGTCTCCACCATTTTATTAAAGTTTCTTCGCAATTCCGAATTCCGAATTCCGAATTCCGAATTCATCCAGGTGTCTGCTTATTGCATCAAAGCTTTCGTCAGACAAAATGTGCTCGATTTTGCAGGCATCCTCTGTTGCGGTCTCTTTGGAAACTCCCAACAGCATAAGACACTCACTGAGAATGGTGTGCCTTGTGTAAAGCTTTTCGGCTATTTCTTTTCCCGGGGGCAGAAGTATTATACTGCCGTCACCCATAACATCGATATAGCCGTTTTCTCTCAGGTTTTTCATAGCCACGCTGACACTGGGCTTTGAGTAGCCCAGCTCATTTGCAATATCAACAGAGCGTACACTGCCGTTTTTTGCAGTGAGCATAAATATTGTTTCAAGATAGTTTTCTGCGGATTGCTGTATTTTCATTTGTTTTCTCCTATTGCTTGTTAGGGTTTTATTATATCATATCGGTTTTGATTTTTCAAGTGAGGCAGACAGGCCCCGCTTATATTCAGCCCGATAAAGGAAAAGCAGGGAATAAAAATCCGGCAATACAAAGGGTACTGCCGGATTTATGTAGTTTCTGAAATCAGAAGGGGAGGCTGCCGTTGCCGAGAACATTTGAAAGGAACTGGTCAACAAAAAGTCTTAAGCTTCTGAGGAAATTGTCAAGAGCATCAAGAATTTTTGCGATTGTAGCGCTGAGGCTTTCAATGCCGCTTACTGCATTGTCAACTTCCGGCTGATTGTTGTCGATTACATTTGAAACAAAACCGCCGATAACTTCTTCTGTTGACTGAGTTGTGGGGATAGCCTGTGTTGTGATGGGCTCAGCTTCAACAGCATCTGATGCAGCACCTGCACCCATAACCATTGTGAAGCAAAGAACAACTGCCATTAATGCAACGAAAAACTTTTTCATTTTGCTTAACTCCTTTGTGATATAATAGTGAATACATTATATCAAAGATTAACGCAATATGCAACATATAATGGAAAATTTAATATTTTTAATAATAGGAACGGCAGAAAACCCGGAGCCGCAGCTGTGAGTCTGCCGGCTCCGGTATCTGAACTGTAAAGGGCAGGCGGAGCCTTCAGAGATTGCCCGTCTGCAAAAATCGGCTCTTCGCGGAAAGAAAAGCAGTCCCCGTAAAGCAGTGCAGTAATCTCTCACCGATTTCCATCACAGGAATTTGCACTCACAACTATTGTATGCACAAAAACACTTATTGACATAGAGGGATTTTATGGGATATAATTATAATCAGATTAATTTGTGCTTCTGAAGCTTTATAGCGGAAAAAAGCAAGAAAAAGAAAGGAATTTCAATATGAAAAAAACTGTAGGTATACTTTTTGCAGATTCAATGGAATACAGCCCCTTTTTGCAGTGGGCTAAAGAAAAACCCCACGAGGAAAAAATCAGACGGGGTAACGAGAGCTGCAGTGTAACACTGACAAAGGGCGAAAACAGCCTTCAGGTTATAGCTGTGAGATGCGGCATAGGCAAGGTCAATGCAGCCTCGGCTACGGCATTTCTTATCAGTGACGATAAGGCAGATTATATTCTCAATGCAGGACTTTCAGGTGCGGTGCAGAAGCTGGGACGAGAGGATATGATTGCCGCCGAAAGCTTTATAGAGTGTGATTTTGATTTGACTGCCATAGGCTATGATTTAGGTGTGAAGCCCGACGGTCAGGAGTATATTTATTACTCTGATGAGAAGCTTCTTTCTTATGCGCTGCAGAGCAAGGGCATCATCAGGGCTAAAACAGGCACGGGTGACCTTTTTCTTGCAGATAAGCAGAGAAAAAATCTCTTTAAAGAAACCTTCGGGATAGACTCCTTTGATATGGAAACAGCTGCAATTGCAGGTGTTTGCCACAAGTGCGGTGTACCCATGCTGTCCCTTCGTAAAATCAGCGACGACGCAGATGACTGCTCCGTTGAGGCTTACCGTGAAATGAATGAAAGACAGGAAAGCTGTCTGACAGAGCTGCTTGTAAATGTGCTTACAAGAATAATTGACGATATGGAATAATGCATTAAAAAAAGAAAAAATATACAAAAAACGGTGAATTTTATACCTTTAACCTCTTGAAAAAAATAATTTGTAATAGTATAATAAATATGATTATTATTATTGAGGAAGTTTGACCTTTTTTTAGGGAAAAAGCCTGTCTGGGCAGTGTTTTTTCACATTGGTCAACGGAAAAAAGGAAACGGGGAATATTAAATTGAAAGCAGATTTACATTGTCACACCAAACTTTCAGACGGCACTCTGGGCATTGACGATATGATTATCCTTGCAAAAAACAGCGGTGTTACAACTCTGGCTATCACAGACCACGACTGCCTTGCAGGTACGGTCAGAGCAAGCATAATCGGCGAAAGACACGGCATAAATGTAATTCCCGGTGTTGAGTTTTCTGCAACTGACAGCAAGAGAGGCTCAAAGGCTCACATTCTTTGCTATCTGCCGGACACACCCGAGAGACTTGAGGGTCTTTGCAAAAGCAACACGGAAAAGAGAAAAAGAGCAGGCAGAGTTATGGTTGCCAAGGCGGTGTCCAAGTTCCCTGTGAGCACAGAGCTTATAATGAAATGTGCAACAGGCTCCACAAACATATATAAGCAGCACATTATGCATGCACTTATGGAATGCGGCTACACCACAAGCATTTTCGGTGATTTGTTCAAGCTGCTTTTCTCAAAGGAATCGAGAATGAATATATCAATGGATGCCACATATCCCGAACCCTCAGAAATAATCGAAGCTATTCACGAGGCAGGCGGCATTGCAGTGCTTGCTCATCCCGGATTCTATAACAATTTTGAGCTGCTTGAGGAGCTTATCCCTCTGGGACTTGACGGTGTTGAGGTGTGGCATCCGGAAAATACTCCCGAACAGCAGGAAATGCTTATTAAAACAGCAAAGAAGCATGACCTTCTTATGACAGGCGGCAGTGACTTCCACGGCGCATATAATATGTACCCCATAAAGCTGGGCGAATACGGCCCCGACGAGGATAATGTGGCTAAGCTGCTTGCCTATAAAGCAAAAAAACGCAGAAAGCAAAAGAGAATGGCTGCAGCCGAGGCAAAATAACCTCAGGGCAGTGAGAATATTTTATTGGAGAAAATTATGAGCGAAAACGATGTAAAGATTTATGTCAGCAAAAAAGAAATGAATAAAAATGCAGGCGAGTTCAGCGGAAACTTTGAGCTTGTTATGGCTAACAGAGCAAACGGCAATATAGATAAGGCAAGAAAGCTCGGCGCCTCACTTGCAACAATTGCCCCCACAGACGAGGGTGACGAAGGCATTTATGTTGACATAAGAAATCACCTTGCACCTAAGTTTCTGGTGCCGGACATCCTTTATCAGATAAAGGTCCTGTTGGTTTTTGCCTGCGAAACACTTCTGCAGATGGAAATTCCCATAGAGCTTTTATCAACAACGGCAATTGCCTCTATGTATGATGAAATGGAAAAGGAAACTCCCGGCTTTTACAGCAACATTTCAAACGGTGCGGCATTCACCTTTTATTATCTTGCTATTCAGAAGGGCGGCGACCTGTCTGAGAATATCGGCGAGGCCTTTGCAATGCTTTGCTCGGTGAAAAATAAAGAGGGCTTTGTGCTTGCCGGCAAGACCGTGTGGAACATAGCTGTGGATGTTATTGAAAAAGAAATCGAAAAAGCAGGGCTTAAAGAAATTTGTCCGGAATAAATTAACAAAAAGGCGGGCAGTTATGTCCGCTTTCTGCTTAGGGTGACGAATATAATCCGAACCCGCCCAAAAGCGTGAATTTTCGCGGCTTTTCGGTGTTTCGGATTTGAAAGGCGGCAGCCTGTCGGCATCCTCAACACACAAAAATCCATCAAAAATTCGCACTTTTGGATCATCAGATTTTTTGCGAGACGGATTTTTGTCATATCAAGGCACAAAACGCAGTAAATCCTGCCGGATTTACGAGTATTTTAACGAAGAGATGGCGAAAATTCGTCCGAAAAAAACGGGTTCGGATTATACTCTTCACCCT
>JAFQLV010000043.1 GCA_017396515.1 Clostridia bacterium | reverse complement strand
TTTTACACCAAGTGCTTGTAATACACAACCTTGGATTGTAGAAAATACTGGTTGCGATTTGATGGTATACCGATTTAAGAAACCTGGCAAAAGAGGTATCATGCCTGCCGATAAAGTTCGATATTACAATAAAATTGATATTGGCATATTCCTTTTTATGTTGGAAACTTGTCTTGAGCACGGAAACTATACTTATGAAAGAACCCTATTCGTAGATACAACAGATGATAGTATTGAACAAACTTTAATAGCAAAATATACATATTCAAACAAGTAAACAAATTCCAATTTATCGAACTGTTGCTATTTTGAGCTGTAAACACAAAAATCCAAGTCTTCGGACTTGGATTTTTTCATTTATGTCCGCAGGACATAACTTCGTTACGAGCGAAGCGAGTACTTCATTTGACAGTTTGCTGTCAACTTCATTGTCCGAAAAGCGGACATAAACGAATGAAGTTGCCTTAGGGCAAATGAAGTGCTGACGCAATGAAGTGTGCCTAACGGCACAATGAAGTTGCCCTTCGGGCAAACGGATTTGACTTTTAAGGTTTGTTGTTATACAATGAACCTGAGGTGATAATATGGGCAAAATTATCCATACATATCTTAATGATAATGATTTGAAGAATATATTAAATATATTTTCCGAATATGATGTTAAATGTATCAACGCAGATTATGATGATATAAAAGCGATAACAAAAGGTTTGACAACATTTTATTTCGGCAATAATGACGAAACATATATAAATTTTATTCCGTGTTTCTATACACTAAATCAACTTCAATGTGCTACATTTATTATTGAGAATGATGACCCGATTCTGAATTTAGTTTTTTCGAAAATTAAAAAACATATTAAATCATCGTACATAATATCAAAAGACAAATCATTTTATATAGGTCCTGAATTTTATAAAGAGTGGATAGAAAATAAATATTGTCTTCCGTCTCTGATTAAATACGATAGTTTTTTTGTTGTAGAAAACAATTTAAAAGAATTATTTGATAACGTAATTGAAAACGGCAATATTATAAGAAATAACAATATCAGATTGCGAAATGTTAATGATATTGATTTATCTGCTGATTCTTTTGTAATATTTAATAATGAATCAAAAATGCTAACAACAGTCTTGAGAAAAAGTTTAATTCGTTATGAATGCGGTTCTGAATGTATTTTTATTTTTAAAAGGAAGAAAGGCATTTATGAATTCATTCTTGATGGTAGACTTTCTGATAATTCTGAATGTTCTATAGTAAAATTGTTTTTTGAAATAAAGGAAAATTTTGCAAATTTATATTGATTCATATTGTTGCTATTTTAAGCTGTAAACACAAAAATAAAAGCACTTCTTTGGGAAGTGCTGAATCACTCTGACCTTGCTGTCAGAGTGATTTTTAGTTTTATTCGCCGGCATCGAGTGATATTGCTTTGCAGTTTTATTGTGCTTTGCACAGTTTTATTAGCTGCGCGCGTTTATCGGCGAACAAACCGAAATGTTGTTGTTTTTTGTTTGTGTGAGGTAAATTACCAATGTGTTTGTAAACAAAAGTTTAAGAAATGTCTATTTTGTTGACAGACAGCCTCTTCTGCAATATAATTTTCTTAAAAAGCATTTAAAGGAGAAATGTTTATGAAAAAAAGCAAAAAAATTGTAATCACTCTGTTTTCTCTTTTGCTGTTGGTCATAATTGCAGTGGCAGTGGTTTTTCAGGGCGAGGCACGCACTTTGTTATCCGTAAAGCAAAAGGGTGAAACCGGAATTTATGAAATTGACTATGCGGCTGATTATAAGCTTGATGAACTCTTGCAGTCTGGCGGTGCGGCAACTGAAGAACAGTTAGTTCAGTTTATACTTAAGACTATGCTCAAGGGTTTACCGATTGATGTACCCTATGAAATTCCAAACCTTGCCTGCTCAACCTTTTATGCCGAGACTCCCGAAAAGGGGTATATATTCGGCAGAAACTTAGATAATCAGACCACGGACCTTGCAGTAATCAAGACCTCACCGAAGAATGGCTACAGCTCTGTTTCCGTTGTCAATTTAAGCTTTTTAGGCTATAACGAAAGCCATACTCCCGATAAGCTTGCAGACAGAATCAACACTCTGGCAACAGCTTATTTTCCCCTTGACGGAGTCAATGAAAAAGGACTTGCTGTGGGTGTCTTACAGCTTCAGGCACCTGCCACGGCACAGGATAACGGAAAAACTGATGTGGGCACTACTCTTGCCATAAGAGCCATGCTCGACAAATGTGAAAATGTTGAACAGGCAATAGAGCTTCTCGAAGGCTTTGATATGTACGCGGCAGCAAGAGGCTGTTATCATTTTCAGATAGCAGATGCACAGGGCAGAAGCGTTGTTGTTTCATATGTGAATAATGAAATGGTTATAACCGAAAAGGAAAACGGTTTTATAGCCGCAACAAATTTCTATCTGCATGAGGTACCCTTTGAATATGAAAAGCAGGGGCTTGACCGCTATGAAATTCTTGAGAAGACATTGACTGAAAAGAAATCTCTTCTTTCTGCCAAGGAAGGCATGGACCTGCTTGAAGCAGTAAGGATAACCGGTACCGACCCGGATGAAAAAGGAAGAGTTTATTCAACTCAGTGGTCTGCAATTTATGATCTGACAAACCCGTCACTTAAGCTTTGTGCCGATATGAATTATGATGATGTTTATACTTATGCGGTAGGTTAAATAAGAATAAATCCCGTGAATAAAAATACCGGATGTCCTTATGAACATCCGGTGTTTCACTATTTTTAATAAGGAAGAATAATCTCAACTGTTATTCCTGAGTCTTGTGCTTGGGTCGGTCGTATTGTGATTTTGCCCTCGTGAAGCTCACATATTTTCTTTGCAACTGAAAGGCCTATTCCGTTGCCGCCGGTTTTGTGGTTAATATCTGCCTGATAAAAACGGTCAAAGGCGTGAGCTATCTGTTCCTCGGTCATGCCCTTACCCTTATCTTCAAAAACGAAATGAAGATGATGTCCCTTGCGGGAAATTCTGATTTTGATTTCAGAGCCTTCGGGGGAATATTTTATAGCGTTGTCTATAATGTTCAGCCAGAGCTGCTGCAGAAGATTTTCATTTGCATATATTTCATATTCGTCGCCTTCAAAATCGAAGGTGATATTTTTTTCTGCCCACTTTTTTTCTAAAAGCACAACGCAAAGACGAAGCTGTTCGCTGACATTGAAGGTAGTCTGATCGGAGAGTATAGTCTGATTCTCAAGCTTATTCAGTGCAAGAATGTTGGTTGACAGCTCAGCCAGTCGGCGGGATTCGCTTATGATTATGCTGAGATATTCCTCGCGTTCTGCCTGTGAGAGGCTGTCATCTCTGAGCATTTTTGCAAAGCCCTCTATTGAAATGATAGGTGTTTTGAATTCGTGGGAAAAGTTGTTGACGAAGTCATTGCGCATAATTTCAATACTGTCAAGCTCTTTAGCCATAATGTTGATTTTTTTTGCAACGGTACGCACGGCGCCTATACCCTTAGGCTCAATGTTTATGTTGTAATCTCCGTTGGCAATTTTATCGAGAGCACCGTAAATGACATAAAGAGGGTTGATAATGACGCGCTTGAATATAACCGAAAGCACTACACCTAATATAAGGCTGAAGGCAGCCAGAATCAGATCGCCGGTGTGTCTCGGCAGATTCTGCGTGTCGATATAAGGAATTTTGCCTGCTATCCAAAAAAGTGTGAACATCCAATAGGATGAAATTATTATCAGGACAAACACAATTGAAGAAAAAGCAAGCACAAGCTTTATTTTATTCAGAGTATTTTTATGAGGCCTTTTCATCTGAAATAACCGCCTTATAGCCTATGCCCTTAATGGCAACTATTTTAAATTCGGGATATTCGCCGAAGCGTTTGCGAAGCCTGTTGATATGTACATTTATTGTGGTGTCAACGGAGTTGGAATTCATACCCCATATTTCGTCCATAAGCTGCAGACGGGTGAAAATCTTGTCGGGGCAGGAGAGTAGCTTGAAAAGAAGATAAAATTCCTTTTTGGGAAGGGTTTGCTTTTCACTGCCTCGTGTTACGGTAAGTGCCGAATAATCAAGAGTCACCTGACCGATAGTAAGCTTCTGTTCGCTTATGGCATTTGAGCGTCTGAGCAGAGCCTTTATTCTAAGAAGAAGCTCCTGCTCATTGACGGGCTTGACCATATAATCGTCAGCACCCACAAGAAAGCCCTTGCACTTATCCTCGGGGAGCTGCTTGGCACTGATTATGAGTATGGGAGTATCAATGCCGTTTGAACGCACTGTTTCAGTGAAATCGAAGCCGTCCATCTCAGGCATCATGATATCAAGCAGAATGAGATCAACATGCTCAGAGTCAAGCATTTCAAGAGCATGAGCACCGTTTCGTGCAATAAGAACACTGTAGCCTGCCTTAATAAGGACTATCTGCATTAATCTGGCGGCATTTTTGTCGTCTTCGGCTATAAGTATTTTGAACATAGTGGTTGGTTCTCCTTAATGTCATTATGTCTGCATTTTAAGGTCAATTCATTAACGGTAAATTAACTTTCAGGGCTATTTACATTTTGTTCAATTAATATACTAAAAAATTAATTTTTAGTTGTTGTACTTGTGGTTTAATGCTATTATCTGAAATTATGGGAGAGTGCACCCTTGTTAGTGGAATATATGATAGGAAAGAGCCTTCACAGCCTTATGTACATAATAGGTACTGCGGCAATGGTTATTGTCAGCTTATGTGTGCGCAAAAGGTTGGGGCTGAAAATATGGAACAGCCTGCTTTTTACGGTGGTTGCCTTTCTGAGTGACGGTCTGGGTGCCTTTCTCATGGGCAAGGTGTACACTGCCGTGGTGGCGTCGCTTGGCGGTGACGGTGTGTCAAACTATGCAATTTACGGTGCCGTGTTTCTCACTCCGGTGCTGGTTATGCTTTCGGCAAGGGTGATAAATCAGCCGTGGCGGCAGATACTTGATATGGTTGCCCTGAGTGAAATGTTTGCCCGCGCCTTCGGCAAAACGGGCTGCATTTTCTTCGGCTGCTGCTGGGGCTTTGAGTGTGATTACGGAATGTATAATTATCTGCAGCAGAAAAATATGTTCCCGTCACCCATATTTGAGGCGGCAACAATGCTCATTATAATTTTTGTCGGCTTTATGATTTTGTATAAAAGCAAAAGCTATACGCCCGGCTGCCTGTACCCCATAATGTCACTGCTTTATGCAGGCACAAGATTTTTCTGGGAGTTTACACGCTATTATACCTTAGAGGCTGAAAAGCACCTTTTTATGGGCATGAGCCTGTGGCAGGTCTGCAGCATTATAACAGTGGCGCTGTCGGTTTTGTGGCTGGTGGGAATAAAGCAGGACTGGCTCGGCAAGGCAATGGCTTATGTTGAAGTAAAGCAATCCGAAAAGGCTGAAGCCGAAAGAAAGGCAAGAGCCGAAAAGAGAAGAAATAAGAAGAAAAGGAAAAGCTGATAAAGATGTATCAATTTATAAATATTTTTGGCAGACAGGTGTCAACCCTTATAGTTGTTTATTCAATCGGCGGAATAATTGCTGCCGCAAGCTTTATTTTAAAAAGAGAAAAATATAACTATTCTTTCAGAAAAGCATTGGCCTATGCTTTGGTTCTTATCGGAACGGGGATGATAGAGCTGAAGCTTATGGGAATAATAAGAACCGCAGTTATGACGATAGTGAGCAGCGGAGAGTTTTCACCTAAGCCAAGTGTAAGAATATTCGGGGCAATACTTTTTCAGCCAATAGTGGCCTTTGTTTTATCCCGCTTGACCGGTGACAGCTTCAGGAGAGTGATTGACTCTTTTGCTCCTGAAACCTTCCTGTATTTTATTGTGGGAAAAATATCCTGTCACTTAGAGGGATGCTGTCATGGCTTCCCTTATGAAAAAGGAGTTGAAAGTATTATTTACGGCGGCAGGGTTTTTCCTGTTCAGCTTTGTGAGGCTGCATCCACCGCTGTTGTTGTAGCAATTCTTTATCTTATTTCCAAAGATAAGTTTAAGCTTCGTCAGGGCAGTCTGTTCCCCATAGGAACGATAATGTATTCAGTGACAAGATTCTTTTGGGAATATTTCAGATATTATGATGTTGTTTGGGAAAAGGAGTTTTTTCTCGGAATGAACTTCTGGCAGACCTTCTGCATAATTTCAATTATCGTAAGTGTAATCTGGTTAGTGGTTCTTTACTCTAAGGCAGAGTATAAAAACTGCTCCTTGCAAACAAATGAAAAAGCGCCTGTTGCTAAAGCTGTTGCAAGGTATGATGCATATGTCTTTGAAAAAAAAGAAGCAAAGAGAAAAGAGCGCAAAGCAGAAAAAAATATAGTTCACCATAAGAAAAGAAAATAAGGGTTATTTTATAACTTTTATATAGAGAAAAATTTTATTGGGAGATGATATTTATAACTTGATGACCTTTACCCCCGTCCTGAGAGCAGGACAAAACAAATAAATCTTAATGGAGGAAACAACATGAAAGTCAAACAAATCAAAGAGCTTTCAAAGAAGTCACTGAGTGTTTTGCTGGCAGTCATTATGATTATGACAAGCATGAGCGTTGCTTTCGGCACAGTCAGCTTTGCAGCAACAACAAATGCAAGCGAAGCACAGTGGGCAGAGCTTGAAGAAGCACTCAAAAACGAAACCGTTGCAGGTGCAGCATTTACAGGCAGTAAATATACTTACACCGTAAATGACCCTGACGGAAAAATCATTGATGCTGTTGAAAAATGGTGGACTGTATTCAATGCGGTCAGAGAAGATGCAGGCAACAATGCATCAGGCAATACCTACAGAACAGCAGTACAGGTAAATCAGGCAATTAAGGACACACTCAGCGCAAGAATGTCAGGTCTTTATGCAACATATAATGTTGACAATTTCCTTTCAGGTCTTATTGCCGGTGTAACTGCATCAGATATTCAGAGCGGAGTATCAACCGGTCGTGAAGATCAGAACCAGAATGCATCGGTTTCAACAGACCTTACAGCTGCTAAGGACATTGTTCTCACAGTTAATCTTGGCGGCGAGCTCCTCAGCTACAGCTCAATTGATGAGCTTCCTGCTGAAATTGCAACAACAAAGACATTTACCGTAAAACACAGAAACACTAACTTTGATAAAGGCACAACCACAAAGCAGGAAAGCGACGGTTGCGGCGGCAATGAGGATGTTACATATTATACATGGAAGTATTATTATGTAATCAGCTCAGCTACTGCTGCTGAGGGCGCAAAGCAGAGCACACAGGTTCTCAAGGACAGCAAAAATACTCTTGAAGACAACAGTGCTTATCTCAATGCAACCCTTAACCAGATGGTTCAGTTTGTAATTGCCGATGCTTCAGCTGTTGCAGCTGCTCAGAGTGCAATCAGCACTGCAAAGAGCAATGCCGTTGCCTTCTCACAGGCAGCATGGGATCAGTACTTCAGTGCTGACTATGAAGCAAAGCTTGCGGCAATGAACAGCAACATCACTCTTGCAACTGAAATTGTAAGTGTAGGCACAGTTGCATATCCTCTTGTTGACCTTAAGAATGCAGGCTATGAGGGTATGAGCGAAGATGAGCTCATAGACCTTTACGGTGTTCTTACAGAGGGTCTCTCAAAGTTTGACGGTGCAACTCAGGCTGCAAAGGATTTCATCACAGCTAATGCTTATGAGGGCAGAGCTTTTGTTCGCAGTGAAATTGAAGCCTTTGCAAAGGCTGTTGAAAGAGAAGTTCAGCTTATAAGACTCAGAGAGCTCAAGGCTAAGATAGAAAGCACAGTTGCTCCCTACTACGGCTATAACGAAGACAATGTAATCAGCGGTGCGGTAAACGGTGCAACACTCAGTGCTGCCAAGGGTACTGTAAGCGGCTTCATTTCTTCAATCAATTCCTACCCTGCAAGCCTTGTTGAGGAAGTAATGCCCGGCTATAAGGCAGACCTTGAGACACTTGCCGCAGAGCTTGACAGACTTATTGAGGTTGCAGAATATGATGACCAGTTTTCAGCTCAGTATGCAAAGTATGTGTCTGAGGTTTACGGTGCAACTGACCTTAATGCAGAGTCAGAGGCTCTTGTTGAGGCTCTCAAAAACTACGATTCATGGTACACAGAGCTCAAGACTCTTATCGGTAAAATCGAAGGTCTCGGTGCAGAAACAGCCGAAAAGATTATGGCAACTCTTGACGATGATATGAAGGCTCATATGGACAGCGTTTATGACACCCTTCACGGCAGAGTACTTGCTCAGATTGATGCCGCAACAGAGCTTTATGCTGTTATCAAGGCTCTTAACGGCGAAATTGATATACTTACCGTAAATAATTACACAGCATATAAGAGAGCATTTGACAGCCTTGACAGAGATACATATGAATATCTTAAGAATGAGGCAAAGAACTTCACAATGCCTCAGACAACAATAAATAAGTATAACGCTCTTAAGGGCGATTTCACAAAATATAGTGACTTTATTGCAACAGGCGGCTTCAACTCCTTTGCTCAGCAGTTTATCGATTATCAGAACCGTGAGGTTCTCGGCACTGACCTTGTGAGAGACGAAGAATTTGAAGTGACAAAGGCAAAGCTTGAAAAGGTTGTTGCAGGCCTTGATAAGGCTATCACTTCAGAGGAAATCGGTGCTCTTTTAGGCAGCCTTTTAGGTGCTGAAGAGGGCGAAGGCTTTAACCTTGGTGTAATGCTCACAGATATGGTTAAGGATATGCTCTTCACCGACAGCTTTATCAACACTGTTGTTGGTGCACTTTATCCTCTTATCCTCGGTGAGCTTGTCAAGGTATGGAATAAGGAGCTTCCCAACGCTTTAGGCGATGCTGTAAGCATGCTTTCAAAGGATCTTCATCAGGTAATCAGTGATACAGGTCTTGCTCTTTATCCCGATTTATATGCTGTTTCACTTAAGAATGTCAATGCAACAAAATATGCTGATAATATTTCAAAGCTTCAGACAGGCGGAACAGAATGTAAGGTAACTCTCGAATATGAGACTGACAGCGAAGGCAATCAGAAGGTTTCTGATGTAACTGTTGATGAAACACCGTGGACAAAGGAAGGCTCTGCCTATCTCAACGAAGACGGTACGCTTAACCTCACATGGGGTGTTGATGCCGTAAGAGAAAACGGCGGCACAATTGCAGAAATTGAAACAGCCTTCTATGCTGCATTTGACGATGCTTTTGATGCTCTTAAGCCTCTTTTCAACGCACTTCTTGCTAATAAGCAGTTTGATAAGACTGTTTCAGGTGTTGTAAACATAGGTATCGGTGGTGCGAACTTAGATTTAACCGCAACAGGAAACAGCGGTTATGCGAATATGCTTGTGCCCATTTATGAGGCATTGGGTGTTACCTTTACTGCACCTTCTACCTTTGAAGGCTATGCAGGCACAGCCGATTCACTCATTCCTATGCTTCAGGCTGTTCTCGGACCTATCTTCACCTTCTTAGGCAAGCTGGGTGAAGCACCTCTTGCAACTCTTATAGATGCACTTCCCAACCTTTGCTATGCACTTTCAATGCTTATGGTTACACCGCTTCTTAATAACCTTAAGACCAATATTCAGCTTGGTGTAACTCTGACCGGTCTGGCTTCTGCTCTTAAGGGCTGTGTTGGTGATGCTCTTGACAATCTTCCCAACATGGATATTTCCATAGGCTCAATTCTTGATCCCGACGGTGACGGATATTTTGACGATATGGGTCTTGATCTTTCCGGCGGTATCAACTCACTGCTTAAGCTTCTCGGCCTTGAGCTTCCCGAAATCGATCAGGGTCTTGTGGCTCAGCTCGGTGAAAAGACAACAATTCCCACAAGCAGAAAGGCTTACATCTACACAGGTCTTGAAGGCACAGGCACAGCTTATCACATTGCTGCTGACAAGGCTGCAGTAGGCTACTACCTTCTTACATACATCTTCGGCATTATCGAGGATGAGGATGCCTTCAAGGGTCTTCTCGGTCTTCTTATGACAACAGAGAAAGAAGACGGCACAAAGGTACCCGACGAGGCTAAGATTGACGAAACAATTGCTTCCTTTAATGAAATGGGTCTCTTCGGCCACGGCACAGGCAACGCTATTGCCGCTGTTGTTGAGCTCTTCAACCAGGAATATAACGACAACTTTGCAGAGTACGAGTGGTACGACGAGGCTATATATGAGGGCACAACAGTAACCAACCTTACTCCCGCAATGATTAACTATCTGTCATACGGCAGTGACCTGACAAGAGAAAAGGCTGAATATATCGTTGAAAATCTCGACGAGCTTATCGGCGCAATTCTCGATATGGTCAACGGTGACGAAGCAGGCACATTCAGCATTGCTGCAAAGCTTGACGAGCTCATCGGCGGACTTTTCACAAACGCAAACATCACAGCTCTTGCCAAGGCACTCGGCGGACTTGACCTTAACGCACTTCTTGCAGGCGATAAGGAAGAAGCAGAGGGTGAAGATGCAGCTGTAACAGCAGATGAAGGCGGCGAAGGCGAAGCTGAGGCAGCTCCCGCTATTGACATCACAGCTCTGGTGAAGGACCTTGTAGGTATTGACCTTGGTGCATTTGCAGCTTATAAGGAGCTTGCAGAGGACACAGACTGGGGCTTCACAGACGGTGATGCAGAAGGCTTTGTTAAGGCTCTCGTTGATGTTCTCGAGCCTCTCAGCCCCGTAATCGACTTCCTGCTTGCAGGCAAGAATCTTGAGGCAATCAAGGACGAAAGCGGTGCAGTAATCACACTTCTTGGCTATAACGGCTATGACACAGCATTTGTGCCGTTGCTTGAAGCACTTGGCTGTGACGTGACAGCACTCGCTGAGGGTGAAAATGCACTTGAAAAGGCTCTGCTTGCAATTGCAGCTAAGCTTGAAACAATCACAGGTGAGGGCGCAGATGCAGTTGAAGGCCTCCTGAACATCCTTCCCGGAATACTCTACTTCCTGCAGAGCAATGCACTTGCCGCATTTGCAGATAATCTTCTCCACGGTATATATACAGTTCTTGATACAATCCGTCCCATTATCGACCTTGACCTTAACAAGCTTATAGGCGACCTGACAAAGGACCTTGGCGTCACAATTGACCTTAACAACCTTGATGTAAACTTCGTTCTCGGCCTTGTTAAGTCACTCACAGGTCTTGACCTTACAGACCTTGGTGTACTCATTGCAGACATATGCAAGGTTGCAGTTGAGGATTACACATCAGCTTCATCGCTCATCGGTGCAAATGGTAAGAGAGGCGCATACACAGACCTCTTTGACGGCACTGACCTTGTAGCGGTTATCATTAACTTCGCTCTTGATTGGGCAAGAAATGAAGACAACTCAAATGCACTTGCAGAGCTTATCGGCGGCGAGGATGCAGAGCTCACCGCTGAGGTTAAGAAGTACATCGCAGGCATCTATGACCTTATTGCAGGCATTGAGCCTGAATACGGCAATATCAACTGGGCTTACAACTTCCCCGAGGGCTTCGGTGAGGAGGATGTAATTTTCGCATCAGGTATTTCAATCGCTCCCACAATAGAATCACTCAATTATCCCACAGACTGGGATGAGGACACAGCCAAGTATATAGGCGAAAACCTTGACGCTCTTATTGCATCAGCTCTCAAGCTGGCAGGTGTTGAGGGTACCCTTGGCGATATGCTCAAGAGCAACATTAACATCTTCACAGGTGAAAACCTGGATAAGCTCGTAGCTCTTATCACAGACCTTCTGGGCAGCATTGACGAAACACTCGTAAGCAGTGTAGGCACACTTATCGGTGCTGATATTGAAGCTCTCAAGGCTTATAAGGCTGAAAAGGAAACATATACAGCCACCGAATTTGCCAAGGAGCTTGCTGAAATTCTCAGCGTAATTCCCGAGGTTATCAATCTCGTATTCTTTGAAGATGACTTCACACTCTTCAACAAAGCAGACGGTACTCCTGCCGCTGTAATCAAGGGTGCACAGGGCTATGCAAAGGGTCTTGCTCCCATTCTTGAGGCTCTTGGCTGCAAGAATCTCCCCGCAGCAGACTCAAAGGATGTTGAAGGCGTTCTCGTTTCACTTGCAGCACGCTTCGACGAAATCCTCAGTGACCCCGTAAACGAAATTATCGACATTCTTCCCAACATCATCTTCTTCCTTAACGCAAACGGCATTTCAGTTTCAGCTAAGAATATGCTTGCAAGCGTAACAGGCTTCATGGCTCAGCTCAAGGAAAGCTTCGGTGTTGATGTTGACCTTATCAAGATTATCAACGATGCATTAAACGGCCTTCTTCCCGAGGATTCACAGGCTGTTATCGATGTAAACAACCTTACCCTCGAAACAGTATTCACACTTGTTGAAGAAGCTCTCGGCATGGATCTTTCAGCTGCAGCTCCCATTCTTGTTGACCTTTGCGTAGGTAAGATTGAGCCCTATATGTCAATAAGCGGCAACTACGGCTTCAGAATGGTTTATGACGATGAATTTGCAAGATATGATATGATTACAATTCTTGTGACTGTTGCTCTTATGCTTGTTGAAAATGAGCAGAACGCAAAGGCTCTTGATGAGCTTATCGGCACAGACATCATGTCAGGTCTTAAGGATGTATTCTCAAGTGCTCCCGTAGTTTATGCTACACCCGACTGGAGCTATCCTCTTGCTGACAACGGAACAGTTGACGCAATGAAATATTCAATCACCTATCCCAACAACTGGACTCAGGAAAGTGCAGAATATATCGCAGACAACCTTACAGAAATCGGCGATATGGTTGCAGGTCTTATCGACGGCAGCTACAGCACTCTCGGTGCACTTGTTGCTGATAAGGTTAAGCTTTACTCAGGTGAAAACATTGAGGCAATAACAGGTGCTGTTGCAGGGCTTCTCGGTGATATCGACGAAACACTGCTTAAGGCAGCAGGTCTTCTTCTCAATGTTGATGTTGCAGGTCTCAAGGCTTACAAGGCTCCTGCAGGCATTGACACGGCAGACGAATTTGCCGGCGAGCTTGCCAATGTGCTCACAACCTATGCAGGCGGTCTTATTGACTGGCTCCTCTTCGGCAAGGATTACAGATTCTTTGTTGACGAAACAGTTGTAGGCGACAAGTATGAGGAAGGCGAAGAAATTATCACAATCAACGGCGGTAAGGGCTATGAAGAGGGTCTTGCACTCCTTCTTGAGGCTCTGGGTGTTGAGCTTGCAGGTGCGGATACTATTGAAGAAATTCTCACTGCAACCTTCGCAAGACTTGATGCAATTCTTGCAAACCCCGTAAATGAAGTATTCGCACTTCTTCCCAATCTTCTCTACTTCCTTAACGCAAACGGTGTGGCAATTGCAATTGATAACCTCACCGCTGCAATAACAACACTTATCAATAAGCTTGCAGTCTTCGGCCTTGAGCTTGATATAGCTGAGCTTATCGATATTCCTGAGCTTCTCGGCATTGAGGATGCAGAGCTTATGATAAGCATTGACAACCTTACCGTTGAAGCAATTCTTGAGCTTGTTGCACATCTCACAGGCTTCGATTTCGGTCTTCTCAAGGATGTACTCACAGGCTTCGGTCTCGGTGCAGTCAAGGAGTACCCCTCAGTAAGCCACACAGGCAAGACCTATAAGATGTATTATGACGATGAGTTTGCAGTATATGATATGATTACGGTTCTTGCAAACCTTGTTATCCTCACTGCTAAGGATGAGGACAATGCAGCTAAGATTGAAGAGCTTCTGGGCGCAGATATCTATGCACTTCTTCTCAACCTGTTCAATATGGGCGAGGTTCCCGTTCAGGAATTTGACTGGAAGTTCACCGATAAGGCAGACACAGGCTTCGTCTTCTCAGCTCTTGAGACATCAGACCTTTATAAGAACCACAAGTACGGTCCTCTTTACACACAGGAGATGGCAGATTACATTGCTTCACATATCGGTGAATTTATTGACAATGTTATCTATCTTCTCGGCATCAATATTGAAGGCCAGCAGGTTAACACCCTTTCAGACCTTATCAACGGTCTTGTAAACGGTTCACTTTATAACAGTGAAAACATCGTTGCAATCCGTGATGCACTTGCAGGCGTACTGGACGGTATTGCAAAGCTTGAAGTTA
Organism: Clostridia bacterium; assembly: GCA_017396515.1. Lineage (GTDB taxonomy): Bacteria > Bacillota > Clostridia > Oscillospirales > Acutalibacteraceae > UBA6857. The sequence continues at coordinate 10,242 of JAFQLV010000043.1, read as the reverse complement.
ACGGTGCTAATGTGGGTAAGCATATTGTGGCAGTTCTCAAGTCATCACTCGGTGTGGACCTCGAAGCTGTTGCCAAGGTTAATGTTCCTGAATTCACAGAAGACAGAGATCAGTTTGTAGCATCTCTTTGCGATGTACTCGAATCTCTCTATCCCGTTCTCAAGTGGCTTCTTGCAGATGAAGATATTTCCTTCTTCGTTGACCTTGACAAGACAGATGCCATCACACTTCCCGGTGCTGAAGGCTATGCTTACGGTATCATTCCTCTGCTTGAGGTTCTCGGCTGCGAAGGCATCCTCACACAGGAGGAATACTACAAGGCTGTTGAAAGCGACGGCGATGTAATTCTTACAGCCTTCCTTGATTCACTTCTTGACAGAGTAGATGTTATCCTTGCAAACCCCGCAGATGAAATTCTCGGTATGCTTCCCAACCTCATCTACTTCATCAACTCAAACGGTGTTGACACAGTTGTCAAGAATACACTCAATGCTGTTTATACACTTCTGAGCGCTATTGAGCCTGTTGCAAAGATTGACCTTTATGAGCTTATCGGTCTCGACCTTTCAACACTCACCTTTGAAAAGCTCTTTGATATGGTTCTTGATATGATTGCCGAAAGCACAGGCTATGAGTTCACAGCAATGGACGCAAGTGCTGTTGCAGAGCTCACAATAGGTACTCTCGAGTCCTATACCTCAAAGAACGGCAAGACTGCATACAAGATGGTATATCAGTCAGAGGGTGCAAAGAGTGAAATGGTAACAGTGGTAATGAGACTGATTGTAACCTTCATTATGCACGAAAACAACCAGGCAATGCTCCTTGGTCTGCTTAAGGATAACCTTGGTATGACAGAAGAAGCAGGCAAGTATATAGGCGGTGTGCTTAAGGTTATCGGTGACTGCGCAACAGAAACCTACCTTGGCATGGATAAGGCTCTTGCTACACTCTATTACATCTACTACGGTCTTGATATCGGTGTGGGTGAAACAGCAAACGGTGTTAAGGACCTTAACGCTGAATGGACAAAGCTTCTTGAGGAAATGAGAAACTCAAAGGATAATGGCGAAGCTCTTGCAGGTCAGATTATCACAGATATCCTTGACCTTGACATCTTTGACGATATCATTGACCCGGATGAGGGTATTGCTCCCAACGGATTTATCGCATTCTTCCAGAAGATTGCAGAATTCTTCCAGAGAATTATTGATTGGTTCAAAAACCTTTTTAACTGATAAGGTTAAATAAATGCTCTTGCCGCCGATGTGATTTTTCACATCGGCGGCACACTGTTTTTGTGCACTCTGCCGTTTTTATTTCAGGTTTATTGACAGCAAAAAGGAATATATGTAAAATGAAGATGTGATTTGTTCACTTATAATTAATAAAAGGAGGAACACAATATGTGGGAAAAAATTGTAGCATTTTTTATGTCAATCATCGCATTTTTTACTTCGCTTTTCAGCTTCGGCGGCTCGGATAAAGAGGGTTACACCTTTAAAAATCTTGCCTACGGCTCTCATGAAAGGCAGATTATGGATTTATATCTGCCTGAGGAAAATGACGGCGAGGTAGGCCTTGTGCTCTTTATTCACGGCGGCGGCTGGATTGAAGGCAATAAGGACGGCTATAAAGACGCTCTTAAGGTAGCCTGCAAGGATTTAGGCTACGCTGCAGCTGCCATAAATTACCGCTATATTTCAGAGAAGATTGACCTTCACGATGTGGCTGACGATATTGACCTTGCACTTAAAAAGATTAAGGAAAAGGGCAGCGAAAAGGGAATCAACATAAACAAGGTGCTTCTTACAGGCTCATCGGCAGGTGCACATCTGGCAATGTTTTATGCATATTCAAGAAAGAGCACCGCACCTATCACTCCTGCGGCAGTGGTAAGTAACTGCGGCCCCACAGATCTCAGCGACGAAAACTTCTTTTATAATAAGGACCTGAATGTCAACAACGGTCTGGGTGATGAGGAGTTTGTTTCACTTCTTTTCTCATATGCCTGCGGACAAAGCTTTAAATATGAGGACAGAGCAGCTGCAAAGCAGGCACTGCTTAAGGTTTCACCCATATACTATGTCAATGAAGACACTGTGCCTACAGTTATAAATCACGGCAAGAAGGACAATATTGTGCCCTTCAGCAATGCGACTTCAATTGTAGAAAAGTTTGAGGAATACGGGGTGAAGTACGACTTCAATATTTATCCCAATTCCGATCACAGCCTGGCTGACGATGAGGCAAACATTGATATTGCAGATGACCTGCTCATTAAGTATGTCAAAACCTATCTCGGCACTGAGGCTTCGGCAAAATGGTAACAATTTAACAGACTATGCGGAGTGTTCGTAAGGACACTCCGCAGTTTTATTTTTATATTCATAAGGATAAAAGGTAAAACTCTGCCAGGGTGTTCCATGTCAGCTTATCCACCCGGCCGCTTTCCTCGTGAGAGATAACCCTCTGCCAGCGGCGGACCTCTCTTTCGGTGCTTTCGTCAAAAAATGACTGCACAGGCAGGGGAGTGAAATTTATATAATTCTTTGCAACTCTATTAAGCATAAGATGAAGAGTATAAACAAGGGAGCTGTCCGTATCTCTGACAAGGGGCAGGTCACCGTTGGTTATTTTCACAAGCTGAACCGGCTCAGATGCCTCAAAAAGGGCTTCGGAGTTTTTTCGTTTTATCATTTCCCAAGTTTCAAAGTCAACGGTGCCCGTTTCGGTTATGCCGTGTTTGCTCTGAAAGCTCCTGACGGCCTCGGTTGTCTCTGAGCCGAAAACACCGTCGGGTACCACACGGGAAACATCACTGTCAAGTCTGCCTATATTGCGAAGATAGCTCTGCAGCTCAAAAACCGCATCGTCTGCCATAGCTTATCCCTCCCTTAATTCTCTGCCGGGGTACTGTCCGGAAAGCCTTTGCTGGCCGGCTCTCACAGTACGGTAAACATCGGCTATTGTGTTCCATGTTCCTTCGTCAACCTGACCTGTCTGAGGCAAGGAGAAAATACGCTGAAATTCCCTGACTGCATTTTGTGTGCGAAGGTCAAATATGTTATTCTGTGCCACGGCAGGAATGTCAAAAAATACCCTTGCAATGTAGCTGAGATAATTTTTGAAAACTCTTACACTGGGCCCCACATCACCCCGCCTGAGGGTAACACCGGGGTAGGGCTGGGTGCTTACACTTTCAAGCTGATTTTGCATATCGAGATAATCCACCACACCCTTATAGGCACTGTAGAGGCTTTCCCAGGTTTCTTCGTCAACATTTCCCGTTACGGGCAGACCCTTATATTCCTGAAAGGCTGAAACAGCTCTTGCCGTACCCCTGCCGTAGACACCGTCAACAGACAAAGGGGGCAGAAAATCCACAAACTGACCGAGAAGCGTTAAAAAGTATTGCACTGTTACAACAGGGCCGCCTGTGTCGCCCTGCCTTAATGCACCCTGAAACTGCCGCGGCAGATTTTCATAGCCTACCCCCTCGCTTGTCAGCTCCGCAAGACGGGTAACTGCGTCATAGATATAGACTATGCGGTACCATGTAGCCTTGCCGATTATGCCGTCGGGAGTGAGGCTGAAAATACGCTGAAAGCTTATAACGGCATTTTCAGTGTTTTCGTCAAAGGCACCGTTTATAACGGGGATTTTCGGAATGGCAGGGTAGTTGCCCGATATGCGGTTTAAATAAATCTGCATACGGCGCACGCTTTCATTCAGGTCACCCTGTCTCAGCGCTGTGCCGGGATAAGAGGGGATATTATCGGCAACGGGGGCGTTTGAAACTATCTGAGTGTCATCGCCGTAGTAATAGCGTATTATATCCACATCACTGTAGCCCTCAAGAGCCAGAGCCTGGGAGCCCCACTGGGAGAGTCCGTCGCAGGTTACGGTGGTACCGTTGCAGTATTGGGCAAAAAAAGGATTAACGGTGCCCTCCTTGCGAAGATAATCGTTAAAAAGCTCGTCTGTTATACGGCTGATATTCTGAAATATGTTTCTTCCGTTTATAAATTTCTGGTCATAGTAGGTGTTGTTTGTTATATCATAGTCATAGCCCATGGCAGGGTACCACTCAGTGTAAATGCGGTTAAGGGCAAAGGAAACCTGAGCTAAAATGTTGGCTCTTATGGCGGCTTCATCCCAGGTGGAGAAAATCTCAGAGGAAGCCACATTTTTAATATAATCGGCAAAGGGCAGAGTCACATTCTGAGCATTGCTCCCCGGGGCACCCAGATGAACTGTTATGCTTGTCGGTATAACGGGTACGGTAGCCATTTAATCAATCCTTTCAGGTTCGGGAGTGAGCTGAACGGCAAGCAGAATATCTGACTTGCCTACTGCAGAGACGAGCAGACCCTTTTTAGGTGTGAAGCCGTCGGCATAAACATCTGCTCTGTAGTCGAGCTGCTGATTTTCGCTGTTTGGTGTCAGTGAGTTTTCTTCGGGGGAGGCTTCAATTTTGACTCGTTGTGTTTCGCCGCTTTCGTTGGTGATAAGAAAGGTGTGAAGCTTGCCCTCAAGATAGATGAGCACCTTTGCACCCTCTATGGGATAAGCCTGCTCGCCTGAGAAAACTCTTGCCTGAAAATCGGCATAAAGCTCAGGACTTGCCTTGGGATAATCACTTGTGCTCTGCGGTGGGCTTTGGCTCTCAGCCTCGGGTGAAGCTTCAGCGGGTGCACTCTCCCGAGCAGGAGCTTGCGGTTCGGGTGCCGGGTCTTCTGCGTCTGTGAGAGCTACAGCATTTACGGCAGGCTCGGAGTCGGTTGTTTTTTCCTCTGTTACAATTCCCCATTTTGACCATTTTTCTTTCATCTGCATCAGATTTTCGCTGTATTTTGATATGAGAAGGTCCAAATCCTGTGAGGTATCCATATTTAAGCTCCTTTTTAAAGTTTAGTTTTAATAGTTTCAGTATAATATATATTCGCAAAACGGGAAAAATTACACTGTGAAATAAAAAGGAGATGTTCTTATGTGCACCGCAGTGAGCTTTAAAGGCAGTGACAGCTATTTCGGCAGAAATCTTGACTTGGAGAGAAGCTATAAAGAGAGTGTGGTCATAACACCGAGAGGCTTTAAATTAAATATGCGTACTCTGCCGACAATGGAAAGTCACTACGCAATGATAGGCATGGCAACGGTGGCGGATAATTATCCGCTTTATTATGAAGCAACAAATGAAATGGGGCTGAGTATGGCAGGGCTCAATTTCCCCGATAATGCCCATTATATGAGCTTTGATGAAAGCAAGGATAATGTGGCACCCTTTGAGCTTATTCCTTATATTCTCGGCAAATGCAGGGATGTAAAGCAGGCCCGTTCCCTTCTTGAAGGAATTAATATTGTAAGGCTGAATTTCAGTGAGGCTTTGCCGCTTTCGCCCCTTCACTGGATAATATCCGATAAGGAAAAGAGCATAACCGCAGAAAGCGTGAAAGAGGGCCTGAGAATTTATGATAACCCCTACGGTGTGCTGACGAATAACCCCACCTTTGATTATCACCTTATGAATATCAGGGGATATATGAATCTTCACGAGGGTGTGGGTGAGGACAGCCTGACAAAGGACGGTGACCTTAAAAGCTACAGCCTCGGCTTCGGCGCAATTGGTCTACCGGGGGATTTCTCCTCTGCTTCAAGGTTTGTAAGAGCTGTTTTTATAAAAGAAAAATCTCCCTTGTGCAAAAACGAAAAGGAGAGTGTGAGTCAGTTTTTCCATATACTTTCAGGTGTTGCCATGCCTAAGGGCTGTGTTATGACGAGAGAGGGTGAATATGAATATACACGCTACAGCTGTTGCTGCAATGCGGATAAGGGGATATATTATTACACCACCTATAACAACAGCAGTGTTACGGCTGTGGATATGCACAGTGTGGATTTGCAGGGGGAGAGCTTGTATGAATATCCGGTTTGCTCTGTGACGGGTTGACATTTCGACAAAACTAACTATAATATTAATCGTGGAAATCCAAGCCGCTTATTACTGAGTTTTACAAGTTTTGTAAGTGGTATACGGTGAAAAAAGACGGTTGCCCTCTGTGTCCTGCAAGGATATGGGAGGTGAGTTGTAGTTCCTTGTAGGTAAAGATGTCAAAATCTTTTTCGAGAGGAGGGATTACAATGCCTTTTGATGTTTTTAAGTTTCTTTTTGATATTGTAAAATTCGGCTTTTCTGTTTTTACATATTTTAAAGATAAAAAAGACAAAAAAAGAGACGAACCGTCTGCGGCAACAGATAGTTCGTCGAGTGTTGAGAAATAATCTCATTCAATAAGATGAATAAACTGTGGCAATCGTCCTGGATTTCCACACCCTTATTATACTCATATTTTAATTGGTTGTCAACAATAATTTTAAAAGAATAAGATATATAACATAAAACCACCCGAATTTTTCTTTTTCTTCCGGGTGGTTATGCTTATTTAAGTGTTGAGCTTGAATTGACAAGCAGCGTGCTGTAAATAAACAGCACATCCTGTTTTCCGAAGGACATAAACTGTGAAATCATATCGGGTGAGATATATCTGGTGTCAACAAGTGTAACCTTGCTGTAGGAGCTAAGAAGAAGGGGCACAAGGCTGCTGCCGAAGGAATCGCGGAAAACCACAAGCTCCTTGCCCTTTTCACCCATGGGGTTGGTGATTTCAAGCATTGAAACCGCACCTGAAAGATAAACATCATAGGGGTCAAGGCCTGTATATTTTTCTTCGTTATAGACCTTTGATTCACTGCCGTTTTCAAAGTTTTTCACAGTGCAGCCTTCAAGCTCATCATTGGTGAGATATGTCAGTGTGTCGGGGGGCAGGGGCAGAGCCGACTGACCGTAATAAACACCGTAGAAGTCTCCCATAGTCTTTTCGGTGAAGTCTGTGACCTCAGAAAGGCCCATGGCTTTTCTTATCTCATTTGCAACATCCGTAATCTTTTCCTGCCGCCAGTGAGTGTCGGTGGTGTAGTAATCCTCAGCGCTGAGCAGATGCTTTATTTCAATCTCACTCATATATGAAAGCCTTTCGCTCAGCAGGCGGTAAAGCTCATCATAGTCAAGGTGAGGATAGCCGCCCTTTTCGGCAAGGAAATAGTTTTTATCGGGGATGATGCTGTAATAAACCCTGCAGTCTGTGTCTTTTAAATAGGTGTCATAAAGATAGCCTATTCTTGAGGTGAAATGGTCAACACTGCCACTGTTTATAACTGCATCAATTTTGCTTGCGGAGCCGTCCTGAATATAAATTCCGCCGTTATCCTTCTGCTGATAGAGGTTGAAAAGCACCTGTGCCTTCAGCCTGCGAAGCTCGTCTCTTAAGGGGAACTGGTCTGAAAGATAGGAGACAAACTCCTTCATAAATTTGCCGTCCATGACACTTTCCCATTTCAAAACGGGGAACTGCTGAAGCTTTCGTCTTTCCCAGACGGAGATTTCGCCGTCTTCTTTGGCAAAGAGCCACAGTGAAGCACCGCCGATGAGAATGCAGAAAACAAGTATAATTGATATAAGCTTTGCTTTTTTCATTGCGGCACCTCCTTAAAATCTGAAGTATAAGAACGGGTTGAATGAGCCGTCAACAAGATAAGCCGTGCAGATTATAAGTATAACCGCAACGCTGACGGGCTCTAAAACTGTGCTGATTTTTGTGCCTTCGATTTTTTTGCCTATGTTTTTCACAAGGGGAGTGGCACCGATAAATGCCATTATGAGCAGCACACCGTAGGAGCGAAGATTATAAAGGGTATCGGCAGAGTACAAGGGAAGACCCGCTGCACCGAACATAGCCTTTAAATCTGAGAATGCCATGGTGAAGGTGTCTGCGTTGAAAAGCACAAAGGATATGATAACTATAAACACCACATAAAAATGCTGCAGGAATGAGGGAGCCTTTTCAAGATATTTCCTGAGGAAGAGCTTCTCGATTATGAGCAGCACACCGAAGTAAAGACCCCAGCTCATAAAGGTCCAGCCTGCACCGTGCCAGAAGCCTGTAAGGCACCAGACAACGAGGATGTTGAATATCTGACGAAGGGGCTTGACTCTGTTGCCGCCAAGGGGAATGTAAACATAGTCTCTGAACCATGAGCCCAGAGAAATATGCCATCTTCTCCAGAATTCGGTGATGCTTTTTGAAATGTAGGGGTAATTGAAGTTTTCAAGGAAGCGGAAGCCTAAGATTTTGCCTATGCCTATTGCCATATCACTGTAAGCTGAGAAGTCAAAATAAATCTGCAGTGAGAAGGATATTGCGTACATCCAGCTGAAAAGCACCGAGGGGTCACCGCTTTCACGGTAGGCTGTGCAAAGTGAGCCTAAAAGGTTGGCTATGAGCACCTTTTTGCCAAGACCGTAAACAAAGCGTCTTATGCCCAGAGCCACATTTTCCATAGAGTGGCTGCGGGTGGATAAATCCTCGGCAACGGTGGTGTAGCGGACAATGGGGCCTGCAATAAGCTGAGGGAAAAGCACAACATAGGTTGCAAGGTTTATCCAGCTTCTTTGTGCAGGGGTATCGCCTCTGTAAACATCAACAACATAGCTCAGTGCCTGGAAGGTGTAAAAGCTTATACCGATAGGCAGAGCTAATTTTAAAAGGGGTATATCTGCACCCGTAAGGGAATTTGCAGTACCGATAAAGAAATCGGCATATTTGAAAACAGCAAGAAGCCCGAGGGGCACTGCCACTGACACAGTCAGCATTGCTTTGCCCGCCCGGGTACCCTTTTTGTTTTCGATGAGCCGACCTGCCGCATAACAGAAGGTTATGGTGAAAAGCATGAGTATTGTGTATTTCGGTTCGCCCCACCAATAAAAGAGAAGTGAGAAGAAAAGAAGCACAACATTTTTAGCTTTTCTCGGTGCTATGAGATAGCACAGAAGTGTTACGGGCAGAAATACATATAAAAACTCAATCGAAGAAAAGACCATATTTTAGCCTCTTGTAAGTGTTTCGCCTGAAAGCTCGCCTACGCTCTGCTTGAATGCTTCAACCATGCCGTCTGCAACGCCGGGAGCAAGCTCTGAGGAAACCATGATAAGCATGATGATGTCGCCTGATGAAACAACACGGAGCTGATCAGCTTCAACGCAGATCCACTTTCTTGTGTCGATGCCGTTAAACATAGCATTCTTGAGCTCTTCAAGCTTAGCTGTGTCGCTTACTCTTGCAAGAACAAGTGAATAAGCCTGAGCACCGATCATTGACTCTGACCATGTAGCTTCCTTAAAGCCCTCTGTTGACTCAACGCCCAGATATGTCTTGGGAGCATACTCGTCTGCAAAATCTACCTGCATAGCGGGGCCAACCATAAATTCAACGGGCTGAACCTCGTAAAGCTTTGCGGTGAGATCTTCGAGTGTACCCTCGTAGGGTGTGATTTCGGGTGCTTTTTCACCGCCGCAAGCTGCGAATACGCCAAGTACCACAACAAGAGCAGCAACGATAGCAATGACTTTTTTCATTTCAAAAATCCTCCTGAGAGATAATATTTTGTCCTTTAGGACATACCTGTTACTTATATCACAGCAATAATGCAAAAGTTAGAACAAACTATTAATTAGAGGTGAACACAGCTCTGTTTATTATTACAGTTTTGTAATATGTAGGCTGCTATTCCGCAGGTATGTTCAAATATACAAAAAAACTTAACATTTTTCTATATATATGACAATTGACATGGGGCTGTAAATATTGTATAATATAACGGCATAGGTGAGCGAGCACTCACCAAACGAAAATATATTATCAGGAGATGTAATGATGGACACAAGATTTGCTATTTCAAATTACCCTGATGCTCAGGCTGTTACCGAAAAGCTTGATCATCTTATCAGCCTCCCCATGCACTCAATCAAGCCCGACGTGCTTGCAAAGTATGAAGAAGAATATTTTGAGAAGAAGTGCAAAAAGTCAAAGGCTATGATTGCTGAAGCTAAGCAGATTATCCCCGGCGGCGTTCAGCACAACCTTGCTTTCAACTATCCGTTCCCCCTTGTTTTCACAAAGGCAGACGGTGCAAAGCTCTATGATATCGACGGCAACGAATACTACGACTTCCTTCAGGCAGGCGGCCCCACAGTTCTCGGCTCAAATCCTCAGGTTGTACGCGACCAGGTTATCGACCTTCTTAACACCTGCGGTCCCTCAACAGGTCTTTTCCACGAATATGAGTATAAACTCGGCAAGAAGATTTCCGAGCTTATCCCCTCTGTTGACATGTTCCGTATGC